>CAILVY010000091.1 GCA_903837785.1 Candidatus Hydrogenedentota bacterium
CGCGCAGACTGGCCTGCAACTCGCGGGCGGCGGCGGCCTGGGCGCGCATGTCCTCGTTCTCCGCGGCGGCTTCCGCCAGCTTGCGCACCACGGCTTCGAAGGCCGCGGCCGTCTTCTCGAGGAACGCATCCACTTCGACGCGGTTGTAGCCGCCGAAGACCTTGCCCTTGAACTTCGCGTGATACACGTCCTTGGGGGCCACGGGAAGCTCTTCGCCCATCAGGGTCACCAGGTCAATTTCGATGTCCTTCGTCTCATCCATTGCAGTCTCTCCTTAGGATTACGCGCCCAGTTCACGGGATCGTGCCGCTGCCGCGTGCACACCCAAATGAATCACTTGCTCCAATCCTTCCGCCTCGAAGCGCTTCAGGGCCGCCTCGGTGGTGCCTCCTTTCGAGGTCACCTTCTGCCGCAGCACCGCGGCGCTCTCGCCGCTCGTCCGAAGCAGGGTGCCCGCACCCAGCAGGGTTTGCGCCGCCAGCCGCGCCGCCACCGGCTCCGCGAGGCCCTCCGCCACCCCCGCCCGCACCAGGCACTCCACCACGTAAAAGAAATAAGCGGGACCACTGCCGCTCAGGGCCGTCACCGCGTCAATGTCCTTTTCCTCAACCATCTCGACCGTTCCAATAGACTCGAAAACCAGCCGTGCGGTGGCAGCATCTTCGTCCGTGCAGCCGGGCCCCAGCGCGATGCCCGCGGCGCCCGTCCGGACCAGCGCCGGCGTGTTGGGCATCACCCGAACTACCCGGACGCCCTGCGGCACGCGCTTCGCCAGGAAGTCAATCGAAATCCCCGCCGCAATTGAGATCACGAGCGTTGCGGGACGAATCGCCCCGCCCACCTCGTCCAACGCCGCAGCCATCATCTGCGGTTTCACCGCCAGTAGAAGAACGTCGCTCGAATGCGACAGGGCGACGGCATCCGGGGCCAGTTCGGCCCCCAAATCGGCCGCCACCGCCTGGCGCTCGGGAGCAGGATCAAAAACCAGGGCGCGTTTCACATCGAGCACCCCCGTCCGCACCAAACCTTCGAGGATGGCCGATCCCATGTTGCCATACCCCAGGAACCCGATTCTTCCTTCCAGCATGTCCTCTCCTGTTACTCCGTCCCGGATTCCGCCGACAAGTCCCGAACCATGGCGATTTCATCGCATCCCGGAAACAGCCCGCAGCGGCTGCAATCCTTGAACACTTTGTACGGCAGTTGCTCCTTGTCCACCACCCGAAACCCGTTCTTCTCGAAGAAAACCGGCACGCGCGTAAAGGCATAGACCCGGGCAATATCCAAGCCCCGGGCCTCGCTCAGCACGGCTTCCAGCAGTTTCTCACCCACGCCTTGGCCGCGAAGCCGTTCCCGCACCACGAGCGAGCGGACCTCCGCCAGATCCACCATGTCGATATGCAGGGCAACCAGGCCGCCGATGCCTTCCGCGTCAACATACACATAGAAATCCCGGACGTTCTCGTAAAGTTCCGGCAATTCCCTGGGCAACACGCTGCCCGTCGCCGAGGCCTGATCCAGTAGTGCCTTCATGGCCACCACTTCGGTCAACCTGGGTTTGCGCACCACGCCGTTCAACTCTGTCCGCGGCTCCTCTGGCCTCGTCGGCCGGTATTCACACTGCATCGACAACGAAGCGTCAGTTTACCACACTGATCCACCCTTGCGCGAACACCAGCAACGTTTACAACACCCCTCGCGGCCATTTCATGCGCGGCATGCGCTTTTTTTGTTATAGTCCGCTCTTCCCACCGAGGAGACGAACCATGCAGACAGAAACCCTCATGATCGGCACCGAATTGCTGTTGGGCCAGATCCAGGATTCGAACGCGACGTTCATGGCCCGGGTTCTGGCCGAAAACGGGATCAACCTCTATCAAAAGACCACGGTCGGGGACAATCCCGGCCGGATCAAAGCCGCCCTCGACGGCGCGCTGACGCGTTCCGGGGTGGTGCTCTGCAGTGGCGGGCTCGGCCCGACGGAAGACGACATCACGCGCGAATGTGTGGCGGAACTGCTGGGGCGGCCCCTCGAGTACCACGAGGACCTCTTTGAGAGCATTCTGGCGCGCTTCGCTCACTTCCGTTCGCGCATCACGGAGAACAATAAGCGGCAGGCCATGCTCCCCCGGGGCGCTCAGGCGATCCCCAATCCCCACGGGACGGCCCCCGGACTCCTGCTGGAGGATGCCAGGGGAACAATCATCTGCATGCCGGGAGTGCCCTCCGAACTGAAACCCATGCTCACCGGGCAGGTGATCCCCTATCTCCGGAAGCGCTTCGGCCTGGCCGGACTGCTCCATTACCGCGTCCTGAAGGTCTGCGGCATCGGCGAATCCCGGGTGGACGACCTGATCGGCGACCTGATCAACGCTTCGAGCAATCCGACCATCGGCCTGCTCGCCTCCATCGACGCGGTGCGCATCCGGATCGCCGCCCACGCCGGGAGCCTCGACGCCGCCAACGCCCTGATCGACCCCGTCGAACAGGCGATTCAGGAACGCCTGCCCGGGCTCATCATGGGCAAGGACGACGACACCCTGGAGCAGGTGGTCGACCGGCTGCTGCTCGAACGCGGATGGAAGCTCGCCGTGCTCGAGACCCAGAGCGGCGGAGCGCTCGCCCAGCGCCTGACCGCCGCACAGGCGCGCTCCTTTGTGGGCGGACGGGTGCTCCCGAACCCGGACCTGGGAGGCCGTCCCGCCGAGGAAAAGGCGCTTGACTTTGCCGGGACCCTTTTGGTAGAGTGCCCAGATGCTTGTGCGCTGGCCTTGGTAGCCGAGCCCACGGAACACCGTACTGCGGCGGTGTTCCTGACGCCGGAAGGACGTGCAGATTGGGAGATCGGGGCTTACGGCGAGGCAGAGCGCAACCAAATCAGGACCGCTGTTGTAGCCCTGGAACGGGTGAGGCGTTTCCTGACCGGACAGTCGAACACGATGTAGGGATTCCCATGTAAATCATTCCCCTATATCGAGTTACAACTTCCGGAACCTACAAGTTGCATCGCAGAGGTGCCCAGTCTTGGGTTGAGCAGACGCGCTTCCTGGTGTGCGTGGGGAAGAACTGTTTCTCCGAAGGCGGCCCTGTCTCTGCACTTCAAAAATTGAATTAACTTGCTGTATTTATTGTACTTAGCGTGGAGGTAACGACGATTTAAGTCGTTGGTCTGCGGCAGACAACAGAAAGTACCGTCTGGGCGGACGGGTTGACACTGCCGCATCTGTGGAACCATCCAATAGTCCGAAGGGATGGATAAGGCGCCCCCCCTGCCCAGGGAGGCGAAGGAGGACAAGACGTGTTCGAGCTGATAGCGCTGATGCTGCTTTCGCAGCAGCCACTGCAGCCGGTGGCCCAAGGTTGGGCTTCCTACTATACCGTCCAGAGTAACAAAGGTTACAACACGGCGTCCGGTGAACGCTTCAGAGATGGCGGAAGAACCTGCGCCATGCGCGACGGAGTCTTTGGCGACTACTACCTCGTCGTAGCAGAAAACGGCAAATCAGTGGTTTGCCGCTTGAACGACCGCGGCCCGTTCGTCAAGGGACGGGTGATTGACCTCTCGAAAGCCGCCATGCGCGAACTCGATGGCGATGCCGGGCTCATCAATGTAAAGGTATTCCACCTGGGCAGTCGACCGCCCCGAGCCCCCTCCTCAACTTGACCACATTCCCATACCTGACTACGGCTGAAGGGACTCCCACCGAAAGGCGGGATTCCCTTCAGCCCCTTTTTGGGGGTGCTGCGGACTATTCCCACGCGGACACCGGGCAACTGACTTGGCTCCATCGGCCAGCATCGACCATTCTCTCTATCCCCTTGGAGTGAGGGCTCTTATGGGCCGGGGCAGTACCCGTCTTCGGTGCCCTCGGCGGGGCAGGCGTGATAGCTTCCGACATTGAAGAACTGGACCACACGGAGGAGTTCCGAGAGGTCGATGCTCCAATCCTGGGGATTGTAATCGAGGTCATGCGGCGGACAAAACTGGTCCCCCGTCCCCGGGGCATATCCGTCCTCCGAACCCGGCAGGCAGTGGTAGGCATGCAAATTGAAGAGCTGGATCACCCGAAGCAGCTCCGAGAGATTGATCACACTGTCAAGATCCATGTCAGCACTGTGGAAGGCCAGCACCACGACAACCGTCCGCGTCCGTTCCAGGGCCGGATTCCCACTCGAGTCGGATACATTGTAGTAAAGGATGAACTCACCCACCTGGGAAGTGTCGATCGGCAGCCCCGTTGTCACAACCTGGGCACTCAGTTCCCCGTCATAACGGTCGCTCGCCGTGGCACCCGGGTCCGTATAAGGCGCCCCGCGCCGCAACGTCAGCGGATTGTCCCCCACCACAACGATGCCCGGCGGGGTGGTATCCACCACATGGACCGTTCGCGTGACCGGAACCGCCTCATTCCCGGCAGCATCCTGCGCACTGAACGTTAATAAGTAGTCCCCGAGCAGACCCGTGTCCACGAACCCCGTCACCGAAACGTGCACCGCCGGATCAAAATTGTCCACCGCCGAAGCCCCCGCATCCACATACGGATACGTGGCCTCCGTGGCTTCCGCGGCTACTCCGGCCAGTTGAATGACCGGCCCACTCAAGTCTATGGTCAGTTCGCCGTTCGTCGCATCCAAACCCACATTGCCCGCCAAGTCCACAGCCTGAACTTGCACGTCGTAGATCCCTTCGGGCAGGGGACTGAGGAGGTCATCGGCCAGATTCCAGGTCCCATCGCCGTTATTCACTGCAGGGAGGGTTTGGGCGTTGACGGTCACCTGGACCGTCGCGTCGGCCTCTTCCACGGTTCCGGCGAGGGGCGGCGTGATGTCCCGGGTGACGAGTGGGGTGGCGCTTGCGGCCGGCGCGAGCTTGTCGACTGTCAACGTGGCGGTATCCAGGGTGGTTCCGAGGTTTCCGGCGATGTCAATCCCGGACACGCGCAGGCTCGCAATGCCGTCGGGGTCGTTGGGCTGTACCGTGTACGTGAAGTGGTAGTCAAGCCCATCGTGGGCGAAGAGCGTGGCCGGATGCCCATTGACCGTGAGGCTGGGGTCGCTTCGGAGCGCCTCGGAAGCGGTAAAGCCCAGGAGTACGGGAACGGCTTCCCTCGCCGTTGAGGGCAGCGCGGTGAACGCCGAAAACACGGGCATGACGCGGTCGATTTCGAGGGCTTCCGATGACGTGATAGCGCCCGTATTTCCCACTGCGTCAGTCCCCGCCACCCGGATAGTCGCCGGGCCGTCCGGATCCGCGGTCTGAACCGTGTAGAGGTAGGTGTAATGGCCTGCCGTGCTGGCGAGATACGTTGCAGCATGATCATTGACGGTTACTTGCGGGCTGCCCGAGAGGGGATCCAGAACCAAAAAAGTGACCAAAATGCTGGCGCCCGTCTTGCCTCGCGGTGGAGAAGCCGCCACATCCTGGATAGTGGGCGGCGTGTTGTCAATACCCAACGCGGTCGTGACGGAGGTCTGCCCCATGTTCCCGACGAGGTCTTGGCCTTCGATGAGGAGGCTCGCGGGACCATCCGGATCTTCGGCCTGCACAGCATAACGATAGCGGTAGAAGGTGTTGAAGCCGCCAGTCCGGGTGGCCGGGCGGCCATTCACGGTTAATACGGGATTAGCGGCCAGTGCTTCGGACGCCCAAAAGGTGATCTCGGTCAGCGTCCCGGCTCTGGCCACGCTTGGCGAAGCGGACACCGAATGGAAATACGGCGCACTGAGGTCGAGTGTGAGCGCGGTGGTGGTCGTGGTGTCACCGGGATTCCCGGCCAGGTCGGTGCCCAGTATTTCAATGATGGCCGCACCCTCAATATCCGATGCCAAGACCACATACTGAAACACATACTGGAGACCGTCGGCTGAGACCAGGGTAGCCGCGGTGTAGTTAACGTAGACTTCCGGGTCGGCCTGGAGCGGCTCCGAGGCGGAGAAGTTGATTTCGACGGGAGTGCCCGCGCGCGCGGCGGAAGGATTTGCGGTGATGCCCTCAAAGGTGGGCGGGGTCGTGTCTTCCTGCGCCCAAGCGGGTCCGCAAACAGCGGCGAGCAAGACCCATGTGAGCAGCCCCCCGGTCAGATAGCTCCGATTGAACGGCATGGGCGGACTCTTCCTTCTTGTTGCGAATGCAAAGACAACCGCTTTCCTGGGAGACACTGCCCTTCGCCAAGGGGCATTTATGAGCATAGTGGATTCTCAAAGGCCGGTCAAGGACTCCGGAAGCACCGGGCTGCCAGGGGGCCCCGGCGTTCATCTCATTGGGCGGGTCGCCGGGGCAAGCCGAGGACAGGTACGGCTTGCAGTCTCGTCGCTGCGATACTCCCGGAACGCGTCTGCCCCCTGCGAACCGTAATTCGCAGGGGGCAGAGGTTCACTTCAGCAGGGTTCAGGGTCCGGGGCAGAATCCGTCTTCGGTGCCCTCACCGGGGCAAGCATGATAACCATGGGAATTGAAGAATTGGATATCCCGCAGCAATTCGGAGAGGTCCACATGCCAGTCTTGCGGATTGTAGTCGGAGTCGTGCGAGGCGCAGGTACGGTCTCCCGGCCCCGGATCGTATCCGTCCTCCGTTCCCACTTCGCAGTGATAACCATCCGAATTGAAGAATTGGATGACTCGAAGCAATTCGGAGAGATCGACTTGATTGTCGCCATTCTGATCGGAGGTGTGGAAAAGATGCGGCTCCCCTTCCCCTTCCCCTTCCCCTTCCCCTTCCCCTTCGCCCTCGCCCTCGCCCTCGCCCTCGCCTTCGCCCTCGCCTTCCCCTTCTCCCTCTCCTTCTCCTTCGCCTTCGCCCTCCCCGCAAACGACGGGGATAACCGCGCTGTCCAGCGCGGCATGAGCGTAAACGCTGATGGGTTGGCTCGCGAAGCACTCGTACTCCTGGCGGTTTGTGTAACCGTCGCCGTCAGGATCGGCATCCGGAGCAAAGTACTGGGGCAAGCGCACCAGGTCGCTTTCCGAGGGTGGTGTTCCGCCGATGTCACTGATGAGATTGACAAGCATCATCACCGACTGGAAGGTGATGTCGTCTCCCTCCACGATGAACCCGGCGAGTGCGGTGCAGAGATTGACATCCAGTCCCGGCGCAATGATGGGCAAGAGCGGCCCGTAGTTGGAATTCTGGATCGCGGTCATCAGGAGGCCGTAGTTGTTCTCGAACGCGGCGCGGGTTAGGAGATGGGTGAGCCCGTCCAGGTTCGGGAAGGCCTCATCGTTCAGGACTACGCCGATGGGGGACAGTTCATACGCGTCCAATATGTTATTGGGCAGCGGCAGGCCCGTGTACCAGTCCAAGCCGCCGTTGATGTCCGATTCGGCGCAGGTCATGGCCTGAATGGCCTGCTGATATTCCCACGGCAGGAGGCCAATGACCGGCTGGGCCGAGGCAACGAGTTGATCGAAAGTGGCACAGAAATCCGCCGGATACTCGGGCAGGGGCCCGATGACCGTGTTGTAGAGGCAGATATTGTCCACGCCGAAGCCCGCGAATTCGTTGGCGACGGCGTCTTCGGCCCGGAAGCCGAAGCGCAGTTTGACTTCCGCGCCGAGATAGCGCGTAAGCGAAATGACGGCCGTCTGCCAGACAAGGCCGGCGCCGCCATCATCGCAGAACGCGGGGACGCCCTGTTCAAACTGATTCATGGCCAGAGGCGTGAAGGTGGCGCCGCCATCCGTGGAAATGGACAGGGTGGCGAGGTCGCGCAGATCCACGTGCTCGGTTTGGCAGAAGTAGTCAAAGGTGAGTACGGGGTGCGTCATCGTCCCGAGTGAAATCGTGGGCGATACGGCGACGCCTTCGGTAGCCGCGCCGGTGGCGTAGGTGCAGGTGCCGGGCGCGCCGAAGTACAGATGCTGGGAGCTTCCGTGACATCCGTCCGTGCGCTGCCATAGCCCTCCGCCCAGGCCGAACGTGTTATCCAGTGCAAACCCGTCGAGCCCCGCTTCGAAATCGAAACACAGTTCCGCGGGTTCGGCCCCCGGAACTTGTCCGCTGAGACAGGACGGGTTCTCCGCCTCAGGTGTGAACGACCAGATGGGGCCGTAGACAGTGCCGCAGCACTTGATGACAAGGACCTGCCAGTACATGCGCTGGCCCGGCACGAGGTTTGTGAGCGAATATGACGGCGTGTCGAGGCCAATCGCAATCTGAGCCAGATATCCCGGACTGGTGCCCATGTACAGGTTGTAGGTGACCGGGCACCCGCCGGTATCCGAGCTTTGCCACGTGAGGGTCAGGTCCTGGGGCAGATGTTCGGTCCCATCCAAGGGATAGGGGTACTTGGGCCGGGAGGGTTGCTCACAGACAATCGTCTTGAAGCTCCAGACCGGACTCGCGGTTTCACCGCAGCAGTTCTTCGCCACCACTTGCCAGTAGTAGGTCGTGTTCGAATCGAACATCGTGGGCGCGCACGCCTCGGAGTAGGTATTCGGACAGTAAATGGTCAAGGCAGCAGGGTCGGTGCCCAGATAGACATCGTACGCGGTCGTGCAATCACCCGGTCCGCCTCCGAACCACTCGAGCAAGGCATTCGGCCAAACGTCCTGCGCGCCATCCGCGGGGGAGGATGCGGCCGGCACCGCAGGCAGGACACACTCCTTCGTTGTAAATGACCAGACCGGGCTGGGGGTATCGCCGCAGCAGGACTTCGCCACAATCTGCCAGTAGTAGGTGGTCAGGCCGTCGAGATAACCGAGAGAGTAGCTGGTGCCGAATATGTCCGAGGCAACCATAACCAGCGCGTCCGGCTGGGTGCCGAGATAGACATCGAAGGACAGTGAACAGTGCGGGACGGAGACGCCGCTGGAACTCCACGCCAGACTGCCGTCGATCGGCGTTTCCACTGCCGCATCCGCCGGAGACGGGTCTTCCGCGGCCGGTGGCGCGGGGCAAATGGAGGTGGTGAAGGACCAGACCGGTCCGGGCACATCGCCGCAACAGTTCTCGGCAATCACCTGCCAGTAGTAAGTGGTTTGGCCATCGAGGAGTCCCGGATAGCATCCAGGGTAGTCGATGTGCTCGACGAGCAGGGTCATTTGCCCCGGATCTGTTCCAAGAAGCACGGAATACGTCGTGGGGCAAACCGCCGATGGGGTACTGCTCCATGCGAGTTCCGTGTAAGGGAGCACATCCGTGGCGGCATCGGCGGGGCTTTCGGCCTCCGGCACGCCTGGCTTCGCTTCCATGACGAAGTGCACTTTCCGGTTCTGTTCATACAGGGTGCCAAGGTTCGTGAACGTGACTGTATCCTCGTAGACGCCCATCGGCAATGCGCCTGCGGCAGCCTCGATGCAGATGTCAACGGACGTGGATGCGCCGCCGGCAATCTGGCCGCTGTCCGGGGTGACTGAGACCCAGGTTTCATCCCATTGGGCCGCCCAGTCCACGGGCAGTTCACCCGTATTGTTCAGGGTGTAGGTCTTGCACGTGCCGGCGTAGGGAATGTCGGCGCAGGCGGTGTCGCTGAGGCGGCCCCCGGGCCGAAGGACCAGGTTGTCCCATACGCACGGGTCGTAGTCACTCAGGTCGCTGGCTTCAAAATCATCGGGGGCGCCGCCGCCCGCGGAAATCCCGACAAGGCCCGAAGTGAGTGTGGTCCCGAGCGAGGTCACATCAATGCGTCCGTTGAAGTATATCCGGATCTGGATCCAGACTTGGCCGTCGCCGACGTACGAAGGCACGCCGTCCCATGTGACGGCCACGTGATCATCAAACTGCTTCCAGGAAACTGTCCCGAGCATTGAGGGGAGCAGATCCCGGAAGAAGGCGGCGACGCGCGGCAGGGAGAAATGATTGTTGATGGTTGGTGAGTAGTTGTAATCGGGTTGGCCGAACGTTACGTAGCCGTTGCTGCCAATATAGAGGCGATCGTAGGATTCACCAAAGAAACTGACGGTGGCGCCGTCGGCGAGCACAGCTTCGGCGGCGTCATCGTCGCCCAAGGTCAGCAGATTGCCTCCCGCGGGATCCGAGGGGAACACCTGGGCGGGTTCGGTGCACATCGAGTAAGAACTGACGGACCCGTCGGGCAGGAAGACCAGCGAGGTGTTCGTGAGGTCATACCCGCCGTTGAAGGTTTCGGTGAGGTAATCGGCCTGCTCCAGCGTTGTAAACGTCAGACAAGCGCCGCCCGCATTTTCGACACGGGTGTTCCCTGTGGCATCGGTGGCTACGATCTCGTAGTAATAGGTTGTCAGCGGCGTGAGCCCGCGCAGGATGATGCCGTGGCTCGTTCGCAACCCGTTTGCTGAAGCCGTCTCGGTGAGGCTGCCGCAGGCGGTGCCGTAATGGATCTCGACGCGCGCGGGTTCGCTGGTGTCGAAAGTGATTTGAGCGCGCTTGCCGGTCAAGAGGGGCATGCCGATGTTGGAGATGACGGGCGCCGTGCAGTCCGTGACGGCCGTCGCCGTTCGCTCGAGATTGAGGCCGCCCTGGCCGTCGTCGGCGTCGACGTAGCGCGCGGTAATAGTGTCGCCTTCGGCTACTTGGAGCACGCCGGCGCCGCCGCCCGCGGAAATGGAGATCGTTCCCCGGAACAAAGAGGTGTCCGGAGCCGTCTCGCTCAGGAGCAGGCTCTCTGCGGCGGGTTCTGAGGTGGAACTGATCGTGACGGCCACCGATTCCGCCACAGCCGGATTCGCGTTCAAGTCCGTGTCACTGACCGTCACCTGAACACTGTCTTCACACGCATATTGCCTGGCGTTCAACAGGATGACACCCGTGCGGGTGGCCGTACTGAACTCCGGAGTGGTGGCAATCGAGAAAACTTGCGGTCCTTCGGGAATCGCCGTGCCGGACACTTTGATTGTCCATTTCCCGGCGGTGGGATTGTCGACCAGCACCTGCTCGATGTTGTTGGCGTGGTCCGGCGCCGTGCGCACAGCTGCCTCGGCAGGATTGGCCGGGTCGAGTGTCCACGGGTAGTGGATAAGCGCGCCTCCCGGTTCGATCGCGACGATATCGAGGTCATTCACGAGTTCGGGAACCGTATTCGGCGTACCCGGGAAGTCGTCCCATGCGATGGTCGCTTTGAGCGAGGCGGCGCCCGCAGGCACGTCGAGGAAATACAGCTTGTCCTCGCCTTGCGTAACTTCCGCCTCGGCGTAAGTTCCGTTTTCGAGGAAATCGATGCTGTCCTTGACGCGCACGGACCCATAGCCGAAGCGGTAGTCCGGCCCGGTGTTCCCCAGGTCGACGGCATTGTGCGCGAAGAGGATCTTCAGGGTGGAATTGCGCGGAAGCGCTTCGCCGGGGTACTTGGCCTGCCACGCTTGAAGCATCAACGAAGACAGGCCCGTGACGGTTGGGGTGGCCATGGACGTGCCGCACATGGTGGTGTAGTCGCCGTCCCCCGTGTCGGTGCACGAGGTTACGCCGCCGTCATCGTCGCTCTGGCAGCCAGGTGCTGCAATGTCGGGCTTCAAACGTCCGTCGTCCGAAGGCCCCCAACTCGAGAAACTGGTCATGGAATCGTCGTTGGAGTTGAGCGCCCCCACGAGAATGTGGTTCTTGGCGTTGGCGGGAGGCGCGGTCAGGTGGTATTCATTGCCACAGGCCCCGCCCCGCTCATTGCCAGCCGCCCAGACGATGCGGAACGGTTCGCCCAGTTTTCCGCGCACAATCTCGTCAATGAGGATGTCCGTTGCGCCGTAGTCGCCTTCCCACTCGCAGGGAAAGCCGTTCCAGGCGACGTTGGTTCCGATGGAATTGGTTCCAATCATCGCGCCAAAGGTGTTTATGGCCTCATTGTAGTCTTGCTCGATGTCACAGGGGTTGTCGTAAAGCCATTGGCCGAAACCGTCGACTTCGAGGCCGTAGGAATGCATCACGACGCCCGGCGCCATGCCGCGGTAGAGGCCGCCGCTGGCTTCGCCGCTGCCGCCCACGGTGCCCGCCACGTGCGTGGGGTGGTCCATCATCCCGCTGTCGTCATGGACTGTGAGGCGCCCGCCAAAATCGAGATGGCTCGCCCGGGCGGTGCCTGCGTCATAAACCAGCACCGAGACGCCGGTTCCGTCGAGGTTATAGGGTCCGACGCTCACCTCTTCGGCCTGCGTGATCACCCGGTTTGAGTTGTTCGTGGGCCCCATCGGAGGCAGGGGCGGTTCAATCCACTGCACGGAGTCTTCGGCGGCCAGGGCCAGGACATTGTCGTAGGGCACCCACGCCATCAGTCCATTGATCGTCTTCAGGATTCTGCGGACTTGCCCGCCGTACCGCTGAACCGCGGCCACGCCATCGCTTTCGAGCGCGACATCTCGATGAAAGAGGATGCAAAGCGCGGCCACTTGAATCTCGGGCTCGGCAGCCTTTTCCCCAGGCGCGGATACGGCTTCCGAGGGATACAATGCGCTTTGAGGAACCGGAAAAAGCGCATAGTCCGGAATTCGCTGACCGGCGACCATGGGGTGCAGTTTCCAGTCCACGGCTATCTCTAGAACCGCTTCTACGCCGGCCTTCGTGGCGGCCCGCGTGGCCTGCGATCCCGTGATTATCTTGGCGAAGTAGGCGTTTGCGCCAAGATAGCTGGACAGTTGGATCCCCTCCGCTTGCAGGGACTGCCGCATCGCGGGCGAGAGCGGCCCACGGAACTCGAGAACCACGTGGCGATCCACGCCTTTTTCGAGGACAGCCGGCGGCTGCGCGGCCGCGAGCTGCCGCGCCGCACCGGGGGTCTTCCACTCGATCGCCGCGGCGCCCGCCGCGAACAGGATATGGCTGCACAACAACACAGCTATTCCCAACACAACACACCGCATCCTCATGGCACTACCTCTCCTTGTTGGACCGGGACACATCTTCTTCCCGATCATGACGCGAATGTCCGCAAGCGATCAGCGCTATAGTCCCCGAACTGTTCCGCCGGGGTTCACCCCCCCGAGCGCATCCTAACCACCACCCTTCTAGTGTACACTAAGGTCCGCAGATCCGCCAGTACATAGACGCATTTGCCATGCAAGCGTTGACGTGGGCGCCCGACCCGGCTACAATTCCCTCCACGGACGTTGAAGGAGCAACAGGATCTCATGAGCGGTGTCACCCGAACCATCTACTTATGCGGCCCGATTATGGACTGCTCGGGCGACGAGAGCACGACGTGGCGTCAACGCGCCAAGGAGCGTCTGGCGGGCCGTTTCGTGTTGCTGGATCCGATGCGCCGCAATTTCCGGGATCGTGAGATCGACAGCGCCAATGAAATCGTAGAATTCGATCTTCAGGACGTGCGCGATGCGGACATTCTGCTGGTGAATTACAGCAAGGCCTCAATCGGGACCGCGATGGAGGTCTTTTACGCTGCGCACGACCTGGGAAAATTCGTGATCGCGTTCAGTCCTTTCAGCTTCCAGGACATGTCGCCCTGGATGGTTCGGTACTGCACCAAGATTCTGCCGAGCCTGGAGGACGCGCTCGCGTATATCGAGCGGCATTTCTGAGGGCCGCGGCGCCGAACAAAGCCAACCGGAGGGAAATGCATGAGTCGTGAGACGAAGCCGAGTCCGTTCGAAGTGCTGTGCATGTTGAAGGCGGGCAATGAGCGCTTTTCGAGGGGTGGGTTGACGCATCCGCACCTGGATGCCCCCCGCATTGAACTGGCCGGGAAAGCGAATCAGGCCGACCACGCCTATGCAAGCATCCTCTCGTGCTCCGATTCCCGGGTGCCGGTGGAGTTCATCTTTGACGCGGGGATCATGCATTTGTTCACTGTGCGGGTGGCCGGCAACGTGTGCACGGCGAGCGAACTGGCCTCGCTGGAGTACGGGCTGGCGCATGTCCACACGCCCGTGCTCGTGGTGCTGGGGCATACGCAATGCGGCGCGATCACCGCAGCGGTGCGGGCGCGTTCCGGCGGAGGCCACGCGCTTGAGCGGAATATTCGTCCCCATATTGAGATGATAGAGCCGGTGGTGGCCGAGGCGGTCCGAGCGCATCCGGAGGTTCCGGAAGATGACATTCTCCCCTACGCGACGGAACTGAATGTCTGGCGCGGCATCGAGCGCTTGTTCCTGGAAAGCTCCGTTACACGCGACCTGGTGAAGCGGGGCGCCGTCAAGGTGGTGGGCGCCATCTACGACGTGGGCACGGGCAAAGTCGAGTGGCTGCCGGAATCGACGTCCACCGCCATCCTGGTGCGCGCCGAATCGAACGAGAATCGTGCCCTGTGAAAGGGAGATCGTTGCCGAAAACGCCAACCGTCGGGGATACTTGAGATCGTATGGATAAGAGACTGCTCGCCGGAATTGTGATGGGAAGCAAATCGGATTGGGACGTCATGTCCGCGGCGCACGAGATTTTGAAGGAGTTCGGCGTGCCGCACGAATGCCGGGTACTCTCGGCGCATCGCACCCCCGCGGCCTTGACGGACTGGGTGGCGGAAGCGGAAGCGCGCGGTGCGGAGGTCTTCATCGCCGGCGCC
>CAILVY010000092.1 GCA_903837785.1 Candidatus Hydrogenedentota bacterium
ACAACCTCACCCAGCAGCAACTCGATGCCATTGTCGACGAGCTAAACAACAGGCCCAGAAAGACCCTCGGATACCGAACTCCCTATGAAGTCTTCCTACTCGACCGACAAAGAGCCCTCCGTGCACTTAGATCTTGAATCCACCCCTTCACGGCATGCTTCGAGGGTGCATTAACCGTTTCTTTCTGCTAGACTTCCGGCCTATGGCATTTGCACCGGACAAACCCGTGATCGTGCAGTCGGACCGCTCCATTCTTCTGGAGACGGACAATCCTGCGTTTGAGGACGCCCGGGATTGCCTGGCCTCCTTTGCGGAGCTGGTGAAGTCGCCGGAACATATTCATACTTATCGGATTACGCCGCTTTCGTTATGGAACGCGGCGGCGGCGGGCATCACGGCGGAGCAGGTCCTCAGCGGGCTGGATCGATACAGCAAGTACGAGGTTCCGCAGAACATCATTGCGGAGGTGCGGGAGAACATCTCGCGCTATGGCCGCCTGAAGCTCTATCGCCCTGCGGACGGCCCGCTCGTGCTCGAGTCCGAAGACGCCCTGCTGGTGACGGAACTGCTGAACCAGAAAACGCTGCAGCCGTACATTACGGGATCGCCGGACCTGAAGCGGATCTTCGTGAAGCCGGCGGAGCGCGGCAATCTGAAGTGCGCGCTGATCAAGCTAGGTTTTCCGGTCGAGGACTTGGCGGGCTACGTAGACGGGGCGCCGTTGCCGCTGCATCTGCGCGGAAAGACGCTGAGCGGGCGGGATTTCGGCCTGCGCAAGTATCAGAAGGAATCGGTTGACGCGTTTCACGCGGGCGGTACAAACCAGGGCGGCAGCGGCGTGATCGTGCTGCCGTGCGGCGCGGGCAAGACAATCGTCGCGATCGGCACGATCCACCTGCTCCAGACACAGACGCTCGTCCTGACCACAAATACCGTGGCGCTGCGGCAGTGGAAGGAAGAGTTGCTGGACAAGACTTCGCTCACAGAAGAGCAGATTGGCGAGTACAGCGGCGACACAAAGGAAATCCGGCCCGTCACGATCGCGACGTATCAGGTGCTGACGTATCGCAAGGCGAAGGACAGCCCCTTTGTGCATTTCAGCCTTTTCGACGAAGGCCAGTGGGGCCTCATCATTTACGACGAGGTGCATTTGCTGCCGGCGCCGGTGTTCCGCGCCACAGCTTCGCTCCAGGCCCGTCGCCGCCTCGGCCTCACGGCCACACTCGTTCGGGAGGACGGCCGCGAGGAGGACGTGTTCAGCCTGATCGGCCCGAAGAAGTATGACGTGCCGTGGAAGGTGCTCGAGAAGCAGGGCTGGATCGCGCAGGCGCTGTGCACGGAAGTGCGGGTGCGGATGCCGGAAGAAGACCGGTACCGGTATGCCATCGCGGACAAGCGCACGAAGTTCCGTATTGCCTCGACGAATCCGTCGAAGGCCCATCTCTGCGAACTGCTCATCGAGCGCCACAAAGAGGACAACGTGCTCGTCATCGGGCAGTTTCTCGATCAACTCAAGGTGCTGTCCAAGCGATTCAAGGCGCCGATCATCACGGGGCGCACGCCGACGCGCGAACGCCAGCGGCTCTATGGGGATTTCAAGACGGGCAAGATCAAATTGCTCATCGTGTCGAAAGTGGCGAACTTCGCCATCGACTTGCCGGACGCGAATGTCGCCATACAAGTGTCGGGCACCTTTGGTTCGCGGCAGGAAGAAGCGCAGCGGCTCGGCCGCATTCCGCGGCCCAAGCGCGACAATACGATAGCGCGCTTCTACTCGCTGGTTTCGCGCGAATCCTGCGATCAGGACTACAGCGTCAAACGCCAGCTGTTCCTGACGGAACAGGGCTACCGCTACGAAATCATCACTGAAGATCAGGTCTAGCGTGGCAGAGGATAAGCATGGCGAAGGTGCGGCTCTATTGTGGCCAGAATCGTTCGCGGCGTTCCGCCCTGCTTGACCGCTTCCTGATCGAGCACTGGGGGCGCGCGCTCCTGATCACGCCCACGCGGGCAAGCGCCGCACGCCGGTGCGAGGAACTCCTTATCACGAGCGGGCAGCCGGGAACGTGGGGCCGTTTTGCCTGGTCGTTCACGGATTTCGCGACGGAGTTGCTCCGCGCGGAAGGGATGCGCGTGCGTTGCCTCGGCGATTTCGAGCGCCGCCTGGTGCTCGAACGCTGCCTTCTGCAATTGTCGGAGGCGGGGCGGTTGCCGGAACTCAAGATCGCCCCGGACAATCCCGGGCTCGTCAATCACCTCCTTCGCGTCATCACGCAATTGAAGCAGGCGGCCATCGACCCGGCAGCGTTTCGGCTCCGCCTGGCGCAGGTCCGTGAGGCGTCGCCGTTTGACGCGGTGGTCGCTGAAGCTTACGATGCGTATCAGGCGGCGTTGCTCGCAGGCAATCTGTACGACACGCCGGGCCTTTACTGGCAGTCGGTGTTGATCGGCGGCGAGCGCAGGCCGGCCTTGCTCGACGGCGTGGACGTGGTGGCGCTCGATGGCTTCGACGATTTTACGCCGTCGGAATTCCGCCTGCTCGAGATACTCCGGCAACACGTGGCGGAATTGTTCTTCGGCATCAACTACGACGAAGCCCCGGATCGCCAGGATCTCTACGCGTTGCCCGCCGCCACAGTGCAGCGTTTGCAGGAACATTTCGACATCACAGCGGTCTCCGTCGCATTGCCGGAACCCACGCGCTTCAGCGAATACGCCGCGCGCAGGATTTTCTGGCGCGATCCGCCGGAGTTCCCCGAGGGGCTCGACACCGATTTGTCCGTGCTTCCCTGCAGCGACGTTCAGCATGAGGTGGAGACGATCGGGCGGAGAATCAAGACGCTGATCGTGGAGCAGGGTGTGGCATCGGACCGGATTGCGGTGGTCTTCCGCGATTTGGGCGGAGTGGCGGAGGCACTCCGGGCCGTCTTCGACGAATTCGGCATCCCGATCCGCATGTCGCAGCATCCTGCGATCGCGGAGAGCGCCGTGGGTGCCTTGCTTGTCCGCCTTTTTGACGCCGTGCAGCGCTGGGAACGCGAGACGGTCCTGGACGTGCTTCAATCGCCGTGGTGCACCGCGGGATGCGAGTCCGCCGCCTTTTCCGCCATCGCCCGCCATGCACAGATCATTTCGGGATACGATGAATGGATAGCGCGCCTGGAGAGCTTTGCCGCACGGCTGAACTGCGGCAAGGAAGACGATGATTCCGTGCTGAATCGATTTCCGGGCATCGGCGAAGCCACGGAGCTTCTCCTCGCGCGTGTGCGGGAATTGCAGTCCGTTCAGGCACTTCTGCCGCCGCGGGCGACACAGCGCGCCTTCGCGGAGGCGGTGGACGCGTTGCTGGATTCACTCGAAATCCCCGGGAACATCCGCCGCTATCCCGACAGCGATGTTTCGGAGCGCGAGCAGGCCGCGCTCGACGCGGTCAGGGATTTGCTGGAGACGCTGGCCGACGCGGATACCGGCGGCGCGATTTCGCGTGAATCGTTCGTGCAACGTTTTCTGCTGGGTCTGCAGGAAAGCGTGTTCGCCTGTCCGGGCGACCGGGCGGGCGTGGTCTGTTTCGATGCGGCGTCCATTCGAGGCCTCGAATTCGAGCACGTCTTCTTCGGGGGGTTGAACGAAGGCGAGACGCCGGCCCCTCCCTCCGTGAATGCGATCTACACGGACCTCGATGTCATGCGCCTGCGCCGGGCGGGTATTCCGCTCGAGAGCCGCCGGGAGCACGACGAGCGCGAACGGATGCTGTTCCATCACGTGATCGATTCGGCCCGCGCCAGCCTGACGCTGTCCTGGCGCCTGCTGAAAGGCGGTGGGCGCGAGGCGATGCGCAGCCCGTTTCTCTCGGAGATTATTGACCTCTTCGCGGGCCGAGCGCGCGTTCTGGCGCCCGCGCCGCTGTCCGATGCCTTCTTGCCGAAGATCGACGATATAGCCTCGGCGCGCGACTTGCGCAACGCGGCCATCCACCGGCGCATCCCGGTTCAGGGGATGTATCCGGAGGACTTTAATTTCATCGGCCGCGGCGCGGCCATCGAGTTGCAGCGCCACGACGCCTCGCCGTTTGGCGCGTATGACGGCGTATTCTCCGATCAAGCGCTGATTGACGCGGTCGGCGCCCACTACGGGGGCCGGCACCTCTTCAGCGTGCAACAGATTGAGACCTACCTCGAGTGTCCGTTTCGCTTCTTTGCACAGCGGGTGCTCAAGGTGGAGGAGATGGACGCGCCCGAGGCCGAATTCGATCCCTTGCTGGCGGGCGCGATCCTCCATGATGCGCTCCAGCAGTTTCACGAGCGGTTCCGTGGCCTGGCGGTTCAGGAGATTCCGCCCGAGGAAGCCGATGCCGCGATGCGGGATGCCCTGGAGGCTGCGTTCCGGTCGAATGCGACGGCCCCGCGCGGCGCGGCGGCGGCCGAGCGGCTGCGCATGGAGACGGCCTTGCTGCGCTATCTTGCGATCGAACGAGGCCGCAACGGCGATGCGCGCTGGAAGCCATCCCATTTCGAGGTGGCCTTTGGACGCGATCGCGGACATTCGCGCGACCCGCTCACGACGCCGACGCCCTTTGCGCTCGAAACGCCGGAAGGTTTGCTTCGATTCTCGGGCCGCATCGACCGCATCGACCGCTCGGACCGCTCCGTGCGCCTCATCGACTACAAGCGGCGCGGCACGCCGTCGAGCAGCGACATCACTTCCGGGCGATCGGTTCAGTTGTCCGTCTATGCCTGGGCCGCAGAGCGCCTTCTCCTGCCGGACGCGGCGTGCGAGGAAGCCTGCTATGTGCCCGTGGGCCGTGACGAAATCCGGGAAGCGCTGGGAAAAGGCCGCAAGGGACACGGCTGGGAAACGCGCGAAGCGAAGGCGCTCGAAGGGATTTCGCGTGCGGTGCGCGGCATACGCGCCGGCAGCTTCCCCCCCACTCCCGCGCCGCGCCGCTGCGAGTATTGTGCATTTGCCAACGTCTGCCGCCACGAAGCGTCGCGCATAGAACGGAAGGCGCCCGCTTTCGCGGAGAAGAGTGAATCCGATGGAACGGACGAAACAGCAGCATGACGCCATAGTCTCTCGGGCTCCCCGGATCTGCGTGGACGCCGGGGCCGGTTCGGGAAAGACGCGCATTCTCGTTGAACGCATCATGGATCTCCTGGAGAAGCGCGAGGCCGCGCTCGAGGAAATCACCGCAATTACGTTCATGGAAAAGGCGGCGGCGGAAATGAAGGACCGGCTGCGGCGCGCGTTCCGAAGCAAGGCCGCCGCGCGAGGCATTAAGCCGGAGGAACTCAACTATTGGCGCGACCTCGAGCGCCGCGTCGAGCACGTGCGCATATCGACGATCCACTCGTTCTGCACTTCGCTGATGCGTGAGAACGCGTTACGCCTCGGCCTCGATCCCGACTTCGCCGTACTGGCCGAGGCCGAATCGGTTCTGCTCATGGACGAGACACTCACGGAGACTTTGCACGCGCTGTACGAGCAGGGCAACGCTTCGGCATTGCGGCTGGCTGCGGAATTGCCGGAACCCGCGCTGCGCGGCCTGCTCGAGGAAATCCTCAAGAAGCGCAATCTCCTGGAACGCGTAGCGCAGGCCTTCCCTTTGACTGATCCGGAGGCCCTGTCCGCGTGTTGGGAGGCGGAACGGCCCCGTGAACAGTCACGGCGATTGTCCGCGTTGCGGCACCGGCGCGCGGTGCGGGATTTTCTTGCGGAACTCGAACAACTCGACGGCCAGTGTGAAAGCGCCGAGGACGGCCGCGAGATCTGGCGCAACACGGCCATCGAGGTGCTTCGGGCGGTGCTCCAGGGCGGCGAAGCCGGCGCTATCCGTCGCCAACTCGAACGGCTCCTTGAAAGCACGGGAAGCGGCCGGCAGAAGAACTGGCCTTCAGCGGCTGCGTTGAAGCAGATGTCCAAAGTGCAGACGGCCGTGAAGGATTTCGTGAAGGCGCTGCTGAAGGACTCCGTAAATCCCGAATTGGAGCGCCGCGCAGCGCAACTCACATGCGACCTCTACAGCACCGCCCGCGTGCTGATTGACGCATTCACGAAAGCCAAGCAGAAGTTGAACGGCCTCGACTTCGACGATCTCATCGCGGGCGCGCTCCACATGCTGCGGCAGAATGAGGATCTTCGCGCGCGGACGGCGCGAAGCATCAAGTTCCTGCTGATCGACGAGTTTCAGGATACGGACGGGACGCAACTCGAGATCGCAACGCTGTTGGCCAAGCACGATTCCGGGCCGCACCTCTTCATCGTGGGGGATGCCAAACAGTCCATCTTCTACTTCCGCGGCGCCGAAGTGGAAGTGTTCCAGGCGGAACGGGAGCGTGCCGTCGAAATCCTTCCCCTGGATCGGAATTTCCGTTCGCTGCCGGACGTGCTTCAGTTCGTCAATGCCTTCTTTGCACAATCACATTTGCTCGATCAGGTCGAGCGTTATCACCCGATGGCCGCGCACCGCGAGGCGCGAAACGATGCACGGGTCGAGTTCCTGATTAGCGCGCGGCCTGGGGATACTGAGGGGCGCTGGCCTGTGTCCGAGTATCGGCGCGCGGAAGCCCGTCGCATCGCCGAGCGGATTCAGGAACTGTGCATGGGCGAGACGACAATCTATGACGAGACGTCAGGAGTGTGGCGGACGCCACACTACGGCGATGTGGCGTTGCTCTTCCGAAGCACGAGCAACATTCATCTCTACGAGGACGCGTTGCGCAACGCG
>CAILVY010000093.1 GCA_903837785.1 Candidatus Hydrogenedentota bacterium
CCGCCACTTCCTTCACGCCCCCCGCAAACGTGAAGCCCTGGCTGAACACCGCCGCCATCTTCCTCTCGAGCACACGCTCCACCTCGCGCACAATCTCCGGCGCAGTCCGGTCCATCGTCGCAATGCGCATCAGCACGTCGGACTGCACGTTCTGCGGCAAGGCCGAAAGCACCACGGACGAGGTGCCCGGTTCGAGATGGGCAAGTATCAGCGCGATCGTCTGAGGATGCTCGTCCTGGATGAAACTCGAAACCTGCGAGGGATCCGCCTTCTTCAGAAATTGAAATGGAACCTCCTGCAGGCTGCTCTGCAGGCGGTTGAGAATCTCGAAGGCCCGTTCAGAACCAAAGGACTTCTCGAGCAGGTCCTTCGCGTAATCGATTCCCCCCTGCGTCACGAAGCGCTTCGCCACCGCCATCTGATGAAATTCGTCAAACACAGTCGCCCGCGTGTCGGGATCCACGTTGCCCAAGCCCGAGATGTCCAGCGTAATCTGATCTACCTCGTCTTCACGCAGGCTCGCCATCACCTTGCTCGCCGCTTCCGGGCCGAGACACGCCAGCAACAGGGCGGCTTTCCTGCGCCCTGAAATCTCCTCGCGGCTCTCTTTCTTGGGCCTATTCATTGCCCTCCGCCATCCACGTCCGCAGCAACTGCGCCACTACATCCGGGTTGCTCTGGGAAAGACGCGTAATCTCCGTCGAAACCTCCTGGCGCCGCAAGTCCTCCCGCGTGGCTTCCGGCAACGGCACTTCTTCTTCCTCTCCGGCTTCTACCGGCGCTTCGATGGCACGCCGCAACAACCGGCGGATAATGAAGAATCCAACCAGGATGCCCAGGACCTGCACCACAGTCCAGAACCACTGCATGGCGTTGTCCCAGCGCTGCTCCGAGCGCGATTCTTCTGCCGCGGCCGTCGTGGCCGCGAGCTCCTTAATTTCGAATGGATGATCGTGGATGATGACCTCCGTCGGAATCTCGCCCTCGCCAACCGTGGCCTTCGCCAGGTCCGTGAAGACCTCTTTCCGCTCGTCGGTCAATCCCGTGTATTGACGCGTCTTCTGGCCCTGCGCGTCGGTGGCTTCCTTGTAGTCGCCCTCGATCACCATGGCCACGTTGAATTTTACCACATTCCCCGGTGCGCTTTTCAGCTTCGTCGTCGTCCGCGACGGCTCGTAATTCACTATCTCTTCCGTCGTTTCCTCGTTGCTCGTGGTCCCGCCGGGCGTCGGCGCGCCCTCCGGCGGATTCGCAAAAGTGCCCGGCGCCCCCTGAGGCGACTTCTCCGAACTCGTGTTCGTCGTGGTCGTGCTGTACGTGCTCAGTTGCGTGCCCTCCTCCACCTTCTCCTCATTCGTCTCCTTCTCGTCGAAGTTCAACCGGGCGCTTACGCTCACAGTCCCGTTGACGCCCATCTCCCGGAGTTTCGCCATCAACTTCGTTTCGCGCTGCTTCTCCCAGTCCGCCACCAGCTCCAGCTTGCTGTTGGCCAGCGAGGCAAAATCGGATTGCGGCGGCAGGTACAGCACCTCGCCCTTCGTCGTCGTGATCGTGATGTTGCCCGGATGCAGATTCGGGCCGCCCGCATGATCCACCACGCTCACGATGGCCTTCACTTCCTGCTTTGTCAGCGGCCGCTTCGTGTCCAGCGTTACCGCCGCCTCGGACGGCTTTTGCGCCGAAACGAACAGCTCCTCCTTCGCCTCGCGGATAAGCACGTAGGAGTAATTCACAAAATCGAATGCGTTGAGGATCCGCTGGAGTTCGCCCTGGATGGCCCGCATGAACTTCACGTCCTGCAGCCATTGATTCGTCATCAGCTCCGTCTGCTGGAACAGCTCGAAGCCCGGCGGAACGCTCCGGCCCACGGGAAGGTCGTTCTCCGCCAGCAGCAGTTGGGCCGCGCTACGTTGGGTGATCGGAACCTGAATGTCCCGGTTCCCGTTCTCCAGCCGGTACGTGACCTCGCCCTTCTCCAGCGTATCCAGCACCTGCTTGATCTTGTCCGGCTCGACATTGCTGCTCAGCGTGACGTATTGGGGTTTGGCGCCCAGGAAGACCACCACCCCCACGATCGCCGCCACGGCCAGGGCGGCCAGCCCGAGGTTGATGCGGGCGCTCAGCGACAGACGTCCCCACGCCTGGACAATGCCGCTAATTAGTTGGCGCAGAAATTCCACGGGTTACACCTTACAGTTCTGGCGCGTTGCCCCATGCACGAGCCTCCTACGATTCAAACTTCCCGCGCGCCTAAAGGTGCAACCAAGACGGCCGGATGCCCGCACATCCCGCCATCTCAAACCTCGCCACGAAGCCATTTTACGGGCCTCGCGGGTGAGATTCAATTATAACCTCCGCTCCTGGCGATGCGTGCCTTCGCCCGCATCCCGTTCCCGGACGCCCGGTTCCGCTCCGCAGCCATGCCGCAGCCCACGATCATGGCCCGAACCCGGCGCCCGCTGTCCTTCGCTCAATATTCTCCCTGAAATTCGTTCCCCGAATTACACTTGCATGCGCATGATTTCGTCGTACGCCGTCATTACCTTGTTGCGTACGGTCATCATGGTTTGAAACGAAACGTCCGCCTTCTCCACCGCCAGCATCGCCTCCGACACGTCCTTGATCTCGCCCGCCACCAGCCGCTTGATCGTCGTGTCCGCCTCCGTTTGAAGACGCTGCACTTCCGTCACCGCCTCCTCCAGCACCTGCTTGAACGTCTTGCCGGAGGCCTCCGGAACATACGGCTGCGCCGTGCGCAATTGCTTCGCGCTGATTTCCGCCGGGCGCAGGCCCAAGCCGGGTACTTTCAACGGGTCAATCATCGTTCACCTACTTCTGAATAATCTCCAGCGCGCGCTGATGCATCCGCGATCCGGAAACAATCACCGCCACATTCGCTTCATACGCCCGCTGCGCCGAAATCATGTCCGACATCTCCACCGCCAGATTGATGTTCGGATAGCTCACGTATCCGTCCGCGTTCGCGTCCGGATGCGCAGGATTATACACTTCCCGCAACGGCGACGTATCCTTGATGATGCGCTTCACCTGAACGCCCGCCTCTTCCGCCTTGGCGCCCGGCGTCAGCCGCTTCGTCTCCAGTATCGCCAATTGACGCCGGAAAGCGCCGCCGCCGTCCGGCGTGCGGGTCGTTTCCGCGTTCGCGATATTCAACGCAATGACATTCATCCGCGCACGCTGGGCACGAAGCCCGCTCACCGCTATCTCGCGCGCTGATACTGTGTCAAACATCCTTTACCTCCTTAACGCGCCAAGCTGGTCAATGTGCTCTTGACCATCTCAAACCGCTTGGCGAGCAAGGCCGCATAAGTCGTGTATTTGCCGGTGTTTTCCGACAATTTGGCCATCTGGTCGTCCAAATCCACTTTATTGTAGTCATTCTTGGACAAAAATGCAAGATCTTTGAAATGTGGACGAGGCTGGGAAAAATCGAGATGACGGGGTCGGTCCGTGCGGAGGGCGAAGCCGCCCCGTCCCTCGATGGCTGCGCGCAACGCTTTCTGAAAATCCAGTTCCGTCGGGTTGTAGTTCGGCGTGTCGATGTTCGCGATATTCCGGGCGAGCATGCGATGGTTCGTTTCGGCGGTTTTCATCGCCTCAACCAGCACGCGATCCGTATTCACGCCCGAAAATGGGGTCACAGTCCGATCTCCAGTCCCCTGTTCTTAGGGACAGCACCTGCAAGCAATGCCCATGCCACATTGCCGTACACGCTTAACCCTTTTCCCTTTAAAGCCTTGCAGATCATTCGAACTCCTCCGGCGGCTTCGTCCCCGGCAAGCCCTGCCCATCGAGGGAGATTTCTGCCGAACCCGCCGCCGCCTCAAGGGTTCCGGCCCGACACTACTTCCTGACGTCCATCCTGTCCAGTGTGCCCGTTTCGACCACACTGGAAAAGTCCCCGCCCCAGTCTCTATAGTGCGTTCACCTCGTCAACGGAGCAGGTCATTCCGCGGTATGGAATCAGTCGCGAAAGGTCTCGGGCGTTTTCTGGGCATCGACGGCCTCGATGCGCCGGAGCACCGGGGCATGCTGCGCCTGGGCCTCCTGCTGGCGGTGCTGGCGATGCTCGTGCGCCTTTTGTTCTGGGCGTACACGCAGCGCTACTGGGAAGACGCGCTGATCACGTGCCTGCACTCGGAGAATGCGGCGAGCGGGCTCGGGCTGACGCATGTCCGGCCGGGCGAGCCGCCGCTGCACGGGTTCACGAGCCCGCTGAGCGTGCTCGTGCCGCTGGTGGGCGACCTGATGCACGTGGGCTTCGGGGTGGAC
>CAILVY010000094.1 GCA_903837785.1 Candidatus Hydrogenedentota bacterium
AATCAGGGCTGGACGCCCAGGGCGTACGTGACGCGAACCCGCGCGGTGCAGGAGACATGAACCAGGCTGGGCTCGGGCGTCTTTGAATCGGGCGCGTTGTTCCAGCGGATTTCCTCGATCTTGAGCGTATCCACCGCATAGATCGTGTTCTTCAGCGCGCCCGCCGCGGCATCGACGGCGGGAAAAGCGTTTTCCGTGGCCGCGTTCACGGCGGAGGCAATCATCCGGTCCTTGTCCGCAGGCAAGAACGTGGGACCCGTCACTTGGCAGCCGAGCTCCTGTCCAATGGCCGTGAATCGATCACAGAGATGCGCGAAAAGGCCGGGGCCCGTGTCCGGCGAAGCGTAGTTCTCTCGTTACCAAGTTGCACTTGGTAACGTCCCTGTCCCAACGGCTCTGCCTTGCCGGGGCGAGGTCGCGCTTCCAGGCTTTTTTTGAGGTTGAAAACCTACACGACTTATGCTACAGTCTGCTTGTGGAAAAGAAGAAACCTCATTACGCCCTCTTGAAGGTTCAGCGTCTGATTGCCGAGGGCAAGTACGAGGCGACCAAGACGGCCCTGAGATCGGCGGCCAACGATTTTGGCCTTAGCCAAGAGAGGGAACTCGGCGCCTGCGTACGAAACCTCTCCATCAACAACTTCCACAAGTCAATGACGACAAAGGCTGATTCAAGACTTTGGCAGGATGTTTACCGAATGTCAGTCAAAGGGACGGACGCCTATATCAAGGTCCAGATCCTGAATGACGGCACCGTGATCATCTCCTTCAAGAAATGGGAGACCGATTGGCTATGAGAGAAAAGAAATGGATCGATTGTCCCGTTTGTGGGACAAAGGGCTCCATGCGCTATTCGAAGGGGCTGATGGAGCGGTTCAACCCGCCTGGTTATGAGCCAATTGAGGTCTCAGGCCTTGATGGTTCATTCTGTCAAGAATGCGGTGATGGCTTCTGGTCCTTGAAATCCAAGGCCGCAATTGCGAAGGAGCTTGCCGACAGCATGGCGAAGCAAGACTCCAAACGCATCGTCGCTTCCGAAATGCTCAGCGTGAAAGAAGCGGCAAAGCTGATGCGCGTCACGCCGCAGGGCATTCACAAGATGATGGATGAAGGCAGGATTCACTATGTCTACGCTGCCGGATTGAGATTCCCGATCCGCAAAGACCTGACTGAGAAAGCGGCGGCCTTCAAGGGACTGCTTGCAGCGGGAAAGGGGCAGTTGTCCCCTGGTTGAGCGCTCAATCCAGGATCCACAATGCGTCCGCTTCATTGTCGTCTGCGGGATTCCAGCCTCGATAGACGGCCGCGGCGATCATGGAGATTTTAGCCGCATCCCCCTTGCCCGTCCCGTGCCGCTTGATGCTTGTCACGGGAACGCCTTTGTACGGGATGTATGATGCCTCGCACCACGCCGAATGATTCGCCGTCCTATCGCATGCCCCTCCAATGACCGCCCTCTGCCTGCCGCGCGGAAACCCCTTTTTCCGCCAATCCTACCACCGCCCAGACAGCGCCTGGACGTGGGGTGATCGGTTGCTGCGCCTCCGCGTGAGGTCTTCCCCTCGTTACCAAGTTGCACTTGGTAACGTCCCTGTCCCAACGGCTCCGCCTTGGCGGGGCGAGGTCGCGATGGGAGAGTAAGTAGAAGCACAAAGTGAAACTTCTGCGACAACCCCGTTACCAAGTGCAACTTGGTAACGAGGAGAAAACACACCACGACCCGGTTGTCGATATTCATCTCGGAAGGGGCATCGCTCCTATCTTTCCTAACGCAGAGGGATAGTCGGTGGGCTGCGCTACGCTTCGCCCACCCTACGGAACGGGCTCACGCGAAGCCACGAAGCAAAGAAGAAGTTCACGCAGATACGGACTGCGCAGACCGGTCCGGAGTGTGAGAGGAGGACATGTTTGCAGGAAGCGGAGAGTCCGCGCGATCAGGGCTGGACGCCCAGGGCGTACGTGACGCGAACCCGCGCGGTGCAGGAGACATGAACCAGGCTGGGCTCGGGCGTCTTTGAATCGGGCGCGTTGTTCCAGCGGATTTCCTCGATCTTGAGCG
>CAILVY010000095.1 GCA_903837785.1 Candidatus Hydrogenedentota bacterium
CGCGATCTTCGCCAGGCTTGAACAAGCGCCAAGCGACCCCGTCAGCACCAGAACAATTGTCGCCATCGCCACAAGGGAACACCAGCACACCCGTGTCTTCTTCACGCCAATCACCCGTCTTCCTCCTTACTCTCTTGTAGCACCCCTGCCTGTCAGAAACACCCGGGATTCCCGATAATTCCCGCGCAAACGCCCCGTGCTTTCTCAGTTTTCTCGACAAAGAACGAGAGTATAGCGCGGCGTTGCGCCAATGTCCACGATAGACGATTGGCCGTGCTGGCACACCGGGGCGCTGCCTCGAACTCAGTACTGGACGAGCACGAGGCGGACGATCCAGAGGGAGACGACGGCGGCGATGGGTCCCCAGTCCATGGGGCCGGTGGGCGGGAGCAGGCGCCGCATAAGGTTGATGAGCGGGTCGGTGATCCGGGGAATCCAGCGGAGCCGCGGGGTGTGGAGGTCCAGTTCGATGTAGGGGGCAAGCCAACGCACCAGGATGGCGAGCATGTAGAGGGTGAGCGCGCTGCCGATGAGGCTGCGTGCAGTCATGATGAAGGCATTGGCGCCGGACATGCCAGAACGAACTCCTGAAGGCAGCGGTACACCGCACCGCCGGGTTTCAATTCACTGGAGAATAATGACACATGGGCGGCGGTGAAATCACCTCCATCGAAGTCCCGGGCCGCGTCAAGATCGTCTGGCAAGGTGCCCAGTTGCCGGGTGTCCCTGATGCGGGCGAGCGTGACGTGCGGATGAAAGGGTTTCGTCTCGGGCGGCAGTCCGATGGCGCGCGCGGCGGCCTCCGCGCAGCGCTGCACGGCACCGAGGTCGCCCGACAGGGTTTTCAGCCCCGCCCAGACAACGCTGGGTCGTCTGAGGCTGGGGAATGCGCCCGCGCCCCGTACGCCAAGCCGCAGAGGCGCACAGCCGCAACAGGCCTCACGGAGGCCGGCGGAAAGGGTGCTCAGGTCGTCCCGTGCCACGTCTCCGAGGAATCGGAGCGTCAGGTGCATATTGGCGGTCTGCACCCAGGACGCCCGTGCGCCCGAGCGCCGGAAGCGTTCACGCAACGCACCCAAGGATTCCCGCACTGTCTCCGGCATTTCGATGGCGATAAAGGCTCTCATGCGGGGCTGCTCCGCCGATGGGCATTCCAGGCCTCCTCGTCGGCACACAACTCCGGGATGCCGATGTCCGCCACAATGAGGTGTCCAAGATACGGCCCGGCCGACGGATTCTCGAAGCCGCGCTTGGCGAACTGGAACGTGACTGTGATATCCGCGCGAACGCAGGCGCCGCCAATCTCGCCGGAATCGGCGTTCAGGCCGGACGGCACGTCCACGGCAATCGTCCGGACGTCCGGCCAGGCGTCAATGGCCACGCGAATGGCGCCCTGCACTTCGCCTTTGACCCCGGTGCCCAGGAGCGCGTCCACGAGGACGGCGCAATCCGCCAGGGCGCGTACGGCGGCCGCGGCTTCGGATGCGCCGCTGGCCACGATGAGCCGGCCGCCCAGGTTCAAGTAGGCGCGCAGAAAGACGGCAGCATCCCCGGTGACTTGGGCGGGATCGGCCACGAGCACGACCCGGGTGTCAAACCCGGCCAGCAGCGCGAGGCGCGCAATCACATAGCCGTCGCCGCCGTTGTTGCCTTTGCCGCAGACGACGCCGACAGGACCGGCGTGCACTTCACGGAAGACCGCCGCCCCGGCGTTATTCATGAGCACCGCGCCGGGAATGCCGATTTCCTCGATGCAGCGCCGGTCCGCTTCGCGCATCTGGGCCGCTGTCAATGTCTTCATGCCGAATTCCTGCCGTCTGCGATCCGCCTAGTACTTCACCTGGACGCGATACGTCACTCTGACCTCGCCGTCTTTGGGCACGGGCACGTGGAAGATGGCCGTCTGAGCATCTTTCTTCTCGAAGGGGAGCGAGGACTTCAGGATGTCCCAGTCGCCTGTAATCGGTTCAACCACATCTATCGTGACGGCCGTTTCCTTGTGGTTGCGCAGCACAATCTCGAATTCGGATTGATGGACGTTGTCCGCAATGCGTTTGTAGTCGGTCTGGGTGCGTTCGCCGACGAGGTCAAAAGCGTTGCCGAGCCGCAAGCGCAGTTCTTCGTCCTTGGGCGTGTGCTTGATGCGATCCTCGCCCGAAAACTGGAGCATGCCGTCCCTGTCCTCCTGATACACGCGCATGATGCCCGAAGGCAGGGGCATGCCGAGCTGATTCTCCTGCTTGTTCCAGAAGCTGAGGAAGACGCCAACTTTCTCTGCGGTCACCCGCGGCATCGGCTGGCTGTAGAAACCCTCGTTTCCGCGATACTCATAGATCTTCTTGACCGCAATGCCCTGGCCGGAGAGCAGGCTGACCTGTTTGGACTGATTCTGCTTGATCGTGGTGCGCCGCGCGAGGCTGTACAGGTGATACTCCGCGAACGTCTCTTCACGCATTTCCGCCATGGCCGGCATGGCCATCGCGACATCCATGGCCTTCGCCTTTTCGCGCCGTGCGAGCATTTGGGGGACGATATTCACCTCGCCCGCGACAAGCTTCAGTTGCGCGTTCTGATAGGCGGCGCCGGACTGATTGTCGAGCGTGACCCAGCCCTCGATGCCGATCGCGTTCTCGTCCTTGTTGAGTGTGACGACATAGTCCGCTTTCCACGAGACGCCGCCGGTGAGATACGTCGCTTCGAGTTCGTGGTCGGTGCCGTCGTTGTTCAAGAGCCATAGCAGGGACGGCTGGGCAATCAGTTCTTCCGGAATCTGCGGCAACACGACGCTCCCCGGATGCCCGAGATAGATGTCCTTGCCCACCTGATACACGGGACTCTCGTTGACGCTCAAGAGTCTTGCGTTGACTTCCTGAAAGTTCATTTCCGTGCTGAGGTTGATCAAGCGCACGTCCTTGCCCACGTATTTCTCCATGAGCTTGGACGGGCTCATCAGGTCATACTCGTAGTTCTGCTCGAGAATCTTCAGTTTGCCCGGTTCATTGAGCGATTTCAGGCTGACGGTTTCCGGCAGAATCTTCTCGGCCACGTCCATGAACTTGAGCGAGAGTTCGCCGGGCAGGAGCTTTACTTTGCGGCGATCGCGCACGAGGGCGCGGTCGTTGTTGTAGACTGTCACGGCCACGTCGGTTTGATCCGCCAAGGTCGTCTCGCTCGCGCTGATCCCCTCCTTGAGCGGGTCCTGCAACTTCAGACTGGGGGTGTCCTGGGCCGCGGCCACACCGGCGGCCGCCCACGCCATTGCCAATACAATCATGAGCCTCTGCATCGTTCTTCTCCTCCTGTGAGGTGTCCAAAGCCGTTCCGCGTCGTGCAACACCTGCACAACGCCATTATATGCCTCTTGGACACCGGACCGGGCAAGAAGTTCGGTGCAGCGGCCCGGCTCCCGGGTACGGATGCGGGAAACGAAGCGGCCGGATTCCAAGGGATTGCTTAACGATGGAGTGGACGTGGCGGGGCGGGGAAGGGCCTCTGGCCGACGTCGTCCGATGCGGGCATCGGGGAGTACGAAAAACGCGCCTGGACCGAATATTTCAGTTTCGTTTCTCCGTTTTTGGGCACGGCCACGTGGAAGACCGCGGTACGGGCGTCTTTCTTCTCATGCGGCAGAGACGATTCGAGGATCTCCCAGTCGCCCGGCATCGGCTCGACCACATCGATCACCACCTCCGCCTCCTTGTGGTTGCGGAGCGTGATCTCGAACTGCACTTTGCACACGCCAGGGGCGACAACTTCGTAATTGGCCTGAACGCGCTCGCCAATCAGATCAAAGGCATTGCCGATACGCAGCCGCACATCTTCGTCCTTCGGCGTGTGCTTGACTCCGTCCTCACCCGTGAATTGGAGTGTCCCGTCCGAATCCTCCTGATAGACCCGCATCACCCCGCCCGGCAATGGCACGCCCAGTTTGTTCTGCTCGTCATTCCGGAAGTTGAGCACAACGCCGACCTTCTCCTCCTTGACGGCCGGAGTGGCCTGGCTGTAGAACGAAACGTCGCCGCGATACTCATACGCCTTGGAGGCACCCACCCCTTCTGCGGTCAGCAGACGCACCTGTTTGGACTGGTTGTCCTTGATCGTCGTGCGGCGGGGCAAAGCATAGAGGTGGTACTCGCCGAGCGTCTCTTCGCGCATTTCGGGAGGGGCTGGCATCGCGCCGCCGAATCCCGCCCCGAAATACATATTCGTATTCATCGGCGTGGGAACCACGTTCACCTCACCCGCGACAAGCTTCAATTGAGCATTCTGATAAGCTGCCCCTGACTGATTGTCCAGGGTGACCCACCCCTCCACTGACAGCGATTTCTCGTCCTGACTCAGCGTCAATACATAATCCGCTTTCCACGTAAGGCCGCGGGTGAGATACGTGGCTTCCAGTTCGTGGCCCGCCGCCTCGTTGGAAAGCATCCAGATCAACGTCGGTTTCGCGATGAGATCTTTGGGAACTTCCGGCAGGACGACCGTGCCGGGGTGTCCCAGGTAAATGTCCTTCCCGATTTGATAGATGGGATCCGGCCCGCCCCACGCCCACTGCGACCGGCCACCGCGGTATTTGGAGACCTCGTCGTTAGGAGAAACTCGGTTGATGCTCAGCAGCTTGGCGTTGACCTCCTCGAAGTTCAGCTTCGTGTCCTGGCTGACCAGGCGCACCTCTTTGCCCACATACTTTTCCAAAAGTTTGGCCGGGCTCATCAAGTCGTATTCGTAGTTCTGCTCGAGGATCTTGAGGCGGCCCGGTTCGTTCAGCGACTTGAGACTCACTGTCTCCGGCAATATCTGTTCGGCTACATCCATGAACTTGAGGGAGAGTTCACCTGAGGGCATTTGGACTTTGCGCCGATCGCGAACCAGCGCCCGATTATTGTTGTAGACTGTGACTTCCACATTCGTCTGGTCCGCCAAAGTTGTCTCGCCCGGCGCGCTCTTCTCCTCCGGTGGTGCGGAAGGCGCCTGCGCTTCCTGTGCGGTGGCTGTGGCCACAGCCACCAGGAAAAGGACGAGGATGAACGATGCTCTGCTCATGACATGCTCTCCTTCAGGTGGACCTCGAACAGGCTCGAGCTGATGCTCTCACACCCATACAACGCTATAGTACCTTTTTTGTTCAAGATACGAAATAGGGGAAGAGAGGGAACATGTCAGGGAAATGCATGGGCCAACGGCCGGCCATCCGGTTGGCTCCGGATGCCACGGCACGTTGAGCGGCTACTCGCCCGTGAAAGAGTTGCCGGCCAGAGGGAAGACTCCGGGGCTATGGAATGGACCACTCGTGGAGGAACTTCCGGACGTTTTCTTTCGCGGTGGCCGGCTTCTTCTGTCCAGGGGCGAGCGCGGCAACCTGCCGCTGCTCGGGCTGATTCAAACGGATCAACATGGGATCGAGCGGTTGCACCGCGAGGGGAAACTTCACGTCGCGGCCAAGGATGAGATCGCGGCCGGATTGTGCGGCGCCGGCAAGCTGGCAAGTGACGGCGTGCTTGCGCAGATTGATGAGGTAGAGATAGCCGTGGCCGCCATGCTCGGCATAGAGCGTCTTGACCCCCTCGACGGGATAGCTGCTTGTGTTGATCGTGCGCGGTATGGGCGGCAAGCCGCCCGAGGAGATGACCGCGTCCATGGCGTGCAGATATTCCGTGGGAAGATTGATGCCGCGGACACGCACTGTGTGCCCCGCATCCCGGAGGACGTTCCGGCGGGAGAAGCCGTGTTCATCGTAGGGAATGGGTGTGCCCACGCGCACCACGGTTCCGCCGCGCTCGACATAGTCGCTCATCTTCTCGAAGGCCGCGTCGGAAACGGCCGGGGTTTCCGGCACGACGAAGACTTTAATGCTGTCCAATCCGCCCTGAACGATTTCATTCTCCGTGATGTAGGCGACGCGATAGCCGGCGAAAGAGCATCCTTCATACGCGAAGCGGGCTGAGGCCAGATAGGGAACGCCGTCATCGAGGATCTTCGCGGAGTCGCTGTACAAGATGGCAACCTGGATGGGGGCCTGCTGGAACGCGTCAATAATGGGGGCGAGACGATTCACGCTGAGACAGACATCGGCGAAGGCTTCGAGTCCTTCCGGCGCGTCGAAGATGCCCGTGTCTTCGGCAAGGGCCACGGCGTCGGCCCCATTGACAATCTCCTCCCAAAGCACGCTGTTGACGCACCGGCCGGGATCGCGCGTGCCTTCCAGAGCGATATAGTCGCCAAGGTTGAGCATGGGTTTTCCGGGCTGAAGCGAGCGCATGACGGTGTGGAACGCGGCTTGGTTGGGGTATTCAAAGGCGTAGGGATCCTTGCCCGCCGCGATGGCGGAAGTGCATCCGTTCGCGTCCATCATCCGCGCCAGGACCTCGCGGTCCACGCCAAAGCGTGTTTCACCGGTTTCAAATACCGTGTCCGGTAGGATGACTGTCTGCATCAGGCCGGGTGCCAGCGTTCGAACCTCGTTCTGCAGCGACTTGAAGTACTCCGTTGCCAGGTCCCGCTGAAAGGTTTGCCAGTCATAAAGATAAGCGCGCCGGTTCTGATACTGGAAATCCTTGGCGGCGTCGTCCCAAATCGTGATCTCTTCATACTTGGCCAGATGCGCGCGCCACGCCCGGTTCAGCACCTGACGGTCCGGGTACTTCTGCTTGACACGTTCGATGAACGCCTTGCGCACCTCGTCGCTGTTGAACTTGAAGCGGGGGCTGTCCGCGAGGCTTACGGCCTTCGCCATCTTCTGCTGGGCAATGTAAGGAACGGCCGCGTTCACATGCCGCTTCATCAACTCGCACGCACCGGGATGGATCAGGTCGAAGAAGCCCTTGGCGTGCAAGTCCGGCCAAAGCGTTTGCGCCCATTCCGGGACACTCTGCGGGGCAAGATCGACCGCCAAGCCGATGTTGTCCGCGGCCGCCTGCTGAAACAACGGGTCGAAACGCGACTGGAAATCGGCGGTCAGGGTGGCGCTGGCAAGGGTGTCGCTCGGCGCCAGGGCAAAGGCCGCGAAATTCAGTCCGTAGCGGCGCATGCGATCCAGGACTTCGGGAGATGGTTTGGACAGATAGCGTCCGAACAGGAAGACCGGACGATCTCCTGAGAAGAATACGCCATTCCTGGCGGTGAGTTGCGATAGGTCGGCATCGGGCACCGGCTCTTCCAGTTCGGGAGCGGCGGCGCCAAACACTTCCCACGCATAGACCGCGCCGGCGGTATCCTGGAGATAATCCAGGATGGCGTCCATCCGCCGCCATGCGCCCTGCGCCGCGCAATCGCGGGCCGGCGCGATGAAGTCTTCGGCAATGCGCAGGCGCACCTCGGCATACGAGGGGCGCTTGCCCTCCCCGGCCGGCGGCATCTTCCCCCGGAGTTCGGCGATGCGCTGCGCTGCCGCATCGAGGTCCGCCTTCAGTTGTGCCTCGGTGACCTTCTTGATGCGGAGCGTGCACGAAGCCGGCGGCCAGTCCTTGTCAAAGAACACGTCAAAGGAAGCCCGATAGAGGCCGGTCGGCAGTTGCGAAGCGTCCCACGAGACCGTGTTCGAGCTCAGTCCAATGGGGATGTCGACGGACAGTTCAGCCTCATGGACGAGAAGGTCCTTGGCATCACGCACCTGAAATCGCAGCTTGGACGCGAGGTAGCGCCACTCGGAATCGATCCGGCACACGAAGGGGATGGTCTCTTCCGTGTAGGTGTCCTGATACTCCGCGCTCACCTGGAGGTGCTGTCCCGGTGTGCTCGCATCGGGAAAGACCCAGAGTCCGCTCATGGGGGCGGGGGGAGTCTGTGCCCATGCACCTGCCGCGCAAATTACAATTACGGCCACCCCGATTCCATGCCGCCTCATGAGCGTTCCCTTTCCTTAACCTTTGCCGAAGCCTTGCTTGCCGTGAGCCCATTGTATAGGCTCGACTCCCCCGCCGTCAAAGGGGGAAACGCAACCACGCGAGCCGGCGTTGACGTGGCCGGCGCTCCGAAGGGGTTTCAGATCAGGAACACGAGAAAAAAAGGGGCTACAATTGATTGTGTTTGAAGCTCGAGTACCTGCGGCAACGCTACAACGGGTGGGTTGGGCTGTGACGAATCCGCTTTCGATGGTAGAATAGAAGCGCTTGGGAACGTGTTTCCCCTGAAGCGGTGAGATTGGGTGGAACTTTTTTGGTTCCCCAGACATGAAATAGGATAGAATGGTGCACGGCGCCGCTATACAATTGAAAGCTAAGTCTTTTGAGTTCAACGCGTTATGAAAAGTTTAAACGCCCCAGGCTGTCTCTAGCTCCCCGTCGGAGCTTCTGGTCAAGCACAGGAAGAAGCTTGACATCACAGCGTTGAAATCGTAGAATTGGCAGAAGGTGCAGTATAGCATACAAATCCCGGCGCCCATGCCCCATTCCGGGGGTGGAGTTCACGGGTACATAAGGCAGGTTAACTATGTTCAAGCGACTCGTCATACTTTTGGGGGTGGCCATGATGTTGGCGGTCACTTCAGGGGTAGCCGAGACTTACTCGATACCGGCTGACAAAGTAGATGCGAAGAAGGTATACTGGGGTGCAGCCGGCAGCTTCCAGAAGCCCGCGAAAGTGGACTACGAGAAGGTGGTGAAGGCGACGCCCGAGTTTCTATCGATCAAGAAGACCAGGGTCGAGCAGGGATCGGCGAAGTACTGGATCCTCGTGAGCAAGGCGAGCGATCATGCCGTCCGGGTTATCGCGCAGGCGGCGAAGGAAGGGCAGTATGACTTCATTGCGGCGTCGAGCTATCTCGGCGGCATGCAGCCTCCCATTCCGGCAGATGACATTACGGATCTCGTGCTGACGAAGCTTGAGAAGGAGAGGTAGGGCCGGAAACCTGCACGTAACCGTGCTTGATCAGAGGGTAGGAGCAGTGGTGTTACGATCCGCCGTCCGATGGGTAGGGCTGGGATGCTTCATCCTTGCCGTGTCGGGGTGTGGAACGTTGTCCACAGGTACGGGCCGGGCAGTCGGGATCAATCCGGAGCCCAACCAAACCGTCTTCAACCCCGGCGATGCCAGCCAGGAACTGGCCGTGGCGCAGCGCATGATCAAGGCGGGCGAATACTCACAAGTCATCCCGCGGCTGATGCATGTTAAGTCGAAAGCTCCGGATTCGGCCGCGGGGATCGAGGCGCGGTACTTCCTGGGCCTTACGTATTATCAGTTGGGCGGGTACCGGGACGCACAGTTGAATTTCAACGAGTATGTCGCCAAGGCGCCCGAGGGGCGCTATGCCGCCGTGGCACGCGAGTACTTGTCCAAGCTTACGGATGAGGTTTCCAAGCGCTATCTTACCCAGGAGCAGTTGAAAACCAAGATTTCGGAAGCGCAGGAGAAGGTGCGGCAGCAGCCGGAGGAAACGGCCCATCAGTTGGAATTGGCCAATCTCTGCTGGAAGGCCGGCAAGTATGATGAGGCGGGCGCCATTTACGCGCCGCTGCTGGCCAAGTGGCCGCAGCTGGCCTCCGACGCCACGATCCGGAACCGCATGGAACGGGCGGAGGACGGCAGCTATCACGTGATCACGCCGGCCGAAGCGGAACGGCGCGCCGCCGAAGCGAGCCCCATCGCGGTCTTCAACCTGCACTCCTACCGGAGCGGGAAGATGGGCCCGTGGTACAGCGCCCAGATCAAGGACACTACTTACAACGTGACCGGACAGGTGGCGAACCGAAGCCAGGGTCCGGTCAAGGATGTCCAGGTCATTGTCACGCTCTATGGTTTTGGCAGCATGATTTTCGATACCCAGACCGTTAACGTCGGCCGGATGCAGCCGGGCGAGACCCGTCCTTTCGTGGTGCACTTCACGAACTTCGACAACATTGAGAACGTGGAGCGCTTCGACTATACAGTGAGCTTCCAGCGGTAAGACCATGAAACGACTATGTTACATAGCGCTTGGATTGGCGATAGCCTGCGCCGCGGCACGCGCGCAGGCGCCCGCGGCGGCGGCCCCGCCCGCGATAGCGCCGCCGCCGGCACAGGAACCGCAACAGGTGAAGGTGTCGGTGAAGGTGATCGAATTTGCGGTGAACAAGCAGTTGGAGACGGGCTTTAACGCCTATTTCAAGCACCGCGAGAATCCGCAGCCGTACGGGCGGGTGTCCAGCCGGAACGGCACCCTGCAGAACGCGGATCTGACCTTCCCCTCCGCCAATGCGGCGTTGAACGTTTTTGTGGACCGGATCAGCACGGCCTATGGGGACATGGAACTGACGATCCAGGCGCTGGTGAACGAGAATCGCGCGACGATCCTGTCTCAGCCGACCGTGATGGTCCAGGTGGGCTCGACCGTCCCGACGATCATCGAAACGACGCGCGACGTTCCCTACGAAAGCCTCACGGCATACAGCACGACCACGTATCGGGTGACGAGTTTCAAGCCCACGGGCCTGTCGCTGAACGTGGCGGCCAATCAAGTGATTGACGATGACGCGAATCCGGCGACGCTAGAAGACACGTACATCAAGCTGACGTTGACGGCGAGTGTGAGCGAGAAGGGCGACAGCATCAGCATTGCGATGGATCCTGTCGTGGGCGGGGCAACCATCGACGTGCCCCAGTTCGTGTCCCGGACGATTACGACGACCGCCATCGTGCGCCACGGGCAGACGCTGATCCTGGGCGGTCTATTCCTGAAGAAGGTGCAGAAGGACTTGTCGACGCTTCCCTACTTGTCGCAGGGCGAGGACTTTGCCAACAGCATGCTGGCGCGTGCCTTGCCGTTTGGGGTGCCGGAAATCCCGATGTCGGCCACCATCGGCAAGCAGAACGACAACGATCTGCGCCGCGAACTGGTGTTTTTGATTCGGGCGGAACTGTGGAAGACCTCCTTCACAGTGGCCGACGAATTTGGATTCAGCGAAGAAGACTCGAAAGAGAAGAGTGTGGACAAGAAGAAGTCGCCCTCGGATGTTATCACGGGGGTGATTGGCGGCCTCAAGGATCTTCCCCAGGGCATTGCCCACGGCATCGGCGCCGATGTGAAGGAGAAAACGGTTTCCTCGGATTTGGGAGGAAACAAGCAATGAAGCACGGCCGCCTCAGCCTCCTGATTTGTCTGGCCGCGTTCTTCACCGCGGCGCCGCTGTATGCGCAGGCGCCCGCGCCGGCCCCCGCG
>CAILVY010000096.1 GCA_903837785.1 Candidatus Hydrogenedentota bacterium
CTGCCAATTTCGCCACTCCGGCAACGGAACGAGAGTATAGCTGCTCTGGCGTGTCCAGTTCAATTCTCGTTTCACAGGCCGTTTTTCGCCGCGTTTTCGTGCAAATGGGCGGCGGGGGCGGCCGTCCGCCGCGCTCGTCAAAAGCGATCGACCGCCCATACGTACGGCGTTCGCTTGGGGAAGACGGCCTCCAGAAATGCGCGGGCCGGCGGCGTCAGCATACGGCGTTTCAATTCGAGAATCTCCGGAAGAAAACCGTAGCCGGTGAGCAGATGGATAAGCTCCTGCGGCGTCAGGCTGACCTTGTTCTTGCCGTTCGTGCCGTCGATATCCACGGCCCCGCGATTCGCCCGAACACGATATGGCTTGCGCTCGATGAGCAGGGTGAACTCCGTGCGCACGTCCCGTACCGCACTCCGCAACAGCCGGCTCTCCCACTCCGGAATCATGGATTCCAGCGCCTCCCCAAGATTGACGAAGGCCATCATGCCGCCCTCGTCGCGATGAATGCGCATTTCATGCGTCGATTTATACTGATGAAGATATTGGATAAGCGGGTGCGTCGGAGGGCCTGCAAAGCGTATCTTGGACACGCATTCCTCCATGGCCATGGCCGCGGCCGCATGTGTTACCGCCCCGCACCAGGACCGGTCCGAAACCCCGGATTCCTCCACCAGGATCTCGTCTTCGAGGCGATGGGGAAGGAAGTAGGCCAGCACTTTTCCCACCTCATCCGTCAGCACCCGCACGGATTTCCAGTGCTCCCACTTGTTGGTAATGTGCGCGCTGCTCCGCACATGGGAACAGGCGACCTCGGCATCATCCGCGTAGTGGATCTTCTGAATGGCCTGGATGTCCCCGGGTTTGCCCGGGCGCGTCCGGTAGGGCGCATGAGGCACCATGACCGCCTCGGTCACCGGCACCAGGGCGGCATATTCGGCGAGGCTCGAAACAAATCCGAAACGGTGATAAAAGTTCGGAATGCCGAAAAGCATGGACAGGTGATACTGCTGCCCTTTGAGGTAATTCAGGGTGTCGCACATCAGTTCCCGGGCCACGCCCCGGTGCCGGTGCCGCGACTCCGTGGTGATCCATCCCAGCCCGCCCGTCTTCAGGCGCGCTTCCCCGATCCGGATCGTGTGCGTCGTCACGCGCAATGCCCCTGCCAGTTCGCCGTGCCAGAGGGCAATGCGGGTGTGCTCGCGCTGAAAGCCCGGATAGCCGACGCCGCACGTTTCGAGCCAGTGCAGCGCATCAAAGAACGTGCGATAGTGCGCTTTCGCCATCAGCTCGTTGGCCCGCGCCAGTTCGTCGTCGTTCGCAACGCTTCTCAGCTCCAGTTCTCGCACGGCACGCCTCTCCTTCGTGGAAGCACTTTAGCACCCTGCAGCCCAGGACGCCAGTTTGGAGTGGCCGTTCCGCACGGCCCGCCCGCGCTCGGCGCCCTCCGGAGGGCAGGCCGCCCACAAGAGCGGGGCGGTCATTCGTGCCGGAGGGCTTCCACGGGGTCCATGTCCGCGGCGCGCATGGCGGGATAAATGCCGAAGACAATGCCGACAAGCCCGGAAATCGAGAAGGCAACCATCGGCGCCCAGAAAGTGACTATCGTCATCACATGGGCGAAGAGCGTAATGAAATAGGGGATGGCAATGCCGATGGCCACGCCAATGACGCCGCCGGCCCCGGACAGGATCACTGTCTCTATCAGGAACTGGATGATGATATCGCGCCGCTTGGCGCCCAAGGCCCGCCGGATGCCGATCTCGCGGGTGCGTTCCGTGACGCTCGCCAGCATGATATTCATGATGCCGATCCCCCCCACGATGAGGGAGATGGCCGCAATCGCCCCGAGGACCAGGTTGAACATCTGCTTCGTCCGCTCGGCCGCACGCAGCAGTTCGAGGGGAACCACGATTTCGTAGTCCTTCTTCTTGTGCCGGTCATTCATGACATCGGCAATGATCGCCGCCGTCTCCTCGACTTGATCCTGTTGAGCCACCTGGACTGTGGCCTCATGCAATTCGACGCGTTCCGCCTCAAAACTGCCGCTGCGCCGCTTGACCAGCACTTCCCCGAAGCGTTCCTTGGCCGCCACGAGCGGAATGTAGACCCGGCTCAACGTGCTGCCTTCGCTCCGCCCACTCGACGCGTCCGCATTCGCCCCGGAGTTCACGCGGCTGCTTTCGGGTTCGATCACCCCGATAACTTTGTAGTAATCGCTGCCCACGCGCACGTTGCGCCCGAGGGGGGAATCGATCGGGAACAGGGTCTCCGCCGCAACCGTGCTGACAATGCACACGTTCTTTTTCGTTTCCATTTCCTCGTCCCCGAAGAAACGTCCGGCGACCATGCGCACGTTGCGCATCTCGGGGTACCACGGCACCGTGCCAAAGACCTCCCCGTCGATGCGGCGCGTCGCATTGAAGACATAACTCCGGATGATGCGGGCGGGCACCACGAGGCGCACATTGGGCAAGATCTCGCGGATCGCCTTCAGGTCGGCGTAACTCAGCCCATATTCGATGACATAGCTGCGCTGGGTCGAGGGGCGCTTGTCTTCGTCGGGCTTCAGGCTCCGCAGAATGATGTTGCTGCTGCCCAGACGCCGGATCTGCTCCTGGGCCTCGTGGCTCACGCCCTCCCCCACCGCGAGCATCGCAATGACGGAGCACACGCCGAAAACCATGCCCAGCAATGTCAGCAGCGAACGCAGGCGGTGAAGCCACAGGCTGCGCACGCCCAGCCGCACCGTGCGCCACAGGCGCACCGGCGCAAAGGCCTTGCGGAGCGCATGTTTGGCGTGAGGCTTAGTTGTAAACATCCGATTCCACCCGGCCGTCGCGCAGCCGTATGACCCGTTGGGAACGCCGGGCCACGTCATCATCGTGGGTAACCATGATGAGCGTCTTGCCCTGCCCGTGCAATTCGTCGAACAAATGCAGGATTTCCGCGCCGGACCGCGAGTCGAGATTCCCCGTGGGTTCGTCGGCCAGAATGACCAGCGGGTCATTGGCCAGGGCGCGCGCAATGCCCACCCGCTGCTGTTGTCCCCCGGAAAGCTCGAACGGCTTGTGATCCAGGCGGTCGCCGAGCCCCACCCGCGCCGCCAGTTCCGACGCCCGCTGCCGGCTGAGGTCCGCGCGCACCCCCTGATAATAGAGGGGCACTTCGATGTTCTCGACCACCGTCAACTGCTGCACGAGGTTATAGGACTGGAAAATGAAGCCCAGCCGGCTCCCGCGAATCTCGGACAAGTCATCGTCGCTGAGGTGGGAAACATCCTCCGTGCCCAGGAAATAGGCGCCGGAGGTAGGCCGGTCGAGGCAGCCCAGCAGGTTCAACAGGGTGGACTTGCCACACCCGGAAGGCCCCATGATGCTGACGTATTCCCCGGCCTTGAAATCCAGGTTGACACACGACAGGGCCTCGACCAGCACCGGTCCCATCCGGTACGTCTTCGTCACCTGCTCAAGCCGTGCTATGGATTCCGAGGCCATGCCGCCGTCTTCCCGTTGGGTCTCAACCCTGTTTTGCATCCGGCGCCTTCGCCTCGCCGCCATCCGCCTTCGGAGCCGCTTCACGCCGCTTCTCGGACTTCGGCTTCTTGTCCGCCTGCTCCTCCTTCTTCTTGTCGGAGGATGAGTCCTCTTCCTTGGACGCCGGAGCGCGCAGACGGACCGTCTCGCCTTCGCTGAGGCCCTTCTTGATTTCAATCATGGATTCGTTGAACTCGCCGACCTCCACCACCCGCCGCTCCAACCCGGCGCCATTCACCGCGAAGCACACCTGTTCCCCGCCCTCGCCCGTGACGGCGGGCAGAGGCACCTGGATCACATCGGGCAGCTTCTGCACGATGATTTCCGTCTCCGCGGTCATGCCCGGCTTCATCCAGTCGAAGGCGCCTTTGATCAAGACCGTCGTCTCATAAACCTTCATGTCCGGATTCATCCAGCGATTCTGCGTGTCCGGCAGCAGGGCGATCTTCTGCACTTCCCCGTCGATCTGCACGTTCGGATAGGCGTCCACCCGCATCCGCACGGGCTGGCCCTTTTGCACCCGCTTCACGAAGGACTCGTGCACTTTCACCTTCACGATCATCTGCCGAAGATCCGGAATCGTGAGCAGCACCTGGCGTTCCCGAACCGTCGCCCCCTCCTCGATGCGTTCCTCCCGCCAGTACTGCTGTTCGCCCGCGCCATACACGACCATGCCCGGCTTCTCGGCGTAGATCTTGCACTTCTCGAGTTGTTCGCGAATCTCGTCCCGCTTGCGGGTTTGCAGCCGGTACATCTCCTCCGCCGCGCGCAGGCTCCCTTCGGTCTGCGCCAGCTTGGACGAGGCCAGCTTCTTGGCGCGAATCAGTTTCTGCAGCGCCTCCAAGTAATCGGAAAGCGCCTTTTCCGCGCTCTTGGGAAATTCGTACTTGATGAAGAGCGTTTCGGCCGTCTCGGCGGAAGTCTGACTCACCTTCTTGCGCTGCAGGCCCGTCTCGTCGCTGTCCAGTTGGTTCTTCGTGACGAAATCCCGCTCGAAGAGGCGCTTGGTCCCTTCGAAGTCCGTTTGGGCAATCATCACATCGCGCTGGGCAAGCAACGTGGCGTCCTGCAGCGTGCGCAGTTTCTGGCCCGCCTCGCCATCGCCCAGCAGCTTCGGATCCGCGTATTTCGAGAAATCCACTGTCACCTCCGGCGGCTTGGGCATGGGCGCCGACGCTCCCGGCAGCGTCTCGGGCTTTGCAGGAGCCTCGGCCGCGGGCTTGGCCTCGACCGCGGGCGCCGCGGCGTCCTTGGATGCCGGCTCGGGCGCCGGCGCGGCGTTTTCCTTGGCTTTGGCCGCGTCCGCAGGGGGCTCCTCCAACACGGCGTCCTCCTTGGCCATCTCCGCCTCCACCTGGGCGATCACCTCCTCCAGTCTGATGTCTTTCAGGATTCTCGCCGCGGTTTCCTGGCCGAGATAGCGCTCGAAATCCATCCTGGCGAACTTCACCGCCAGCTCCGCGGCTTTGAGGTCGCTTTCGTTCTGGTTCACCTGGATGTCATAGTTCGCCTGGGCCCCGGTCAACGTGGATTTCGCGTTCTGATACTGCAACTCGCGCTCGGTCTGTCGGTCCATCAGCTCCTTCGAGTCCAGTTCCACCAGCAGCTTCTTCTTCTCGATGTCTTCCTGCGTGATGAAATAGCCCTCTTCCACGATGCTGAGGATCTTCGTCTCGCCGTGCACCTCGGATTTGATCTCCTGGGATTCGAGCGCCTCGACGGTGCCGCCTTCCAGGACCGTGATCTCCATCGGGCCGCGTTTTACGTCAAAGGTCGTGCCGCCGGCCACGGGCGCGCTTTCGCCCCGGAAGTACCAAACCGCGCCGCCACCCGCCACCGCCAGCACGGCCAGCCGAACCAGCCATCGTCTGAGTTTCTTAGGATTTGACGGCATCGGTCACTTCCTCCCACTGCCCATTGCTCTTGATGTAAAGAATGCCCATGTCCCGCCAGAAGGTCAGCCGCGCAATCGTGTGATTGACAATCGCCGCCGTGAGGCTGTTGCGGGCCCGTGTGAGATCGTTCCGGGAGTCGACCTGGTCCAGCGCCGTGGCGCGGCCGATCTCCGCAAGGAGCTGCTGTTCCTCGACGCGCCGCTCGCTCAAGCCAACGCTCTTCTCGGCAATCTCGAAATTGCGGCGGGCCTGGTCCAGGTTGCGCCAGGACTCGCGCACCTGAAGCTTGATGTTGTCTTCCGACAGCGAGAAATTCCGCTTCGAACGCTCGTAACTGATCAGCGCCGCCCGATACGCGTTGCGCTCCGCCTTCTTGTCCACCGCGAGATCCAGGTCAAAGCCGGCCCCCGCCGTCGTGCGCCGGAAATCGGGCTTCTGGAAGCCGTCTTTGCCCTCGCTCGGCACCGTCCCCGTCAACACCACGTCCAGGCTCGGCTTCAGATTGTCCTTGGCCACTTCGACCTTGCGGGCCGCGTCGTCCAGGCGATCCTGCTCATTCAGATAGTCCAAACGCGCCGCAAGCCCAACCTTGATCGCGTCCTCCTGGCTGATATCGGGATGTATCAGGCCCTGCGTCCGGAGCGCCTCCAATTCCTTGTCATCCAGAACGACCTTGGCATCCGTGGAAAGCCCCAGGCGGATCTTGAACTGGTCCAGGCTCGCCTTGTAGCTGCGAACCGAGCTGATCCAGTCGGTTTCCGCGTTGAACTGGGCCTGCTCCGTGCGCCCAAGCGCGGCCTGGGTGCGGCGGCCCACCTGCGCAAAGGCCTTCTCCCGCTCGAAACTTTTGCGGAAATCCTCCAGGCTCTTCCAGTTGTTGCGCACCGTGTCGCGGCTTCGCAAGACCTGATAGTAGGCCGAGCACACGTCGACGGAAAAGTCCTTGCGAAAACGCGTGAAGTCCCGCAACGCGTAGAGCACGTCCCGTTCGCCCTGCGTGAGATTCTCCGCGGCGACCCGCGCGCCCCGGCCGCGCAGGAGCGGCTGGGCATAGCTGGCCGTAAGCACGCTGCTCGTCGCCACCCGGGAATCCCCCGTGAGGAAGCGCAGGAAATCTGAACTCAGACCCAGCGCTATCTTGCCGCCGCCTTTCAAAAGCATATTGACGTTGAAACTGGTGCCCGCCCGGATACTCTCGTCGTTCCGGATCTTCACGTGCGGCTGGTCCAGGCGGGCGAGAGCGCCCGCCTCTTCAACCACGGCCGCATACTGCTGCAACAGGGCGCCCGGCGTTCCCGTCAATTGCTCCAGGTCGGCCAGGATCGGCCCGGCCTTGCTCATCGCCTTCGTGAAATCCGATGGCATGGAGACGTCACGCGTCGCGTGTTGATAGCCCCCATCCCCCGTGACCGAGAAGATCGGCGTAAACTGATGCCGGTCAAGCGTCAGGCCCAGGGCCGCCAGATAGAGCGATTCTTTCTCGTTTTGATACGTGCGGCTGTTCTTGACGGAGATTTCGAGAGCCCGCTCCAGCGAGATGACGGACGCGCCCAGTTCTATGTCCGCCTCGCTTCCCAAAGCCGGGTCGGGCGCATCGATTACGGGCGCCCCCTCCAGCGGCTTCCACGCGGCGTCCTTGGCCAACGTGAAGTCCTCCTCCATATTGGGGACGCGCTTCGACTTGGCTTTGATGATCTTGTAGGTTTCTTTGTCCGCCTTCTTGCTGTAATGCAGCGCGGTGCATCCCGCCATCAGCAGGCAGAGAGACAGCGCACCCACGGACAGAAACCGGACTGCGGACAGGCAGGGAATCAGGGCTTTTCGCGGCATACCACACTTCATGACGCTGTGCACATCCCACCATGAACGGACTGGAGAAAGCGTTTCAGTATAAAGACGCTGGAAATGAGACTCCGGTGACCTGTCTCCAAGTTTCAGCTGGACCCGGCTCTAACTTGCCCATTGGAAAGGGCTTACACGGGAATAATGCACGAAATGCGCTTAATGGATCACTTTTCCTGCGCGAAATAGCGCCGAACCTCTTCCACATCCTTGGCAATGGCGGCACTCAGTTCCTCGAAGCTCCCGAACTTCTTCTCGGGACGAAGCCGCTTATGAAACACCACCTCGATGGTTTTCCCGGCGATCTGGCCCTCGAAATCCAGCAGGAACGCCTCCACGACAATATCCTCATTACGAACGGTCGGCGCCACCCCAATGTTGACAGCCGCCTGGTGTCGCTGACCCTCGAACAGCGCCTCCGCGACGTAGACGCCGTGCGCCGGCACAGCGTTGTGGTGCGGGGCGATATTGGCGGTCGGGAACCCGAGCTTGAGGCCCACGCCCCGCCCATGAATGATCTCGCCGGTGATCGAGTATTTCCGGCCCAGGAACCGTTCCACCTGGTCCAATTCCCCCTGCAGAATGTACTCGCGGATGAGCGTGCTGCTCACGCGCTCGCCATACAGCACCAGTTGCGGCACTTGCCGCACCTCGAAACCGAATTCCGGCGCGACTTCGCGCAGGAATTCGTAGTCGCCCTGGGCATCCCGGCCAAAGCAGAAGTCGTGTCCCACGATGAGCTTACGGGTGTGGCAGCGGCCCACGACTACCTGTTCGACGAAGTCCCGGGGCGTCATCCGGGCCACTTCCGCGTTGAAGGGGAGCACAAACAGGACGTCGATGCCCGCTTCGGCCAGGAGTGCTTCCTTCTTGGCATCCGCAAGGAGAATATTCGGCGCGTTCTCCGGGGAGAAGAACTCCCGCGGATGCGGGCGCATGCTCATCAGGGCGGCGGTCCCCCCCGCATCGCGTGCCGCCCGAACCACTTCGCCGATGATTCGCTGATGCCCGAGGTGCAGGCCATCGAAGCTGCCGATGGTCAGGACCAGCTCCGGGAAGGACTCCCGGGTGCTTCGAACATCCTGAATCACTCTCATGATGCTACCCTGCCGCCTCAAACCAGTACGCGTTTGGGATGGATCCGGGGTCCCGCCGCGGTCGTGTCGACGCTGCCCAGCGCGAGCAGCCTGCCGTTCTCGCCTTTCATCTGCACCCAGCCCTCGCGCGCGGGGCAAGGGCCCTTCAGATCCGGCAGGAGCAGCGTGCCGCCGCTCATCAAGACCGACCGGCTGGCGTTGCGGACGATGACTTCCGGCAAATCGAGGGCAGAATCGATGGGGAGCAATCGGCTTTCCACCACTTCCGGGCCCGTAAACTCCGCCACGGGAAGCGCGTCCGATGCCGCGTGCCGCCCGACAAAGGTGCGGCGCAGCGAGGCCAGCACGGCGCCGCAGCCCAGCTCCTGGCCGACGTCATGACAGAGGCTGCGCACGTAGGTCCCGCTCGAACAGCATACCCGCACGCGGGCGTCCGGCGCCTCATAGGAGAGCACGCGGAATTCCTTCACGGAAACCCGGCGCGCCGGCCGGTCCACGGTTTCACCCTTGCGCGCCAGCTTGTACAGGCGTTCGCCGCCGACCTTGACCGCGCTGACCATGGGCGGCGTCTGATCTATCTCACCCGTGTAGCCGTCGCACACGGACTGAATGGCTTCAGCGGTCAGTTCAGGCACGGGCCGCTCTTCCAGGACCTTGCCATCGAGATCGTACGAATCCGTGACCACGCCCATGCGCATGGTCCCTTCGTAGGTCTTGTCAAGGCCGGTGAGGTGTTCAGAGAGCCGCGTGGCTTTTCCCAGGCACAAGACGAGCAGCCCGGTGGCCCCGGGATCCAGGGTGCCGGTGTGTCCGATGCGCCGCAGGCCCGCCGCCCTCCGTATGCAGTCCACCACATCGTGGGAGGTCATTCCCACCGGTTTGTCCACCAACAAAAGCCCGGTCATGATGATTGGGTTTACTCCGTGGTTTCGCTTGGCGCCAGCAGGGTTTCGAGGCGCGCGATGATTTCGGTCTGCACCTCGGCCATGGGCCGCTCCACAGTGGCGCCCGCCGCCGCCGCATGCCCGCCGCCGCCGTAGGCATTCAGGAACTCCGCCGAATTGAAGCCCTTCCTCGAGCGCAGGCTCACCTTTGTGAGCCCGGCTTCGATCGCATTGAAGAAGACTCCCACCTGCACCCCCTCGACATTCCGGATGAAGTTGATCAGGCCGTCGGTATCTTCCTTGCGCCCTCCCGTCTCTTCCAGGTCGGCGGCGCAGACAAAAGACCAGGCCAGGCGCCCGTCAGCGCTAATCTGGGTGCGGTCAATCACCCGGTGCAGCAATTCAAACTTGGGACGCGAGATCACCTCGAAGACCTCGCTGCAAATCTCGGCAACCTCCAATCCGGTCTCGATCAGCGTCGCCGCGATCCGGTGGGATCGCGGATTTGTGTTCGAAAAGCGGTAGCCGCCGGTATCGGTGATTTGGGCGACGTAAAGGCAGTGCGCCGCCTCGCGCGAAAGGGGCAGTTCGGCGGCGGCATACATCTCGGCCACTATCTCGCCCGACGCCGCGAACGTGGAGTCGATGTAGCCCCGCGCGCCCGGCGGGCCGTCCTCCAGATGATGATCGATCACGATGGTCTTCTTGTGCTCAATCCACTTGGCCACGCCGCCGATGCGGTCCAGCGAACCGACGTCGATGATGACAGCCGTGTCGAAATCCGGCTTCTTCCTCGAGCAATTGATGATCTTCTTGGCGCCGGGAAGGTTCTGATAGATGCGGGGAACCGGGTCCGCCGCGGCACAGACCACCCGCTCTTTCCCGAGCGCCTTCAGGAAATGCCAGAGTCCCAATAGGCTGCCGACCGCATCGCCGTCGGGGTTCTCATGCGTGGTCAGCAGCAGCGAATCGGCCGCACGCAGCTCGTCGATCAATTCCGCCAGGCTCATCCGAATCATCGGCGCGTGCAGTTGCTCCTCGTGGACTTCCTGAAGGACCTCCTCCAGGTGATAGACCTGATCCAGGGAGTCATCGGGCATGAAGCGCACTTCCGGCGTATAACGCATGCGGAGGTACTTGCCGATTTCGCGCCGAACCCAGCCGGCGGAATTCTGCAGGGCGACAAGTGAACTCTTCTTCTCCGTCTCCGATCCGTAGAGGCTCACGTAGACGTTCGCGTAGCGAAGGTCCTGCGACATGCGGACCCCCATGACGGACACAAATCCGATGCGCGGATCCTTGAGCCCCCTCATGATCAGCTTGGCGATTTCCTGGCGGATAAGCTCCGCCACCCGTTCTCCGCGTCCTGATTGATTCATAGCATCTCGATTCGGTAGTCCAGCAGCTCCGCGCCCGCCTTATTGGACGCGAAGTGCGCGATTTCATTCAGTTGTTCGTTGGCGTGGCGGCCCTCATTGGACACCACGCAGGCGGTCAGTTGCGCCCGGCCCCACAGGTCGTTGAATGCCGTCTCCGCGACGGAGCAATTGAAGCGGTTGCGCAACTGCTGCTTGAGGCTGTTCAAAACCCGGCGCTTGTCCTTGAGTGAACGCGCCCCGGGGATCAAAAAATCCATCTGCAAGACGCCGATTGTCACGTCAGGGCACCTAGTTCAGAGTCTTGGCGACCTCTTCCACGCGGAAAGTCTCGATGATGTCGCCGGACTGGATGTCGTCGTAGCGCTCGAGCTTGATGCCGCACTCGAAGCCCGCCGCGACGGAGCGGACATCGTCTTTGCCGCGCCGCACCGAGGCAATCCTGCCCTCGTGCACGATCACCTGATCGCGGATCAGGCGGGCCGGCGCCCCCCGCAGGGTTTCGCCGTCCAATTGGAAACAGCCCGCAATATTGCCGTAGGCCGAGGAACGGAAGACCTGCCGCACTTCGGCGTGGCCCGAGGTGATCTCCTTCTTCTCCGGCGTGAGCATGCCTTCCAGGGACTGCCGCACGTCTTCAATGGCCTCGTAAATCACGCGGTACGTCCGGATTTCCACGCCTTCCTGCTCCGCCAGCTTCAAGGCACGGGCGTTCGGCGTCACGTGGAACCCGATAATCACCGAGTCGCTCGCGCTCGCCAGCAGGATGTCGGATTCGTTGACGCCGCCGACGCCCGCGTGCACGATCTGCACGTTGACCTCTTCGTTGCCCAGCTTGGAGAGGCTCGACTGGAACACGTCCACCGAACCCTGCACGTCCGCCTTGATGATGATCCGCAGCGTCTTCTGATCGCCCATGAGCATCCGGGCATGGAAATCTTCAAGGGTAATGTGCTTCACGGCCGGTCCGCGTTTCAGCCGGCTGATCGCCGCGCGCTTCTCGGCGACGCTGCGGGCCGCGCGCTCGTCCTCGGCCACGAGGAACTGATCGCCGGCGTCGGGCAGCGTGTTGAACCCGGTGACGAGCACCGGCGTCGAGGGACCCGCTTCGTGAATCTGCTCGCCGCGGGAATTCAGCATGGAGCGCACCCGGCCAAAAGTCCGCCCGCAAAGGAACGCGTCTCCGACGCGGAGGGTGCCGGTCTGAACCAGGACCCACGCGACCGCGCCCTGGCCGCGGCTGATCTCGGACTCGATCACCGCGCCGCGCGCCCGCTTCTTCGGATTCGCCTTCAGCTCGAGCATCTGGGATTCAAGAACGAGCATCTCCAAGAGCTCGGAAATCCCGTCACCCGTCTTCGCCGAGATGTTGCGCATGATCGTCTTGCCGCCCCACGCCTCGTCCAGAAGCTCGTATTGCGTGAGTTCCTGGCGTACCCGGTCCGGCTGGGCATCGGGCTTGTCGCACTTGTTGATCGCGACCACGACCGGCACCTCGGCCGCCTTCGCGTGGTCGATGGCTTCCACAGTCTGCGGCTTCACCCCGTCGTCCGCCGCCACCACGAGCACGACCACGTCGGTCACCTTCGTGCCGCGGGCGCGCATCTGGGTGAATGCCTCATGGCCCGGCGTATCGAGGAAGACGACCCGGCCCGACGACATCTCGACCTCGTAGGCCGCGATGTGCTGGGTAATGCCGCCCGCTTCGCCCGCCACCACGTTGGCGCGGCGCACGAAGTCCAGCAGCGAGGTCTTGCCGTGGTCCACGTGACCCATAACCGTAATCACGGGCGGACGCAGCAACAGATCCTCGGGCGCATCCGCTTCCTCGGCAACGATGTCTTCCTCTTCGGGAATCACCAGCCGCACCTCGAACCCCTGCGATTCCGCGACCCGGCGAATCATGTCCAGTTCGATCGTCTGATTCTTCGTGGCGAGCACGTCTTCGTCCATCAGGACCAGGATGACGTCGCTCACCGACATGTCCATGGCCTCGGCCAACTGCTCGACCGTCATGGATTCCTCGACCTCGATCACGCCGCCGGAGATCTCCTCGCCGCCCTCGGCCGCGTCTTCACGCGTCCGGCGTTTCTTTCTGCGCTTGGGCACGCCAAAGGAGCCGCCCGATTGAAATTCCCGCACGGCAACCGCCGCGTCACGCCGCATATTCTCCTCCAACAGGCGTACGCGTTCCGCGCGTTTTTGCCGTTTCTTCGCGGTCTTGCCGCTCTTCTTGCCTTCGCCGCGTCCGAAAAGCGATTCCTTGTCAATCGTCTCGGGCCGCACCGCCGTGGCCACGCTGGGCGCCGGGGCTTGCTGCTGCCGGGCCGATTTCTTCGCGCTCCGTTCGTGCGCCTCGCGGATGACCTTCGCCACTACTTCAGGATCCGGCACGGGCAGCGGGCGCGCCGGTTTCTTCGCGCGGCGCCGCTCTTCTTCTTCCTCGCGCAGTTCGGCCTCCGCCAGCGCGCCCCGCACAACCTCCTCGTCGCTCTCCCGATGGGCGTGCGGCTCGGCCGTATCCAGCTCCGTGGCGCTCGCCACCGAACCGTCGGCCCGGATAATCTCCACCACCTTCTCCAGGGAATCGGCGGCGGCGCCGATCACGATCTTCGGGGCTTCGGGCTTCTTCGGCTCTTCGTGAATAATCTCCGCCTTCGGCTTGTGCGCGGCGTGCACCTCCGCCTCGGCCGGCGCCTCGGCGGGAACCGTTTCTACGACCTCTACGACCTCTTTGACCGCAAGCTCCGCCTCCTCCGTCGCGGCGGCTTCGCCATCCGCTTCGCCTTCGACTTCTTCCACCGCCTTGGCCGTCGCGGCTTTCTTCGCCTCCTCCTCTTCCTTCTCCTCGCGTTCCTTGTCTTCCTTGTCCTTCTCGGCCTTGCGCTTGGCGGCCGCGCGCTTGGCGGCCAGTTGCAGGCGCTCATTGCGCTTGCGTTCCTGCTCTTCCTTCTTGAGGATGGCTTGGAGGAAACGGTCGAGGGCCGCTGCGTCCTCGTCGATGTCGATGAGCATGTCCATCTGGTCATCGGTGACCGTCGAGTCCACGCCCTCCACTTCGAAACGCAACTTGCGCAACGTTTCGACCGCCTCTTCGGCGCTCATATCCAACCGCTTCGCCAGCGTGGCAATAGTCTGCATGTACTTCAGCCTCCAAGCACTTCACATCGAACTCGGGAAACTCAACTGCGTCCCGCAATCGCCCGGGCCTGTCCTAGCCATCCGCATCCCCCGGGTTCTCGGCACTGTCTTCCGCGACGCTCTCCGGCGGCATCTCCTCCAGGCCCTCCATGGGCTGATCGGGCGCGCCGTCACCGCGGATGTCAATACTCCATCCAATCAATTTCGACGCGAGCCGGGCGTTCTGTCCGCGTTTTCCGATGGCCAGGGACAACTGGTCCTGAGGCACGAGCACGCGAATCACGCCCTTCTCGGATTCCACCTGAATATCGATAATGTCGGCGGGGTTCAGGGCGTTGCCGCACAACTCCACGGGATTGTCGCTCCAGCGCACAATGTCGATCTTCTCGCCGGACAGCTCTTCCACGACCGCGCGGACCCGCGAACCCTTCATGCCCACGCAGGCGCCCACCGGATCGACGTTGGAGTCGTTGGATTTCACCGCCACTTTCGTGCGGCTCCCTGCCTCGCGGGCGATGGCCCGGATCTCAACCGTGCCGTCGTAGATCTCCGGCACTTCCAGTTCGAACAGGGACCGCACAAGTTCGGGCGTGGTGCGGGACAGGACCACTTGCGCGCCGCGCTGGGACTTGTCCACTTCGAGGAGATACGCCCGGATGCGGTCGCCCGGTTTGAAGTTCTCCCGGGGCGACTGCTCGCGATACGGCACGACGGCTTCGGCGCGGCCGACGGAAACGATAATGTTGCCATGACTGACGCGCTTGACGGAGCCGGTCACCAGGTCGCCCTGGCGCTGCTTGAACTCCGAGAAAATCTTGTCTCGTTCCGCATCCTTGATTTTCTGGATAATGACTTGCTTGGCCGTCTGCGCGGCGATGCGCCCGAAATCCTTGGGTTCGGTCGGCACCTTCAGGCGGTTGCCGACGACGACCTCAGAGTTCAGTTCGAGCGCGTCTTTCAGCGAAATCTCAGCCGCGGGATCCGTGACTTCCTCAATCACCGTCCGTATTTCGAAGACCTTGAAATTGAGCGTGTCCGGGTCCACTTCCACGGTCACATTGGCGGTTTTGCACATGCTCTTGCGTGCCGCACTTTCGATGGCGGTCCGGATCGCTTCGAGCAAGGTCTCGCGATCAATGCTTTTCTCCGCCTCCAGTTGCTGCAAGATCACCCGCAAATTCTGGTTCACTGCATTCTCCTCAGCGATTCAGGTTCGCTTTCTTGAGATTCTCCAAGCGAATCTCATGCACCACGCCATCACACTCCAGTGCAATCAAACCGTCTCGCACGCCCCGCAACACGCCCGAGAACTTCTTGCGCCCGCCCACCGGCGAGTGCGCCTGAAGACGGACCGGCTCCCCTGCAAAGCGTTCAAAATCCGACGCTTTGCGCAACGGCCGGTCCATTCCGGGCGACGAAACCTCCAACACATAATCCCCCGGGACAAAATCGTCCCGGTCCAACAACGGACTCAACAACTGGGAGACTGCCGTGCAATCGTCCAAGCCCACCGGCGAATCCGCCTTATCAATATATAGACACAAAACCGGCCGGCCATGCTGCACGCTATACTCCACCTCCACCAACTCGTAACCATGTGTCGTGAGCAGGGCTTCAAATTCGTCCCAGGTCTTTTTGATAATGCTCGCTTTGTCCATTCAAACCCTCGGACGCCCAATAAAAAGAGTGGGTCAAGACCCACTCCTTCGCAAAGTCGCCGTTTTGCTCCGGGTAATTTAGCATAAACTTGGCCCCCTATGCAATATCCTCAATCCCGACAGCATGGCCTCATTCTGCGATTTCTGCGGAATTTGAAACCGCACGTCCGCACAGTGGAGAGAAGAATGTGCCTTCCCAGGAATCGCCTGCGCTTGCATCAAATGCGATGGCCCGGCACAATACGGCCCATGATGCGCAAGCTCGCGAGATCCTCTCTGATCTACCTCCTGCTGCCCCTGCTGCTGCTGACGGCAGGAGAAGCGCTCTTGCGCGCGGCCGGTTACGGGCACGACACGGCTCCGTTCGTCCGGCACGGCCGGGGAGACGACGAACGCTTTGTTCGGAACAAGGACTTCATCGGCCTTTTCTTCCCGTGGACGGTTCCCGACCTCCAATGGGAGCCGGTGGAATACGCGATAAAACCCCAGAAGCCTGAGCAGACCTATCGGGTTTTCATCTACGGGGAATCGACGCCGGAGGGATGGCCGGACCCGCAGTTCAGTTTCGCGCGCTTTCTGGAGGCGATGCTCAAGGCGCAGTATCCCGGCGTTCACTTCGAGTTCTACAACATGGCTTTTCGGGCGGTGAACTCGCACGTGATGCGGGTCGAAGCCCGGGCCTGCACCCGGTTCTCCCCCGACCTCGTCATTGTGTACTTGGGGAATAACGAGGTGCATGGCCCTTACGGCCCGACAAAGACCGAATCGGGTCCGGAACGGCTGCGGAGTCTCGCAGAAATCCGTGCGAACATCCGCTTCAGCGACCTGCGGATCATGCAAGCTACCCAATCCCTGCAGCAGACGCTCGGTCCGCTGCTTGGCATTTCCGATCCCAAGCAGCGCTGGTACAAACACTTGTGCACGTACTGGGATGACCCGCGGGTGCCCGCCGTGTTCGGGTACTACGCGGAGAACCTTCGGGATATCTGCGAGACGAGTGTGGATGCGGGCGCCCAGGTGCTGCTGTGCACCGTGCCCGTGAATCTGCGCCATTGGCGGCCGGTCTTCTCTCGCAATGCGCCTGGCCTTTCCGGCGAGAACGAATCGCAGTGGAAGACTCACTTTGCGGCGGGCCAGCAGGCACAAGAGCAGGGCAATCTTGAAGCAGCACTGGCTACCTATCAGCAGGCGGCCGAAATGGACGCCACGTACGCGGATCTGCAGTTCCGAATGGGGCAGTGTTACTGGAAGCGGTCCGGGTTTGACGCCGCCCGCGAATGCTACGAGAAAGCCCTTGAATACGATTCCTTCTTCTGGGTTCGATCCCGTGCGCGGACGAACGAGATCATCCGCGAAACGGCAGCGCGCCTGGCGCCGCGCGGGGTGCATCTCGCGGACATCAAGGGGGCGATTGAGTCAGAGAGCCCCTATCGCTGCCCCGGCGACGAGCTGTTTCTGGATTACTGTCATTTGAATCCCAAAGGCGCCTTCCTGATGGCGCGGGAACTGGAACAGCGTCTTGTCCCGGCACTCCCGGCTTGGGTGCGGGCGAAACGTCGCGAGGCCGGCGAAACGTTGGGATTTGAGGAGTGCATGCGCCGACTCGGGCTGACGCAGGTCGCCCTGGCGGGGTACTGGAAAATCTCCCTCGATTCGGATATGCCGTTTGATGACGAATCGCGCGCCATGATGCGGGAGGAACTGGCGCGCGTGCAGAAGGAAAGCCCGCCGGACGCGATCCGAAATGCGTACCGCGAGGGGCTCCAGGCAAATCCCTCTGACTTTCTTATCCGATATCGCTACATCCTGCTGCTGCTGGATGCGTTTCCGCTGGAACTCCCCGCAGATATCCAGCCGTCGCCGGAGATCTTGGAAGCGCTGGAACAGGCGCGTACACTCGCCGGCCAATTCCCCGAACGGCGGGGCAGTCTGCGCCTCTTGGGCGAAGCGCTGGCCCGGACGGGGCACCTCGAAGAAGCCGCCGATACGCTCGAGCGCGCCGTTGCGCGTTGTCCCGGCGACCACACCGCCCTCGGTGACTATGCCGCCGTGGCACTCCGTTTGAATCGCCCGGAAGATGCGTGGCGGATGATCCGCCAAGCGCCTGACCGCGGCGAACCCACGGAAATGATCTTCTTCAGACAGCGGAAGGCGTGCGTGCTCGCCGCACGGGGCGATACGGACGGCGCCGCGGAGGTCCTGGCCGGCACGATCAAGGATGCGCCGGGTTACGCGCCCCAGTATGACGTGCTCGACCGGGCGCTCGCGGGACAGCCGGGCCGGATCGTGGCAATCCTGGAACCGCTGCTGGCGGAGATGAAAGAAAAGAAGCTGGCGCAGTTTCACCTGGGCAAGGCGAAACAAGCGCTCGGGGATCTCCCCGGAGCGCTCGCCGCCTACGGCGCGGCGGCAATTGACACGCGGGACACTGCACTCGCGGGCGACGTTGTGGCCATGCTGCTGCCGTGGGCCGCGACACTTCCGGGGGAAGACGCCGCGACAGTTTTCCGGGAGGTTCAACGTTACAGGCCGGGCAATCTGGAGGCGATCCTGGGAGAGGGCGCCGCGCTGGAGTCGATGGGACAGCTGGAGCAGGCAGAAAGCGCATATCGCCGCGCCCTGAAGACGAATGCGGGGGACGTGCGGGCCTACGAGAGGCTTGACCTGCTTTGCGAACACAAAGGGGGGCCGAAACTCCGGGTCCAGCTTTGGCGGGACCTGACGGCTGAGCATCCGAAAGATGCCCGAGGACAGTTTCTTCTGGGCAAAGCCCTTCAGGCCGATGGCAAGCAGGATCTGGCGGCCGGCGCGTATCGGACCGCCGTCGAACTGGATCCCTCCGATCCGGCGCCGAAAGATGCGTTGCGCGATGCGGAGTCCCTGGCCAAATACGCCGAGGCCGAACTCTCTCGGAATGCCGGCGAAGCCGAAAGGGCCTGCGCGCTGTATCGCGAGTCTATCGCGATGAAACCGGCGGGGAATCCCTCGTTCGAGCCGCTGGACGCGCTGTACGTGCAACGGAATGATCCCGCGGCACGCATCGCCCTGTGGCAAGCGCTGGCGGTGAGCTTCCCTGATAACGCCCGTGTGCATTGGCATCTTGGGCAGGCGCTTGAAGCTGTTCAGAACCTGGCGGGCGCGATCGAGGCCTATCGGAAGGCGGTGCAACTCGACCCGAACGATCCCGCCCCAAGAACGGGCCTGGCCAACATCGAATACACGCTGAAATGGGATGAGGGGCAACGTCTGGAGCAGTCGGGCGATTGGCAGGCCGCCGTGCGTGCGTATGGCGAGGCAATTGCCGCAATGCCGTCAGCGCTTCCCTCCTACGAAAGGATCGATCGCCTGTCTGAGGCTCACGGAGACCCGGCGGGCCGTATCGCCATTTGGCGAGAGATAGCCGAGCGTGCGCCCGCGGCAGGACGGCCCCGGTTCTGCCTCGGCCGGGCGCTGGAAAGCGCACAGGATATCCCGGGCGCGATCGCGGCCTATCGGAAGGCGGTCGAACTGGACGCAAGCGATCCCGCGTTCCACGCGAATCTGGGGCTGGCCCTGATGGCGGCCGGAGATCATCAGAGCGCGATCCCTTCGCTGGAGAAGGCGCTCACGTTGAATCCGGACATCGCTGTCGTCCGCATTCATCTCATCGAAGCCCTGTACAGGACGAAAGCGTACGCACAGGCCGGAAAGGAGATGTCGGACGCTGTGGCGCGCGGCCTGGAAATCCCGAGCGAATTGGCGGAAGCGGTGAAACGGACGCAATAGAGACCGGCGCCCGCTGGTCCTTCACGGCCGGAGGGCCAACACTGCCAGGTTCCGTTCTTTTGTCCCCGACGCCCGATACGAGTAGAACGCGCCGTCGCAGATCGTGCAGCGTCCGATGACGAGAATCTGTGCCTCCGGCAGGCCTGCTTCGGCCAGTTGCCGCCGGTTCGTCTCCCATAGATCAAGCACGCGGCCGCGCCGTATCCCTCCGGCCGCCGCGAAGTTCTCCGCCATGGCCTCGGAGACTTCGTAGCAGCAGGGCCCCGCTGAAGGGCCAATCACCGCGCACAAGCCTTCCGCAGGAACGGCGAAATGCCCCTCAATGGCGCGCACGGCATTTCCTGCGATGTTCAGGAAGGTTCCTTGGCGCCCCGCATGTACGAGCCCCCCCACTCCCCCGCCCTTCGCCACAAGATAGACAGGCACGCAGTCCGCGACGGCCACGCCCAAGGCTATCCCGGCCACATTCGAGATCACGGCGTCGGCGTCTCCGATGACGTTCGCCGGACCGCCGCCGCGGCCGGGGTCGGAAGCACCCACAATGGCCACATGATTCCCGTGCACTTGCCTCGGGCAAGCCAGGGATTCGATGCTCACGCCGCACTGTTCCAGGAAACGCTTGCGCGTGTTCACGGCGGCACTGTGTGCGGCGCAATCGCCATCGGAACGATCTGAGAACACGGCCAGCGCCGCGCCCCACGCCTCCAATTCCGGGAATCGCATCATGGGCTGTCTCTTTGTTCGTGTTGGCGGGCGTCTCAGAGGATGTAACGGCTCAAGTCCTGATCTTCGGCCACATCGGCCAGCCGCCGCCCCACCTCCTCCGCATCGATTCGAATCCGCTCACCCTTTCTCGCGGGCGCATCGAAAGAGATGTCCTCCAGTAGATATTCCATGATCGTGTGCAGACGGCGCGCGCCGATGTTCTCCGCGCTTTCATTCACCCGCTGGCAGATCCGGGCGATTGCGCGTACGGCGTCATCGGTGAATTCGACGGAGACACCTTCGGTTTCGAGCATGGCCGTGTATTGCTTGATGAGCGAATTCCTGGGTTCGAGCAGGATACGCTCGAAGTCCTTCGCTTCCAGGCTGCTCAGCTCGACCCGGATGGGAAAGCGCCCCTGCAATTCCGGGATGAGGTCCGAAACCTTTGAAATGTGGAACGCACCCGCCGCGATGAAGAGGATGTGATCCGTGCGCACCGGCCCGTATTTTGTCATCACAGTGCTGCCTTCGACGATGGGCAGGATATCGCGCTGCACGCCTTCGCGCGACACGTCCGGGCCGTGGCCGGGGGCGCCGCGGCCGGCGATCTTGTCTATCTCGTCCAGGAAGAGGATGCCGTCGTTTTCAACACGTTCGATGGCGCGCGCGGTGACCGCCTCCATGTCAATCAGGTTCTGCATCTCCTCCTGTTCGAGGATCTGGCGCGCTTCCGAGACCCGCACTTTCCGCTGCTTGCTGCGCTGCGGCATGAAGCGCCCGAACATTTCCTGGATGTTTACGCCCATTTCTTCGAGGCCAGCGTTGGAGAACACCTGCATGACCGGAGTGGTCGAGGACTCGCGAACCGAAACCTCGACTTCTCGTTCGTCCAAGTCGCCCGCCCGCAGCTTGCGCAGGATGACCTCGCGCGTGTGGGCTTCCGCCGGGTCCGGCTGCGGCGCAGGCCCCTCGTCGCCGGAAGACGGGTCGTTCGGGCGAAAGACGCGCTGGGGCCGCGGCTGCGGCGGGATCAGCAAGTCGAGCAGACGCTGTTCCGCGTTACGTTTGGCCTGTCCTTCGACCTCCTTCTTCATCTCCTCGCGAATCAACGTAACGCCCACTTCCGTCAGTTCGCGAATCATCGATTCGCAGTCCCGGCCGACATAGCCGACCTCCGTGAATTTGGAGGCTTCGACTTTCACGAAGGGGGCATCGGCCAGTTTCGAGAGCCGGCGGGCGATCTCGGTCTTTCCCACGCCGGTCGGGCCAATCATGATGATGTTCTTCGGGATGACCTCGTCGCGGAGGTTGTCCGGCAGTTGATGGCGCCGCCAACGATTCCGAAGGGCGATCGCCACTTTCTTCTTGGCTTCATCCTGTCCGATGATGTATTTGTCCAGGGCTTCAACGATTTCCTTCGGCGTCAAGGCGCTCATAGACACTCCTGTTCTGCTTCGCGCTTCCAGGCTAGTGAAATTTGGGGAGCCAATTGCCATGCGCGGCAATCAATTCATCGCATAGAGAAACAATCTCATCGATAGTCAATTCCGCCGCAGTGTGGGGATCCAGCAAGGCTGCCTGATAGATGTGCTCTTTCTTGCCCGTCAGGGCGGCCTCGATCGTAAGTTCGTGCACGTTGATGTTCGTGCGGTTGAGGGCGGCGCACTGCGGGGGCAAATCGCCAACAAAAGTCGGGGCAATGCCGTTCCGGTCCACGACGCACATGACTTCGACGCACGCGTTCGGGGGCAGATTCGTGATGAGCCCCTTGTTCAGCACGTTCCCGCCGAGGGTGAACGGCGTGCCCGTCTGCATGGCGTCGAAGATGTAGGAGGCGTATTCATGGCCGCGTTCGTGCTCCAGCGGCTTGTCGCCGACGAGTTCCTCGCGCATGTAGTTCCACGCCTCGATCTGGCAAATGCAGCGCTTCGGATATTCATCGAGCGGGATGTTGAAGCGTTCAATGAGTTCGGGTGCCTTGCTCTTGATGAACCACGGCACATACTCCGAAGTATGTTCGCTGGATTCCGTCACGTAGTGCCCAAACCGCTTCATGAGTTCGAAGCGGACCGTATCCTTCCAGACGTATTCGGGCAGTTCGGCCCGGCGCTTGATCTCCGGGTAGAGGTCTTCGCCCTCGCGCGAGATCTCGAGCAGCCAGCCCTGATGATTGATGCCCGCAATTCTCCAGCGAAGCTTGTCCGTGGGCAGTTCCAGCATCTCGCACAGGCAATGCGCACACACCTGGACGCTGTGGCACAGCCCCACCGTCTTCACGCCGGTCGCCTTGAGAATGGCGCCGCTAACCATGGCCATCGGGTTCGTGTAATTCAGGAGCCAGGCCTCGGGCGCCACGTCTTCCAGGATGCGGCAATAGTCGAGCATGACGGGGATCGTCCGCAGCCCGCGGAAGATGCCGCCGATGCCGAGCGTGTCGCCGATAGTCTGGCGCAAGCCGTACTTCTTGGGGATCTCGAAATCCGTTACTGTGCAGGGCTCGTATCCGCCAACCTGGATCGCGTTCACAACATAGTCCGCGCCGGCCAGGCCCTGGCGCGCCTCGGCGGCCAGACAACCCTCGACGGAAGCGCGCGCGCCCAGGGAGCGGTTGAGATTCCGAACCATCTGCACGGAATCGTTGAGCCGCCCGGGGTCAATGTCCAGCAGGACTATCTGCGCGTCTTTCAGGCTCTCGACGCAGAGGCAATCCCCCAACACATTCTTCGCGAAGACCGTACTGCCCGCGCCCAGGAAAGCAATTTTGCTCATCGTCGTCTCCCGTTCCCAACCAGATGTGCCATGTCAGCGCCGCATGCACCCGGCCGGCCGGGCATGCAGCGTCCCTCAGTGAATCTAGAACAGAATACGTTCTGAGCAGCCGATCATCAACTGGAAGGCCTCCGTTCTTTCCCCTCCGCCGGCTTTGGCATGCTTCGTATTGGGCGCGGAGGGGCGTTCATTGTAGAATCACGCAACTTCAACCGCGGAGGAAGCGGACAAATGGGCGGAGATCCAGGGACCGGCCTCATCGGCGCCATTGTGATTGAGCATGGGCGCACCGCACACAAACCGCACGTTCCGCGCTTCGCGCGCCGCCTGGCGTTCCTCCTCGCGCTCTCCTGCGCGCCAGCCTGGGCCTTCAACCCGCCCGAAGACGCTTCGGGGCCGCTCAGCGTGCGTATTGAAGGCCCGGATCAACTCAAGGAACGCTTCGCATCCGTGGCGGTGGAAGTGGCCAATACGGGCCAGGAACCGCTGCAGGGCACGCTCCGGCTGGACGGGGTGGATGATTGGCGCGTCGCCCCGGCGCAATTCGAGTACACGCTTGCGCCTCAGGCCAGGCAACGATTCGAGTGCCGCCTGACAGCCGGTCCCGCCACGTGGAACGCACAGTATCCGCTGCATGCCCGGGCCGAGGCCGAAACCGGCGGAATGAAGCACTCCGCGCACGCCGTGCTCATCTTCTCCGCGAATCTGCCCGACCCGCCCAAGCCGGAGAACGTGATGCCGTGGGAACCGCTGTCTGTCCCGCAGGACGCGGCGTACAAGCTGTGGCGCGCCGCGGTATTTCGTGCCGTGTTTAAGGTTTTCAGCGAATCGCAGCCGCAAGTCGAGCCCGCCGGCTGGCAGGGCATGGAAGGCCGGACTCACGCCTGGACCACGATTGACGAAACCGCGGATCGCGGCGGCGTGCGTCATGTCATTGCGGTGCATCCCCCTTGGGCGAACGGCCTGACGGGCACGGCGCTGATCGAGTTTCCACTCCAATTGCCCGCGCAGGCGCCGCTCACCCTGCGCTTCGGCACCGCGATCCGCTCGAACGATGCGGCCCGGGGCGAACCGGCCAGCGACGGCGTCACTTTCCGCGTGCGCGTCCTTCCCTTCACGGCTCCGGACGGGGATCTTGGCGAAGTCCTCTTCGAGCGTCACAGCGACGCGAAAGTCTGGGAAAACGCGGAGGTGGATTTGGCCCGCTTCGCGGGCGGGTGCGTCCGGCTCCAGTTCGAAACGCATCCCGGCCCGAAGAATGACACCACCTGCGATCAGGCGTACTGGGGTGAACCCACGCTCGTTTGCGGCGCGCCGGCGGCTGCGAAACCCTTTGATCCGCCTCCCGGCGAATCGACCTTGCTCGGCAACCTCAGCGACGGCACTGGCGTTCGGTTGTGGCCCGGCGAGCGCGGACTGCTGGATGCGGTCATCGGGTTTATGGCGCCGCAACGCGCATTGTATCTCCGGGGTTTCCGCGTGCGCGTGGGCGGCGATCAACTCGAAGATCCGTCCTCGTCCACGCGGATCAACGGCATCGGAGCCGTCCGCCCACGCCACAATGGCTATGTGCTCCTGCATCACTTTGACGGGGTGAACGGCTCGTTCGATCTCGTGGGCGAGATGTGGATAGAAGCCCAGACGCTCCGGACGGAATTCCGGATCGAACGCGCGCCCGCCCCCAAGCCGTGGTCCGCGCTCTATCTGGAAGACGTTGCACTGGGGCCCTGGAGCAGAAAGTTGACCCGGGTCTATGCCGGGGTGGGCAACGTCATCGAATCGCCGGAAGCATTTTCGCTCCCGTGCGACGGGCATCAACTCGCAACGTCTTTCGTGGGGTTCGAATTCGAGAACGGCGTCTCCATCCTCGAAGGCGTGAACACGCCGCCCGAACGGCTCGAAGTCTCCCCCGCGGAACGGCTCTACTCGCTCCACGCCGCACACAATCAAATCATCACGCTGATCTCCTCCGAGGACCTCTGGGCCAGTGTGCGCGCCTGGCGAAACCTCGACCGGCGCCCGGCCGCCGGCGGCGTGAGGCCGCTGGCGGGACGTTTCGTTTTCGATTTGTGGGGCGGCGCCTATGGGCCCAGCGCCGAAGCACTAGGCCAGTCCTTTCGTTACGGGCTCACGGACGCGCTCGTGCTCTGGCACAACTGGCAGCGCTGGGGCTATGACTATCGCCTGCCGGACATCTATCCGCCGAACCCCGATCTGGGTTCGCTCGAGGACGCCAAGCGCCTCGTCCAGACCTGCACGGAACACGGCGTCCTCTTCGCGCTGCACGACAACTACATCGACGTCTATCCCGACGCGGAGGGGTTCACTTATCGCAACGTGGCCTTCTCCAAGGGCAGGACGCCCGTGCGTGCGTGGCTGAATGAGGGGCGCGGCGCCCAATCTTACCGCTGGCGTGCCGATGTGCTCCGTCCGTTTGTCGAACGCAATATCGGCCTGATCAAGGAACATCTCGCGCCCACCGCGTACTTCATCGATGTGTGGTCCTCGATCCGGCCGTATGACTACTGGACGGATGACGGCCAGTTTCACTCCTGCGTCGAGACCCGCGACACGTGGGGCGACACGTTCAACTGGATTCGCTATCAGTTGGGCAACCGCGCGCCGCAGATTTCCGAGAGCGGCCATGATCAACTGATCGGATGGCTCGACGGGGCCCAGTGCAATCATCTGCGGGTGGACGGCGACGCCACGGGCCGGGACGCGGGTTTCACGTGGCGCGTGCGCGGCAAAGACGCTGAGCGCATCCCGTGGCTCGACATGGCCTATCACGATCGTTTCGTCCTTCACGGGGCGGGTTACAGCAGCCGCTATCAGGGCGGGCTCTCGCACCGCATGCACGGAATCTACAGCGACGATTACATCGCCACCGAAGTGCTTACGGGGCATCCCGCCATGGTTGAAGAGGCATTCAGCCCGAACGTGGTCCGCAAGTACTGGCTGCTCCACGATCTTATGCGCGCCCTCGCGGGCGATCGCATCACGCACGTCGAGTTTGACGCGGGCAATCTTCATCATCAGCACATTGACTGGGAGAGCGGAGCGCAAGTCTGGGTGAACCGCTCCGCAGCGGCCTGGGTCCTCGACGGGCACGAACTGCCCCCCTTCGGTTTCTACGGGCTCATTCCCGGAGAGATGGGCATGGAAGCGGCGATTGAAACACGCCAGGGAGAGATTGTGGAATGGGCACGCGGCCCCGCGGCCGTCTACGTGAATCCCCGCATCGAGCCTGCGGCCGCCGTCAGCGCCGATCCAATCCGCTTCGCGGACAACGCGCTGGAACTGCCGCTGCACTGGCATGCCAACGGCCCCCTCGACACGGACTGGAACATCTACGTGCACTTCGTGGATGCGGCAAACAAGATTGTGTTCCAGGCGGATCACGCCCCCGCGACGCCCGCTTCGCAGTGGAATGGCCCGATTGACACGCTTGCCCGTGCCCGGGTGCCGGAGACAGTGAAGCAGGGACAACGCTTCGAAGTGCGCACCGGGTTGTGGCGCGAAGACGCGGGCCGCTGCAATTATCTCGACGGACCGGGGGACGGCCAGGGAGGCGTGCTCCTCGGCGCCGTCGAGTTTGTCGAAGGGGCCGGCGGCCTGGAAGCGCGCTGGACGCCCGCCCCGCCGCTTCCTGAGTCCGAGCAGTTCGCACGCCGGCTCCGGAGCACGGCACAGCCCGCGCAATTTGACTGGGTTCGCGCCGGCGGCGCCTGCAGGATCGCAGCGGAGGACACGGGCCTAGTCATCACGCCCCTGCCGAAGAGCAGGACGTTTTCCGTCGAGATCGCCTGGACCGGCATGCCGTGGAACGTGCCCAAGCCGGCCGCCTGCGAAGCGCTCGACAGTTCCGGCGGCGTTATCAGCGCCACGCCCATCGTGTGGAACGGCGATTCGGCAAGCTTCTTGTGCCCCGCGGGCAGCTTTGCCTGCCGGCTGCGTTGACCGCCCAAGTTGGCAGACGTTTGCCCGGCACGTGCCGGGTTCATTCCGTCAAATTGCGGCCTTCTCCGTGAATATGCTATGGAAGGGGATAGACCTCTCCCAGCAAAGGAATTTCCAGTTGAACAAGCAGTGGTTTGTCTTCTTTGGCGCAATCACGGCCGTCGCGATCGGCACGGGCGTCCACGATTCGATCTTCAACAACTTCCTCGCGGACACGTTTCAGCTTCACGCGGACGCGCGAGGCTGGCTCGAGTTTCCGCGCGAGTTGCCGGGATTCCTTGTCGTGCTGATGAGCGGGATTCTCTGCATGGTCTCCATCACGCGCATCGGCGTGGTGGCAACCGGGGTCTTCGCCACGGGCATGATCGGCATGAGCTTGCTGGGCACGCACCTCCCCACGATGGTTTTCATGATGGCCACGGCAAGCGCGGGCATGCACCTGCTCATGCCCGTGAACGGCTCGGTGGTGCTGGCGCTGAGCGACGAACACAACCGGGGCCGGCGGATGGGCCAGGCGGCCGCGGTGGGCACAACGGGCACAGTGATCGGCACGGGGCTCATCTGGCTCTTCTTCGACCGCACGCACCCCCCATATGCGGCAGGGTTTCTCTGCGTGTCGGGCCTGGTGGTCGTGGCGGGGTGTTTCTACGGCATGCTCCACATTCCGGGACTGCATCAGCCGCGGGCCCGCCTGATTGTGCGCCGCCGATTCAAGCTGTATTACCTCCTGGAACTGCTCGCGGGCGCGCGCAAACAGATCTTCCTTACTTTCGGGCCGTGGGTGCTCATCAAAGTGTACGATCTTCCGGCCGCGTCCATGGCGAAACTCCTGTTCATCGCCGCCGTGATCGGAATCTTCTTCCAGCCTGCTGCCGGGGCCGCGGTGGACCGCTTCGGCGAGCGCGCCATCATGATCGTCGATGGCCTGATCCTCTTCGTGGTGTGCCTCGGTTATGGATACGCACAGCAGGCCGCTCCGAGCCACGACACGGCACAGGTCCTGGCTTCCGCCTGCTACATCCTCGACCAGTTGCTGTTTTCACTGAGTTCGGCGCGGTCGGTCTATATCTCCCGATTGACGGAGAATCATCAGGAGCTGAACGCCACGCTGGCGCTGGGCGTATCCATCAACCACATTGCAAGCATGACTATCCCCGCGTTCGCGGGGCTGCTGTGGGTTTCCTTTGGCTATGAACGCGTTTTCCTGGCCGCGGCCATCCTTGCGCTGTGCTGCGCAGCGGCATCGTCGTTCGTCCCCGGGAAAGGGCGGCTTGCCCTGGCGGGGCAAGCGGCCGTGATGCCGGAGAACCGGGACTAGATCTTCAGCCCGAGCGCGATGCGCAGGACATCGTCCATGCGCGTCACGAGGTGGAATTTCAGTTTCTTCCGGACGGAGGCCGGGATCTCGTCGAGGTCGTACTTGCAGCGCTCGGGCAGGATGATCTGATTCACTTTGGCGCGCGCGGCGGCCAGAACCTTCTCCTTGATTCCGCCCACGGGCAGCACGTTCCCGCGCAGGGTGATCTCGCCGGTCATGGCCA
>CAILVY010000097.1 GCA_903837785.1 Candidatus Hydrogenedentota bacterium
GGGTGGAGATGGTGATGCCGGGCGACAACATCAAGATCGTGGCCGAACTGATCACGCCGATCGCGATGGCGGAAGAGCTCCGCTTCGCGGTGCGCGAAGGCGGCCGCACGGTCGGCGCCGGCGTCGTAACGAAGATTATCGAATAACAGGTATAGATACATGCGCGAACAAGTCACACTGCAGTGCACCGAATGCAAGCAGAAGAATTACACGGGTATGCGCGACAAGCGCAAGCACCCGGAACGGCTCGAACTGAAGAAATACTGCAAGTTCGAGCGCAAGCACACGGTGCACAAGGAGATCCGGTAGCGCGTGAGCGCGCCGGAGGCGGTACCTTTCATGCAGGCCTGTAGCACAATGGCTAGTGCAGCGGCCTCCAAAGCCGAAGGTTGGGGGTTCGAGTCCCTCCAGGCCTGCCATGTTTTTGGTTCTAACCCGGTAAGGTTAAGGGTATGCTGAGACAAGCGTCGGTAGCCGAAGGCGGAAAACCCGGCCTGGTGCAGAAGATTCAGAGCTTCTTCCAGGAAGTCCGCGTGGAACTGGGGAAGGTGACGTGGCCGACGGTCAATGACCTGAAGGTATCGACGAAGGTCACGATGATCATGCTGGCGATCATGTCGGCGGTGGTTTTCACGTTTGACAAGGTTTTTGGCGCCATATTGCTTGCGATGCTGGGCCTGGCGGCCTAGGGGAGACGGTACGTGTCCGAGGATATGACATCCGAGCGCGCGCAGGCGGCCGAGGCCGAAGCGGCAGAAGCCTCCCAGGCGGAGGAAGGCGGCGAACTGCGGCTGCGGGAAGTCCCCGATGACGGGATCAAGCGGCGCTGGTATGCGCTGCATGCGCATTCCGGCCAGGAAGCGAACGTGCGCAAGATGTTGTTGCAGGGGGCGGAGAAGCAGGGCCTGCACGACCTGGTGACGAACGTGCTGATTCCGATGGAGCAGGTGACGGAGATGCGGTCGGGCCAGAAGCGGACCGCCCGGCACAAGTTCTTTCCGGGCTATGTGCTGATCCAGTTGCCGGAACACCCGGAGCGGTTTCCGGAGCTTTGGCATTTGATCAAGGAGACGCCGGGGGTCACGGGCTTTATCGGTTCGCGGACGGCGCCGGTGCCCCTGGAGCAGGAAGAAGTGGACGCGATCGTCCAGGTGATCCGGGGCGAGCGCGAGCGGCCGAAGCCGAAGGTGGCGTTCGAGCCGGGCGAGCGGGTGAAGATCGTGGACGGCCCGTTTGCGAACTTCCTGGGCAAGATAGACGACATCAATCCCGAGCGCGGCACCCTGAAGGTGCTGGTGGAAATTTTCGAACGCTTGACCAGCATCGAAGTCGAGTTCTGGCAGGTCGAGCAAGTGTAAACGGAGAACGCACCCATGCCCCCGAAAAAGATGATCAAGGCGCAAGTCCGGTTGCAGGTGAATGCGGCTGCGGCCACACCCGCTCCGCCCGTGGGCCCCGCGCTGGGCCAGCACGGCGTGAATATCATGGACTTTTGCCGCCAATTCAATGAGCGCACGAAGGAACAGCAGGGCCTGGTGATCCCCGTGGTCATTACGGTGTTTGACGATCGCACCTTCACGTTCATCACGAAGACGCCGCCGGCGGCCGTGTTGCTCAAGCGCGCGGCGAAGCTGGCGAAGGCTTCGGCGCAGCCCAACAAGACGAAGGTGGGCACGGTGACGAAGGCGCAGGTGGAGGAGATCGCGAAGCTGAAGATGCCGGATTTGAATGCAGCCAGCGTCGAGGCGGCCGCGAGCATGGTGCGCGGCACCGCACGCAGCATGGGCCTGCTGGTTGAAGGTTAGTGAAGCTGCCCCGGACGGGGCGCAACGTGGGAGGGCGCACACACGCCCGTTTGCACCACCGGAGGTTTCCTCATGGCACATTTGAGCAAGCGTATGAAGCCGTTGCTGGCGAAGGTGGAAGCGGGCCGTTCGTACACGGTTCCCGAGGCGGCGAAGCTGGTCAAGGAATGCGCGACGGCGAAGTTCGACGAAACGGTCGACCTGGCTTTTTATCTTGGCGTAGATCCCCGCCACGCGGAGCAAATGGTTCGCGGCAGCGTTTCTCTCCCGCACGGCACGGGCAA
>CAILVY010000098.1 GCA_903837785.1 Candidatus Hydrogenedentota bacterium
GCGCACCGCCGGGTCGCCCACCACTTCGCCCCCGACCAGTTCCGCAATATCACCGACGGTCAATTCCATGGATATATCAGGACTCCCGATAACTTGCATTGCGTATGCTTAGCCCCGCATTGCGGGGGACTGAAAGGCTGTCCATGCTTGTGTGCTGGTGCGGCGGGCCGCCCCGCGAAAGCTCTCTCTCCTCGCCTGTGGCTCGCCATGTCCCGTAGTATAGCACATTCCGGGAGGCCGCTCCAAAAAGACAGCAGCCTGAGCCGGGGAACTTCAGGGCGGCTCAGGCTGCGGATCATCAGTTGGACTGCTTGTTTAGTATTTCTAGCACTTTCGGCGTGATGTCCATCGTCGGGCTATGATAAAGGATTGCCCCCTCCGGGCCGCCTTTAGCGTTCAGGACGAGATGATAATGCTCGGTTTCGGCCAGTTGGTTAAGGACCGCCTCGATATCTTTGAAGACTTCGGCAAGTACCTTCTCTTCCTGGGCATCGATCTGGCGCTGGCGTTTGTCAAACTCACTCCGGTAGTTGGCGACATCCGCCTCAATCTTGTTCTTGAGTTCGAGTCGCTGTTCGTCGTTCAGGGTGCCCTTGCTGTCCTCGTATTCCTTCTTGGCCGCCTCGATCTTCTCACCCATGGCCTTGATCTCGGTTTGCAGGCGGTCCACATCGGCTTGGAGCCGGTCGTACTTCTCCTTGCGCTTGTTGTATTGACGCACTACCTCTCGGAGGTCCAAGACGCCGATCTTGTAGGGCGCAGAGGACGGCGTGGCGGCAGCCGGGGCCGATTCGGGCGCCGGGGCGGCGGCCTGCGCCGGCGCTTCGGGCGCTTTCTCCTTATCCTTGCCCTTCTTTTGGGCCAGCACGGAGCCCCCCGTGCACAGTCCCAGCATCAGAACCAGAGTCACTCCGGACAGGACGAAACGGCGCAGAGATTTCACGGCACGCTTCCTTCTTGTTGCTTCATTGTGAATGGAATAGGTTAAACCCGCGGGCGGAGTATATCAGCCCCTTTGCGCACGCGCAAATCCCCCTGCGCGGCCTTGTTATTCTGCGCACGGCGCCCCTGGGCTCAGATCTCCGTCGGCACCAGCCCCCGGACTTTGTTCAGCAGGCGTTCTGCGCCAGAATGGCCCATTTGGGCGGCCATATTGAGCAGGCGAAGACTTTCCTTGTAGTTCTGCCGCTTGTAGTGGCAGAAGCCCAGGCCGTAAAACGCATCGCGGTGGTCCAAGCGTTCCTTGAGCACGGATTCGTAGATTCGGGCGGCCTCCTCGTACTTTTCTTCCCGAACCAACTGGACCGCGACCGCAACCTTCTCGGGGATGGTCATGGTTTGGGAAGCCTGGCTGGACTCTACTTCGCGCGATTCCGTTTCTTCCATGGTTCGTCGCCCAATCGCCACTTTTCGGCCACATGCACCGCAGGTGATGGCATCGAGTTTTGCGGGGTTGGCCACGGTGGTCCTGCCCCCGCATTCGCACGTGATCACCACTTCACCGAAAGAAAAACCGTTCATCTGTGGAACCTCGCCTTCACCCTCGCCTCCCTCCGGACGGTCTCTGCCAACGGCAGTTTTACAACGACGCGATTATACACGAGGCGGGAGGAAATACGCAACAGGTTAAGTACACAAAAAGTGTAAAAAACGCGCCTGCCGTGGGGAACGGCGCTCCTGCTCTGGTTACTGCGCGAGACGCGCGTTCAACGTTTCCTGCAGGACTTCCAGGTAGCGGCTCACCAGGAGGTCGGCCATGGCCTCGTCCTGTTGCTCGAAGGCGTCGAGAATGCGGCGCAGCAGCATGTCGGTCTGCTCCTGCCCCATCATGGGAATGTCCACGAGGGCCCGGAGCCGAAAGAAAACCCTGCCCATCGTAGTGAAAACCAGCTCGTAGACCCGATTGCGGGTGGCCTGGGCAATCACCCGGAACAAGCGCTGCATCACCTCGTCCATGCGCTCCGGATCATGGAGACAGGTTTGCCGCTCCTCCACGAGCGCCCGCAGTTCATTCAACTCCTCGTCCGTGCGGCGGGCCGCCGCCATGCGCACCACATTGCGGACCATATGGGCGCGGAACTCGAGGACGTCGCGAAGGACCGGCAGATTGATCGACCCATCCTCGCGCATCAGCAGCACGTCGAACAACTCGATGCCGCCGGTAAGCGGAAGGTCTTGCACCAGAATCCCCGAACCTTGCCGGATACGCACCAGCCCCACGGCTTCGAGCCGCTTCAGCGCCTCGCGCACGACGTGGCGCGTGACGCCGAATTCCTCGGCCAATTCCCGTTCCGTGGGCAGCCGCGTCCCCGAAGGATACCGCGCATCCGCAATGCGCCGGGTTAACTTCGCCGTAATCTCCTGCGACAGCGTCTGGGCCATGGTGATCTCCCCTCGACTCAGCAATCGGACCGGCCTTCCGTTCCGGGGCTGCATCTTAACAGGTCTTGACAGGGAGCGACAAGCGGGCTAGAATATTGGTTGAACCAATTGTTGCCCCACCGGGAGAGGAGAGGAAGGACATGAAACAGCGCGGATTTACCCTGATTGAATTGCTGGTTGTCATCGCCATCATTGGAATTCTGGCCGCAATTCTCTTGCCGGCATTGGCCCGGGCGCGGGAAGCGGCCCGGCGCGCGTCCTGTGCGAACAACCTGAAGCAATGGGGGCTTGTGTACAAGATGTACTCGGGCGAGTCCCCGGGCCAGAAGTGGCCACCCTCGGAAGTGGAGATGGGCTGCGGGAGCTTCTGTGTCTCATTTGGGCCGCTGGTTACGGCCGTGTATCCGGAATATCTGACGGACCCGGCGATCGTGTTCTGTCCCTCGGATCCCAAAGACCGCTTGGACAATTTCAAGACGGCGGCCGGGGAATTGACATTGACCCAGACGATCGCGGGCAATCATCAGGAAGGCGTGGAGGGCATTGATGCGAGCTACACGTATGCCAGCGATGTCTATGACCGCTGCGACCCGCTGAAGTACCCGATGAAAGACCTTGCCGCGCTGCGAACGCTGGCGTCGGTTTTGGGGCGCACACTCGACGCGCGCTTCACGGAGGGGCCCGCCCAGTTTGTCGAGAGTCTCGAGAGCATGATTGATGCCTTGCGGGAGCCGTTCCTGTCCGGCGATGCCACGGGATTCTTGCAGGCGGCGGACGCGGACCGGGAAGTGAACGAGCCCAACGGCAACGGCGGCGGGAAGACGATCTACCGGCTTCGAGAGGGGATCGAGCGGTTCCTGATCACGGACATCAACAATCCGGCCGCCAGCGCCAAAGCCCAGAGCGAAATCTTCGTGATGTGGGACAACGTGGCCGTGGACGTCTCGAAGTTCAATCACGTGCCGGGCGGCAGCAATGTCCTGTATCTGGACGGCCACGTGCAGTTCCAGAAGTATCCCGGCCCTCCGCCCATGGGCGCGGTACTCGCGGCCATCATGGACATATTCGATATCCAGAACTAGCGGCTCGGGCTCAGCACGCTGCCCGCGCCCGGCACGACTGCCGTTTCGGCAGGCGCACGACAAATCGGGTGTTCGGATGCCCGGGGTCCACCCAGATGCGGCCCTGATGCCCCTCGATGATGCTCTTTGAGATGCTCAGGCCGAGTCCGGTTCCCCGGAGCGTTTTCGTTGTGTAGAACGGCTCGAAGATGGCCTCGCGAAGGGCGTCCGGCAAACCGGAGCCACTGTCCGTGACCGCGAATTCGATCCAATCGTCTTCCGCATGCACCTCGAGGCGTATCCAGCGTTCTGGCAGGGCGGCCACGGCATCCGCGGCATTGCTCAACAGATTCAGCAGCACCTGGGCGACTTGCGACTCGCGGCATTGGAGGAACAATTCCGGCGGAAGGCCGGCCGTCTGAAGTTCGATCTTGAGCGTGAGCAGATGCGGGCGGCAGATTTCGACCGCCTCTTCGATCAGCCGCTGAACCGGCACGTCGCTGAACGGGTCGTCATCGCCTTCTCGCGCGAGGTTCTTCAGGCCGCGCACTATGCGTTCGATGCGCCCGACATTCCGTGTGATCATCTCAAAGTGGGGCGTGCAGTCTTCACATGGCCCCTGTTTCCGGCGTTGCACTTCCATCAACAACTCAACGCTTCCGTTGATCACCGCCAGCGGATTATGGATCTCGTGGGCGATGTTCCCGGCCATCAATCCCAGCGTGGCGAGCCGCGCGGACTCCAGCAGGCGTGCCTGTTGTTCCGCGATGGTGCGCTCGGCCCGCTTGCGCTCGCTGATGTCCCGCTTGACCGAAACGTAACCGACTATGCCGCCCTGTGCAGACTTCACCGGGGCAATCGTCTGCGCCACATCGTAGAAGGAACCATCCTTGCGCTTGTTGATCAATTCACCCCGCCACACTTCCCCCTGCAACAGGGCATCCCACATCCGGCGGTAGAAGGCGTCGTCATGCACCCCGCTCTTGAGTATGCGGGGATTCTGACCGAGGATCTCCTGCACGGGGTAACCGGTTTGCCGCGCAAAGGCGGCATTGGCGTATTGGATTCTCCCGTGCGTGTCCGTGATAACGACGGCCTCGCCAGCCGCTTCCAGGGCGGACGCCAGCCCCAGGTAGCCATTAGCCTCCTCTGAGCACTGGTGCACTTCCATCGCACTGTTCCTGCCACCGCCTTGGGTTCGCGCGCCGTGCCCCCCTGCGCCGTCAAGCCCATGCCAACGTTCCATCCGCCAATCACGTACCTCACACAACAGGGGGTCGGCAGGGGAATATTCCCCCTACGATGCGGCAGCTTCCCAGCGGGCTGCCCACTCCGGGCGAAGCCGGGCCTGAACCTCCCAGATGTCGAGCAGGGTCAGTGCGGCCATGCTCTCGACGACGGGCACGGCCCGCGGCACGATGCACGGATCATGGCGCCCGTGGACCTCGATCGTCCGGTCATTTCCGTGAATGTCGAGGGTGCACTGCGCCTTCGCAATCGAGGACGTGGGCTTCACCACCACGCGAAGCACGATGGGTTCGCCGCTCGAAATCCCGCCGAGAATGCCGCCGCTGTGGTTGCTCAGGAAGCGGCCCCCGGCAAGATTGTCATTCGCTTCGCTGCCGCGCAGGCGCGCCAGTTGGAAGCCGAGCCCCACTTCGACTCCCTTGACCGCCCCGATCGTCATGAGTCCCGCCGTCAAGCGTGCATCCAGTTTGGCGAAGATCGGATCGCCGAGTCCGGGCGGCACGCCGAGAATGTCGAGCTGGATAATGCCGCCCACCGAGTCGCAGTCCTTCCGCGCCGCGAGGATCGCCTGGGCCATCCGTTCCGCGGCCGCGGGATCGGCGCAGCGCACGGGATTGGATTCGATGACTTCGTAATCGCAGGTCTCCGCCGCAATGCCCGCGACTTCGACCGCATGCGCCACGAGCCGCACGCCGCGCTTCGCGAGAATCTCGCGGGCCACCGCGCCGCAGGCCACGCGGCAGGCCGTTTCTCGGCCCGAGGACCGCCCGCCCCCGCGGTGATCCCGCAGGCCGTATTTCTGATAGAAGCTCCAGTCCGCGTGTCCGGGCCGAAAGAGATCCTTGATGTCGTCGTAATTGTGCGACTTCTGATCTTCGTTGTAGATGACCATGGCCAGGGGCGCACCCGTGGTCTTTCCCTCGAAGACCCCCGAAAGGATATGCACGCGGTCGCTCTCCTTTCGCCGCGTCACCAGGGCGCTTTGCCCGGGCCGGCGCCGGTCGAGTTCGCGCTGGATGATTTCCTCCGAAATGTCGATGCCGGGGCGCACGCCGTCGAGCACGGCACCGATGGCCGGGCCATGGCTTTCGCCGAACGTGGTCACCCGAATGAGTTCGCCGTACGTGTTTGCCGACCGGCAGTGGATCGCCAGTTCCTCCCCCAGCCGCCGGAGCACCTCCTCCGCAATCTCCTCCGGCGTGCCCTGCGTAGTGTCCACGAGAATGTCCGCGTACGGCCGGAGCACGTCCTCCCGGAAGAGCACCTGCTCCTCGTAGCGCGTCTTGCCCTCGGGGCCCGTCAGCCAGGGGGGCACGCCGCCCGCCGTGGCGCGCGCCCACAGCGCGCCGGGTTCGGCCGTGAGGTAGATGAGCAGGGCATCGTTGCGGAGCCGGCGCCGGTTCTCGGGGTCAAGCATGACGCTGCCGCCCGTGATGACGAGATGCCAGTCCAATGCCGCAGCCTGTGCGGCGGCTTCGCGTTCGAGTTCGCGGAAGAACGCCTCTCCGTGCTCGGCAAAGATCTCGCGGCAACTGAGCCGGTGCCCGTCGCGCGCCGCATGCAGGTCTTCGAGCATCGTGTCGGTTTCGACGGTACGGAACCCGGTGCGTTCCGAAATGATTCGGCCCACGGACGATTTTCCCGCCCCCTTGGGGCCCATCAACACGATCTTCATCTGGAAGTGCACTCCGGCATTTTGTTTGGACACGTCGCAGCTGCCCACCCCGCAAGGCGAACACACCGGCCCGGACATTCATTCCGCGATGCGGGCTTTCCCGCCCAAGCCGCTCAACGCGTCGAGGAAGGTGGGAAAGGTCACACTGGCGGCTTCGTAGCCATTGATAGTGGTGACGCCCGGCAGCATCGTGCCCGCTATCGCGAGCGCCATCACCACGCGATGATCCCCGTGGCCTTCGAGCATTCCGGCGTGCAGGGCGCTCTCCTCGATCACGAGCCCGTCGGGCAATTCCGTGATGCGCGCGCCCAGTTTCTCGAGTTCGGTCCGCATCACCGCGATGCGGTCGGTTTCTTTCAGGCGCGCCTGGGGCACGTTCGCGAGCCGCGTTTCGCCCCGCGCAAAGCAGGCGATGGTGGCCATCATGGGCAGGGCGTCCGGCGTGGCGTTCATGTCGATTTCGCAGCCGGTCAGCGCCTCGGCCTGGACCCGGATGCCATCTTTTTCGATCGTGATGCGCGCCCCCATCTGGCGCAGATAGTCGAGCACGGCCTTGTCGCCCTGCGTGTCGTTGAGGTCGAGGCCGGTACAGAGCACTTCGTTGTCCGAGAGCGCGCCCGCCGCGAGAAAGAACGTGGCGGAAGAGAAATCGCCGGGGATGCGGCATTGCACCGGCGCGTAGGACTGGCCGCCGTGCACCCGGAACTCGCTCAGGTCTTCCGCGTAATCCACCCGCACCCCCTGACGCTTGAGCCAGTCCAGCGTCATCTGCACATAGGGCCGCTCGTTCAGCAGCGGCACGTGAATCGCGGTGTTGCCCTCGGCCAGCGGCGTGTTGAGCAGGAGCGAACTGATGTACTGGCTCGTGATGCCCTCAATCGTGGTCTTGCCGCCGCGAAGCGTGCCTTCGACCACGAAGGGGGGATAGCTGCCGCCTCGCGTGGCCCGCACTTTCGCGCCCAGGTCCGTGAGCGACTGTGCGAGCGGGCCGCACGGCCGCCGGCGCACCTGCGCATCGCCGGTCAGCACGGCGAGGCCGCCCTGCAAGAGTGCCGCGCTGCCAAGGCTGAACCGCATCGTGGTGCCCGAATTGGCCGTGTCGATCACATTCTCCGGGATCTGCGGGCGCCCGCCGATGCCCTGCACACGCCACCGGTTCTTCTCCTCCGAGATACGGGCCCCGAGCGCCGTATAGGCATGAAACGCCGAGCGCGCATCCTCCGATTCGAGGGGTTCCTCGATGAGGCTCTCGCCTTCCGCCAGGGCGGCAATGGCCACCGCCCGGATGGTGTGCGATTTCGATCCCGGGATGGACACGGCCCCCCGTAACGTCGATCCTTCCACTTTCAGTTTCATGGATTTGCACCTCGATTCGATCTGTCGCGATCATAACACGCCGCGTCCGAGGGGAGTCAAAAGCCGGCAACTAGCGCGGCAAGACATGGAGATTCACATTCACCCCAGCCACGAGGCGAATCTCCATCGGGCCTGTCAGAGGGTTTGGACCGCAATTTCCGGAGTTGCGCCGTGCAAGTCGCTCGGCGTTGTTCTTGGAGATGTTTTTCCGGCCTCTTGACGCCAAAAGGTGCCCTGGGATAGGCTTCGGCCATGATTCCGCGCTGGACGAGACTGGTTGGGCTGGTGCTGCTCTGTGTGTACGGGGCGGCGATCGGCCATCAGATGATGCCCCATCACGAAGGGCATGGGGACGGCGATTCCTGTTCGTTGTGCCTGCTGCTGTCCAGCGCGGCGCTGCCGGCGCTCTGTGTGATCTTCCTTCTTGGAACACTGGTTGACGCCGGAATTCTCCCCCTGCCGGAACGGGTGCTTACCCGTCCTCTCCATCAGCCTTTTTCCCTTCGTGGCCCACCCTTCACCTCCGTCTGACAATCCTTTTCCTTTTCAAAAGACTGCGCATGTTGTTCATGCGGCAGTCTCGCCGTTACATATGTATCGATTGTCTGAATGGAGGAATCATCCCATGCGAAGCCGTGGATTCACGTTGATTGAGTTGCTTGTAGTCATTGCCATCATCGGCATTCTGGCGGCCATTCTGTTGCCTGCCCTGGCGCGGGCGCGCGAGGCCGCGCGGCGTTCGAGTTGCGCCAACAACCTGAAACAGATGGGCCTCGTCTTCAAAATGTACGCGAACGAAAACGCCGGGCAGCAGTTCCCGCCCATGAAATCGCTTGACTGCAACGGGAACACGGCGCCGGGCGCGACGATCTTCGACGCGGGCGCCGTCTATCCCGAGTATCTGAGCGATTGGAACGCGCTCGTGTGTCCCAGCGCCGCCGCCGCCACGACCGCCCTTGAACTCTGGGACGAGGGCAAGACCTCGTCCACGCTCTGGGACGGCAATGGCGCGGTCATCCAACCGTTTGCGCACAACGGCAAAGTGGAACCCTGCGAAGTCTACGAACATCCCTATATCTACCTCGGGTGGGCGATCGAGGATCGCATGGCGCAGGCGGCCGACATTGCGAATCTCGAAGCGAATGTGGACGCCCTGTTCGCGGCGCTCAATGCAACGCCCGCCGAGGCCGCCGATGTGGCGCGGAACGATTGGCGGGTGCCCGAGGGAACCGGAAACGCGGAGAGCGGCACGATTTACCGGCTGCGGGAGGGGATCGAGCGATTCATGATCACGGACATCAACAATCCCGCAGCCTCGGCCTTGGCGCAATCCTCCCTGGCCGTCATGTGGGACGAACTCTCCGGCGACGAGGCCTCGCACTTCAACCACGTGCCCGGCGGCTGCAACGTGCTGTACATGGATGGACACGTGGCGTATCTGCGATATCAGGGGGCGGAAGGGAACAGCTTCCCGGTGAATCAGGGCGGTCTTGCCTTCCATGAATTGAGCCACAAGCTGTACGAATAGGCGGCGCGTTCGGCGCACGGCCTTCGTCAGCGACGGGGGCCGTGCCCGGACATAATGCCGTCTACGGCCGCGAATAGCCCCAGGCATCGATCGCGAATCCCCAGTGCTCTTCGATTTTCGCGCAGTCTTCGGGCGAAAGCGTAAAGCGGTTCTTCACGTAGCCGGCCTGGCCTGCGAGATAACGCGCGATGGGCGCTTCCGCCTCACGCCAACCGGGGAGGCTGAGGGCGCTGTACACGCGCGCGAGTTCTTCGATGGGATGCTGATCGAGGTCGTCGTAACGCACTTCCACGAGGTTCCCGGCGGGGATTTCGTCCTTCTCGGCGAGATAGCGCTGAAGCATCGCGCGGTAGAGATAGAACACGTCGTCTTCGATTTCCTGTTCGCCGACGTGCTGGAACGGCATGATCTCGCGCAACGAAAGCATGAGCTTCATCGCGGAACGGAAAACCGTGTAGGGATTGCGGTGGATGTGGATGAACTTCGCGTCGGGAAAGAGCCGAAGCAGGTGCGGGATGCGACCCGTGTTCGCCGGGTTCTTCAACACGAGGCGGCGCCCGCCGAAGAGCAGCGTCGCCTTCTTGATGACGGCCAGGTAGGCTTCCTGCCATTCCGCGAGTTCTTCGGGCGTCAGGCCGTCAAAGGTTGCGTACTTCTCGTAGAGCGCATGACGGTTCCGGGGGAAGAAGAGGCCCGTATAGATCGAATACGGGACCTGATGGCACAGCGCGAATTCATCCTCCTGCGGGAGGTCGGGCGAGAACGCCATATTGTCCATCGGGCGCGTCGGAGGAATCGTCCACAGCATCATCTGCCGAAACACCCGCCGGCCCACGAGCGCGCCGTTCGGAATCATGGCCTGCAGCGTGGATACGAAGCCCAGCCGGGGATCCTGGCTCATGAGATTGTGCAGATGCGTGGTCCCGCTGCGCCAATAACCGAGAATCAAGACGGGCGGTTCCTGGACCGCGACGGCGTTCACCCGGCTTCCATACACGAGCCGCTCCAGGGCGCGGGTGGGCGCCGTGAGCCGGCTGAGCGCCGACACGAGCGCGGCCCGAAGGCGAAACCCGGGGTCCACGCCACCGTTCATGCGCAGGAGCCGGCGCCAGTGCCGGGATGAATTGAAGGAGAGCGGATGCTGCCACTTCGCAAGGGAACTACTGGGTCGGGCCATTGTCACTCCACTTCGGCTTCGCAGAGACTGCGACACGCCAACGTTCTGGAAGTATACCCCATGCCGCGACAGAATGCAGGATCGACGCCCGCACATTCTTCCGCCGTCCGCCCGTTCGCAGCCCTTGACACGCCCGGCAACTTGTGTTAAAAGATTAATACAATCGAACTTCAGAAAGGACGGCCGGAGCATGCGATTACACCTCTCTCTGCGAAGCGGCGTCCCGATCTATGTGCAGCTCGTGACGCAGATCAAGCAACTCGCAGCCTCGGGACGCCTGCCCGTGGGAACGGAACTGCCGACGATCCGCGCGCTGGCGGAGCAACTGCTGATCAATCCCAACACGGTTGCGCGCGCGTACCGCGAATTGGAGCAGTCGGGCATTGTGACCTCGCGGCGGGGCCTGGGCACGCGTGTGACGGATCGGGGCTCGCCCCTGGCGCAGCGCGAGCGCGCAAGGATTCTCGATGACCGGGTGCAGGCGCTCGTGACGGAAGCCGCCCGCCTGGGATTCAGCTTTGAGGACGTCGTGGAACTGATACGGAAGCACCGCGGCAAGATGTTGCCCGAACAGAAGGAGTCAGTGCATGAGTAAGGATTTCATGGCGGCCGGCACGGAGTTGCCCATATCGGTTCAGGAACTCTGCCGGCGTTTCGGAAAGAAGACGGCGCTGGACCGCGTGACCGTCGAGGTGCCCAAGGGCCTGGTTTTCGGCCTCGTAGGGGAGAACGGCGCGGGCAAGACGACGCTCATCAAGCACCTGCTCGGCCTGCTGAAACCGCAATCGGGCGTGGTGCGGGTCTTCGGCGGCGACCCCGTTCGCGAGCCGGAGAGCGTGTTCTCGCGGATCGGCTATCTCTCGGAGAACCGCGACCTGCCCGTGTGGATGCGCGTCCGGGAGTTGATCTTCTTCACGCAAGCCTTTTATCCCGATTGGGACAGCGGCTACGCCGAAGAACTGCGCAAGACCTTCGACCTCGACCCCACCGCCAAAGTGAAGACACTCAGCCGCGGCCAGCGCGCCCAGTTGGGGCTCTTGCTCGCGCTCGCCCACCGGCCCGAACTCCTCCTCCTCGACGAGCCCTCCTCGGGACTGGACGCGGTAGTCCGCCGCGACATCCTCGGCGCGATCATCCGCACCGTGGCCGACGAGGGGCGGACGGTTCTCTTCTCCTCGCATCTGCTCGATGAAGTCGAATACGTGGCGGATCACATTGCCTTCCTGCACGAGGGCCGTTTGATCGCCTCGGGACCGCTGTCGGACATCAAGGCCGCCCACTGCCTGTTCACCCTGCATTTCAAGCAGGCCCCGGCGGCGCCGCCGGTCGTGCCGAACACGATCTCCCGGGAGGGGGGCGGCAGCGAATGGACCTTCCTTTGCGAAGGCGGACATGAAAGCGCCCACCGCGCCGCCGCGGAACTGGGCGCGGTGATTGCCGAAGAGGAAGAGCCTTCGCTTGAAGACATCTTCGTGGCGCGGGTCCGCGGACGCCGCGAGAAGATGGCGTCGCTTCGAGAGGAGAACTAGCCATGCATTCGCCGTTTCTTGCCGTCCTCTATCATCAGTGGATCAGAACACGAAAGCTCATGCTGGGCGGGTTGATGTATTCGGGGGGAGTCCTGTGCCTGGCGCTCCTTGCCCGCCGCTATCAACTGGGAGACTTTTCATCGCAAGAAGTGCTGCCCTGTATTCACCTCGCCGTTCAGACGGGAATTATCATCGCACTGATGTGCCTGGCGGGCACGTTCTCAGGAGAAGGTCTCGAACGCTTTGGCGTGGGCCGCTATCTGCTGACGATGCCCGTGCGCTCGAGCCGGTGCGCGCTGGCGCTCATGGCCTATGCAGCCATTGTCGTGTGCGTATATGCCGCGTGCATCACCGCAGTGCACGTCCTGAGTTTCGGATGGGAGCTTCAGGGGGACTGGGGCAAAGTCCGATTCTCGTTCTGGCAAGTGCCCGCAACCTGTGTCACGGCCGTCGTTCTCGTGCAGGGCGCGCTCCTGTACTCCGAAGCCAAGAATGAATTCCTGATTGGCCTCGCCCTGCTGTTCGCCGGCGGGCTGGCGCTGGCGTGCGGCTTCAGTCAATTCGCACCCAGCGGAACGCGCCTCTATTTCGTCCCGCTATGGATCATAGCCCTGCTCGCCGCATACGGCCTTTCCCATGCGGGAGTCCTGCACGGGCGTTGCGAACGGGGACGGCGCCTCGGGATCTCCACTGTCTACGAATGGCTCGACCTGTTTGAAGGACGGACGATGCCCTTCCGGAATCCCCACGAGGCCCTGCAGTGGTTCGGGTGGCGGCGCTACAGCGTGACGTTTCTGGCCTTCACGATCCCCCCCGTGCTCATCGCACTCGCCGCCGCCGTGCTTGCCTGGTTCACGGCCGAATGGAATTCCCAGGAAGCGGGTGCCCTCGTGCTCGGCTTGCCGTTCGGCACAGTGTTGGCCGGCGCCATGATTATCGGCGCGGTCGCATTGCAGTTGCACGAAATGATGGCCACGGTCCGGGGCGAGAACAGTTTCATATTCGCCCTGCCCGTGCGCTCGGCTGCGCTGGGACGTGCCTGCCTCTATCCTCAGGCGCGCGCGCTCTTCTTCATCTGTGCCGCGTTGGCCCCGCCGCTGCTGCTGACGCTGCGGCTCGGACTCGCTTCCGGGCAGTGGCAGGCGCTGTTTCCGCTGCAAGCCGGCGCAATCATTCTCGGCATGAGCCTGGGCGCGTGGATCGGCATGTGGTTCGCAATGCCGCTCATCTATCTGTACGTGCCGCTGTTGATGCTTGCCGCGGGAGATTCGTGGCTCATCAGTGAAGAACATGCCCGAGCCTTCGGGAGCGGGCTCGGGGCCGCGGTCCTGTTATTCTGCGCCGCGGCATCTGTGGTGCTGGCCGTGCGCCGCCGATGCTTCGATCGCCAGACCCTGGCCACAACCGCGGCCGCGTGGATATTCAGCCTGATCGTCGGGTCCGTAGTGCTGGCGGCCATGGAACCGGAAGCCAGGGCCTTCTTCATCCAGCACTACATATTGTCGTTTTCCGTGACGTTGCTCGGCGCACTGCCGTTTGTCGTGGCGCCGGTCGTCATCGACTGGTTCCGGCACGGCGGCGGACGCTGGATGATGGGCTGACTCCTAGGCGCGAAGAGGCTCGGGACCGGGCGGGTTCGTGAGGTCCGGTTCGGGCTGCTTCCAGAGTGATCTTCCGCCCAGGACAAAAAAGACCAGGGTGCCCATCGAGAAGCCGAGAAGACCGCCCATGAGACAGCAGAACGGGAAATGCGCCGCAGTGTACACGCGCGAGAAGCCCTGGAGTGTGGCCCAGGTCAGCAAGCCCGCGCGCACACGCCGGTCCCGCGTGAACCAGAAGAGCGGCGTCAGCAGCGCAAAGGTGCCCGAGGTGTGCCCCGAGGGAAACGAGTTGTTGCCGCGCAGGAGTTCATCGGGGATGACGCGCACTTGCTCGTTCCACGGCTTGTTCGCATCGTTCAGCGGGCGGGGCCGTGCGACCGCCTTCTTGATGGGATTCGTGATGCCGAAGTCGGTGATGGTGCCCGAGAGGAGGGCCAGCCCGCAGGCGACCGACAGGCATCGCATCGCATCGCCGTCCAGCTTATAGAAGAGAAAGGCCACAAGGCCGAAGGCCGCCAGGATCGCGATCACCTCGATGATGTTCACGCCCACGTACGTCTTGTTCGGCCAGAGCTTTCCCAAGGCCGCCAGCACCGCGAGGATCACGGTCTCCGAGGCCAGAATTCCGACGAAGAGCATCTTGAACCGGGGAAAGAGCCTGAAAAGTCCCCGCGCGATGAGCCAGGAGAGGATTGGCGCGACAATGAGGAAATTTGTGTAGTCCGTCAGCGCACGGATGAATTCGTCCAGGACCGGCACATAGTGGTCCGGGTTGCACGCGGCCAAAACGGCCTTGTCCCACGGGTCCGTGAGCGGCACGAGCCCGATACCCGCCAGATAGAGCACCCACCGCAAGCAAACGAATCCCACGCCAAGCATCAGCAGGCGAACAACGATCTTTCCGGCTACTGCACGTTTCACGATCTGCTCCTCACGTCATGTCTAGAAAGACTACGGCAAAACGCGTTTTGTTTCGAAGGCGGAAGTGTACAACTTTTCGGACGCGGGATGAAACGAGCGCGCGTACTCCCGGTTGCCGGCGAGTCCACGGGCGACATGGCCGCATCACGGTCTTACGATCAGCCGCCGGGAGTCACTGGGCTTGATTCGCTTGTATCCGTCAGACGACTATTCTTTCCGTCCGGGCGCTGGAACCGAAGACCGCCTCTGTGCCAGTCTGTAAGCCGCGCGCGGCGAAAACGTGAGGGAAGACCATTGTTTCGGATAAGCAGGTGGAATCTCGTACTTATGGCGATATCCTTGGGAACCCTCGTGGCCGGGGCGGATTCGCCGCCCATTGACCGTGAGGCGCTGGTTACGCGCCACAATCTGGAAGTGACGAAGCCGGGGGCCATGCAGGTGGGCAATGGCGAGTTCGCGTTCACTGCGGACGTCACGGGGCTGCAGAGTCTCGGGGATGCCTGCACGATGTCGCAATGGGGCTGGCACAGCACGCCGCTTCCCGCCGGGCAGACGATCTCGGACTTCCAATGGACGCCAAAGCAGACCTATGGCGGCCGCAGCGTCGAGTACATGATCGGCGCGGGCGATCCGATCAGCCAGTGGCTCTACGCCAACCCTCACCGCCTGAACCTCGGGCGCATCGGGTTCTGCCGGCAGGCGAAAGGTCGCGCGCCGTTGAAGGCCTCGGACATCGTCCATCCGCGCCGGACACTCGACCTGTGGAACGGCTTCTTGAACAGTCAATTCGAACTGGACGGGCAACCCGTCCGAGTGGAACTGTGTTGCCACCCCGAGTTGGATGCCGTTGCCGTTCGAATCCAATCGCCGCTGCTCGCATCGAGCCGGCTCGCCGTCGAGTTGGCGTTTCCGTATCCCGACCTGAAGGAATTCGGCGGCCGTGGCGACTGGAGCAAGCCCGGGGCGCACGAGACACAGATGACCACCGTTGCCCCGACGCGCGCGGACTTCTCGCGGAAACTGGACGGAACGGAATACCACGTGGGGCTCTCGTTCGCTCCGGGCGCAAGCGTCCGCGAGCGCAAGGGCGAAAAACATCGCTACGTGCTCTCGTCGGAGGGAGCGGAGCGCCTGGAGTTTGTCTGCGCGTTTGCCCCCGAAGCGCTGCCCGCCATGCTGCCGGGGGTGGAGGAAACCTTCGCGGCGTGCCGTGATCACTGGAATGGGTTCTGGCGGCGCGGCGGCGCGCTCGACCTCTCGGGCAGCGCGGATCCCCGCTGGAAGGAGCTGGAACGCCGGGTCGTGCTGTCGCAGTACCTTACGGCCGTCAATTGCGCCGGTTCCCTCCCGCCGCAGGAAAGCGGGCTCGTGAACAACGGATGGAACGGCAAGTTCCATTTTGAGATGTACTGGTGGCACGGCGCGCATTTCGCGCTGTGGGATCGCTGGCCCGAAGTGAAGCGCTCGCTCGGCGTGTACCGGCAATGCCTCGCGTCGGCGCGGGAGAAGGCGGCGCGCCAGGGCTACAAGGGCGCGCGGTGGCCCAAGTGCACCGGCCCGGAAGGGCGGGAATCGCCGCATCCCATCCACGCCATGCTGCTCTGGCAGCAGCCCCACCCCATCTTCTTTGCGGAACTCGATTATCGCGCGCATCCCGAGCGTGCCACGCTGGAGGCCTGGCGTGAGATCGTCTTTGACACGGCCGATTTCATGGCTTCCTTCGTGACGTTCGAAAACGAGCATCGCTGCGTGCTGGGCCCGCCTATCTACACCGTGCCGGAGACCACGGACCCGGACCAGGTGTATAACCCCGCGTTCGAACTCACGTATTGGCGTTTTGCCTTGCAGGCCGCGCAACAGTGGCGGGAACGTCTGGGCATGCCGCGCGAGCCGGGGTGGCAGCGGGTGCTCGACACACTGGCGCCGCTTCCCGAACAGGAAGGCGTCTATCTCATGGAAGAGCATCTGCCCGACAGCTACACCAAGTGGAACCACAACCATCCGTCAGTGGTGGGCGCGCTCGGCGTGTTGCCGGGGAACGGCGTGGACCGGGAGACGATGCGCCAGACCTTCCAAAAAGTGATGGCATGCTGGCAGTGGAAGCAGACCTGGGGCTGGGACTTCCCGATGCTGGCCATGACCGCCGCGCGGCTTGGCGAAACCTCCGCGGCCGTTGACCTGCTCCTTCATCCCAACTTCGACTTCGACGAGCGCGGCTATCCCGTGGAAGGGGGGCCGTGGCCCTATTTCCCCTCGAGCGGCGGATTGCTCTACGCCGTGGGCATGATGGCCGGGGGATGGGACGATGCACCGGCGCAGCACGCCCCGGGTTTTCCCCAGGACGGCCAATGGACGGTTCGGTGTGAAGGGCTCAAAACCGCGCCCTGACGCCACGCCGCTGCCATGGTCTTTGGAGGCGGGGGCAGGGATTGGCTTTCCAAGAATGACGCTACGGGAATATTCCTGATTTCAGAAGGTGTCTGCCCAAGGCATAATCAAGCCGCGGTGACGTTCAAATGGGTGGCGAATTGAGGAACGCGCCGAAAACAAAGGTCATGGACCGGGGCCTGGAGCCGCTGGTTCAAAGGACGAAGGCGCCTGTGCTAACTTAGGGGAGGCACCGCATGCCCAAGCATGGCGACAATCCGATTCGCTCCATCAGGTTGACCGCTGCGGCGATACTTGTGTTGGCCTGGACAATGGTCGTGGCGGGATCCCTGACTTGGAGTCTGCATGAGCAGCACTTCGCCACGGAGGAGGCCGCTCGGACCGAGGCGCGCACGGTTTTCGAGAAAGACCTCACTTATCACTGGTGGAGTGCCAGCCGGGGCGGTGTGTACGTCAAATTGCAGGAGGGTGCTGAACCTAGCTCCTACCTCAACATGCTCGAGCGCGATGTGCCGCTGCCATCGGGAGGCGTTCTCACCTACATCAATCCAGCCCATATGACACGGCAGGTATTTGACTTGATGAAAGAGGAGAAAGGAGTGCGGGGGCACATCACCAGCCTGAAACCTTTGCGCCCCGAGAACAGGGCCGATGCCTGGGAACAGGCTGCCCTCGCGTCTTTCGAGCGCGGCGTACCAGAAGTTTCGGCCATCGCGCCCATGGATACCGTCCCGTACATGCGCCTGATGCGGCCTTTGTTGATCGATGCAAGTTGTCTGAAGTGCCATGTGGATCAGGGATACAAGGCGGGCGACATCGGAGGCGGAATCAGTGTCGCGGTGCCGATGGGTCCGCTCTGGGCGATCATGGCAGGGCGTATTCGCACCTTGTGGATAGGACATGCCCTGCTGTGGGCGCTGGGAGTGTTGGGCATTGTGGTGGCTGCCGCACTCGTCACCCGGCAAGCGGGCTACCGGGTTGCCGCGGAAAACCTGGCCGAAGTGCGCACCATGATTCTCGAGAAAGTGGCCAATCCCGTCCTCATTACAGACCGCAACGGCATCATCGAATACGTCAACCCAGCCTTCACCGAACTGACGGGATATGCCCTGAACGAAATTAAGGGAAAGACCCCCAGGATTCTCAAGTCGGGACGACAGGACGGTTTCTTCTATCACAAGCTGTGGGAATGGATTCAGAGGGGCGCGGTCTGGCAGGGCGAAGTCACGGACCGCAAGAAGGATGGGTCTCTGTACGTCGCCGAAGAGACCATTACGCCGGTGCGCGGCCGCAATAATGAGATTGAGAGCTACTTCGCCCTGCAAACGGATATTACGAAGCGAAAGGAGGCGGAATACGGCATGATTGCCCATGCAGAGGGGCTGACGCTGCCGCTCGAAGTCGAACGCCTGATACAACGTGCGCGAAGCATCGACGAAATCCTCGACGGAGTGCTCAGTGCGCTGTTGTCGCTGCACGAGTGCGGTGACAGCGGAAAAGCGGTGGCCTTTCTTGCCGACCATCAGGCAAACGTCTTGCGTTTGGTCAAGACTCGTGGGCATTTCAGTGAAGAGTTCCTTGAGGCGGAAGCCGTTGTGCCGTTTGGAACCTGTCTCTGCGGCCGTGCCGCGGTAGAAGGCAAAGTACTGGTTTGTGAGAATTGTTTCGAGGACCCCCGGCACGAGAATCGCTGGATAGGCATGAAGGCCCACGGCCATTACAGCGTGGCGCTCACGTCCGGTCTTTGCGTAGTGGGCGTGATCACCCTCTACACCGCGACCGGCGCCCATTCCGACCCGGCGCGCATCGCACTCCTCCAGGGAATCGGGGCCGCCGTTGGCTTGGCCATTGACCGATTGCAGGCGGACCAGCCGACGAATCACGTTGTGCACTGAACCCTTTGGCGAGGCAAGACCGCTCGATTATCAAGACCAGGGTTGTGCCTTGCGGCGCTTAAACGTAAGCATGAATGTGGACACGTGCAGAGACCTGAAATTGCAGGGGGGGGCGGCTGGCGCTTAGAATCCCCCATTCGGATTGGAAACACGTCGCTTGGCGCCAGGTTGCAGGAGGGGAGGGTTTGCAGGAATGAGCACCACAGGTTGCCGGTCCCGCCGTGATCCGAATCGACACCGGGGCCTGACAGCCCTGGTGATGGCCGTCGCGGTGGCCGCGTCCGCCGCGTGCGCGCGCGGTGACGTGCAGGTCGAAATCGGGCGCAATCGTGCCTGGGCGGAGCGGGCATTCACGTTTGCGGAACAGGTTCCCGGCGCGGTCCATACCTTGGCTATCGTACACGAGGATGCGGCGGGCGACACGAAGGCCCGACGATGCGCCTTCGGCGGTCCCTTGCGCTTGGGCGAGCGCGTCTATGAGCGGGGCCTCGGCGTGAACTCGCACAGCGTCCTGCGCGTTAGCCTGGCGCAACCGGCTCAACGGTTTCTCGCCGACATCGGCCTGGACCGCAACGTGGACAACACGGTTGCCTCCGTGCGTTTCCATGTGGCCACGGGAGGGCGGGACCTGCTCGCCACGAAAGTCATGCGGCCCGGGGACGGCATGCAGCCCATCGAGGTCCCGCTGAACGGGGCGCGGGAATTCGAGCTGATCGTGGACACCGGCGGCGACGAGCGTTCCTTTGATCAGGCGGACTGGTGCGACGCCCGGGTTGTGCTGGAAGACGGCCAGACGTTGTGGCTGGACGACTTGGCAACGGCCGGAACCCCAGGCGTCGCGTTGCCCTTCTCATTCGTGTATGGCGGGAAGTCCTCGCGCGACTTGCTCGGAAGCTGGCGGCGCACGATTCAAGAGGACTCGTCGGATGCAACGCGCCACGTCCGAACCGTGACCTTCACCGACCCCGAGTCCGGCCTGGAAGTCCGTGCGGTGTGCGCGGTCTGCCTCGACACGCCCGGCGTGGACTGGACGCTGCATTTCACGAACACGGGAACGCAAGACACGCCCATCCTGGAGCAGATTCAGGCGTTGGATGTGGCCATCCAACCCGGAATTGGCGCCGCCGCCGTGCTGCACCGCCTGAACGGCGGGCCGAGTGCGGCGGACGACTGGCTCCCCTTCGATCAGGCCGTGCCGGCGGGCGGCAAAATCGACTTTGCCGCCACGAACGGCCGTTCCTCAAACGTGTGTCCGTTCTTCAACCTGGACTGGGGCAGCGGTGGCGTCATCACGGCCATCGGGTGGTCCGGCCAGTGGCAGGCCAGTGTCGCACGCGGGAGCGACGGCCTGCAAGTTCGGGCGGGGATGCAGCAGTTATCCCTCACACTTCACCCCGGCGAGAGCATCCGAAGTCCCCGGATTGCGCAACTCTATTGGACCGGAGCCGACGCCGCC
>CAILVY010000099.1 GCA_903837785.1 Candidatus Hydrogenedentota bacterium
TGAGCAGCCGGCATGAGGCGCCGTCGTTGACACAGGAAGCAACTCTGAGGTTATCATGAAGAAAGTATTGCGTTGGACTGCACGTATTCTTGCCGCGGTTGCAGTTCTATTGTTGATCATATTTGTCGTGGTTTTCCATTCGGGCCTTTATCACCGCTTCATTCTGTTTCCGAAGCAAGCGCGGGCCTGGGAGGAAATCCGCGCGCGGCGCATCACGCCGGCGTTCAAGAACGGCTTGCCGGAATTCGCGGGCGCCCTTCACGCGCATTCCCACTTTTCCCATGATTCCGCGGCGACGTTTGAGGAGATCCTGGCGGCCCTGAAGGAGACGGGCTGCAGTTTCATCTGCATGTCGGACCATTGTGTGGACGGGAAAGCCGACTACGGCATTCAGTGGCACGGCATCAAGGAGGGGGTGCTGTTTCTTCCGGGCTACGAGATGTCCGAGGGTTTCATGCCCTGGGGACTTCCGGAGAGCACCGTGTTCGACTGCGGGGCGGACTATCGCGGTCTGGCGCGCCAGATCAAGGAATTGGGCGGGCTGTTGTTCTACGCGCATTCGGAAGAGGACCGGATGTGGGACATTCCTGAACTGACGGGGATGGAGATCTACAATATTCACACGAACCTGAAAGAGCTGAAGCCTGCGTCCGTGCTTCCGGACGTGTTGCTCTGCCTCGGGGCCTATCCGGATCAGACGTTTCGCTCGATCTTTACGCGGCAGGACAAGATCCTGAAGAACTGGGATCAGTTGAACGAAGTGAAGAAAGTGGTCGGGATTGCCGCGAACGACACGCATCAAAACACGGGGATCCGGGGCTATTACACGGAAGCGGGCAAATTCCTGCTGAAGAAGACGGACAAGGACGTGATCGGGGAATACGACTTGAACGGGCTTGAGAAAGCGCTCTTGAAGCTGTTGTTCGGCCCGCTGGAGCCCGGGAAGCAGTTGTTCCGCTGGGAGCTGGATCCGTATGTGCGGAGTATTCGCTTCGTGCACACGCATGTGTTGATGCAGGAATTGAGCGAAGCGGCGCTGCTCGACGCGCTTCGCACGGGGCGGGCCTTCATAGGTTTCGACATGATCGCGGACAGCACGGGTTTTGCGTTCTTCGCCGAGAGCAAGACGGACCGCGCGGTGATGGGCGAAACGATGCCGTATTCGAGCGATGCGGTGCTGAAGGCGGCGTCGCCGTACCCCTGCCGCTTCACGGTGATGCATGCGGGCGAGCAAGTGTATCAGATCGAAGGCACGGAGATGACGTGGAAGGCGGATGGCCCGGGGAAATATCGTGTTGAAGCGGAGTTGTCGATTGTGGACGAGTGGACGCCCTGGGTCTACACGAACCCGGTGGAACTGAAGTGAGTGCCGGGGCTACCCTGGCTTCTTGAAAGTCGTGGGGGCGCGGGTGCACAATACAGGGAGGCGTGGGACCCGGTTGCGGGTTGCTGTACGCCCGTCAGCCAGCATGTGGCGCAGTACCGACGCACAGGCCGAGTAACTGTATACTGAACAGGAAGTTAGGCGGTGTGCGCCGGGTGTAAAGGGAGGTCCCGCGGTTGCGATACGCAATTATCTCCGATGTGCACGCGAACATCGACGCTCTGGAGCCGGTGTTGGCGCGGATCCAGGCGCTTCACATCGACCGGATTGTCTGTCTTGGTGATGTGGTAGGATACAACGCGACGCCGAATGAGTGCGCGGACATTCTGCGGCTTCGGGGGATTCCGACGATCCTCGGGAACCACGATGCGGTGGCGTGCAGCCTGGAGGAGCCGTGGGGCTTCAATCCGGTGGCGCTGGCGGCGGCGATGTGGACGCGGGAGCATTTGAGCGAAGCGAACATCGAGTGGCTGCGCAGCCTTCCGGATGCGCTGAATGTGGGCCGCTTCGTGGGGGTGCATGGGGCGCCGAAGAACCACAACACGTACTTGTTCTCTTGGGAAGACATTCTGCCGCATCTGTATTTTCTGGAAGAGCAGAACTGTTCGATTTGCATGATGGGCCATACGCATACCCCGGGGATATTCTCGGCAGACGGCGTCTATACCGTGGACGACCACTCGCGCTTTGAGCTGGGCGAAGAGAAGGTGTTCTTCATCAATCCGGGATCCGTGGGCCAGCCCCGGGATGCGAATCCGCAGGCGGCGTTCGGGGTGCTGGATACGGAAATGGATGTGTACGAACAGGTGCGGGTGTCGTATCCGGTGGAAAAGGCGGCGCGCCGAGTCACGGGAGCGGGATTGCCCCCGTTCCTGGCGGAACGATTGGCGCTTGGCCGCTAAGGAGAGTCATGGTGCGAAAAGGGCGAATCACGAGAAAGACGAAGGAAACGCAGATCCAGGTGACGGTTTCGCTCGATGGTCGCGGGGAGGCGGAGGTGGCGACGGGGGTGGGGTTTTTTGACCACATGCTGACGCATCTTGCGCGTCACGGCGGTTTTGACTTGGTGGTGAAGGCCAAGGGCGACCTGCACATAGATCCGCACCACACGGTTGAGGATGTGGGGATCTGCCTGGGCAAGGCGTTTCTGGATGCGGTGGCGGAGCCGGTGGGCCTGGTGCGTTTTGGCCATGCGGTGGTGCCGATGGACGAGGCGCTGGCCGAGGTTGCGGTGGATTTCAGCGGTCGCCCCTTCCTCCACTTTGACGCGGCGCTTCCGCAGGGCCGGGTGGGCGAATTCGACATTGAACTGGCGGAGGAATTCCTGCGGGCGTTCTCGGTGAATGCCCGGATGACGGTCCATGTGGTCCTTCGTTACGGCAAGAACACCCATCACTGCATCGAGGCGATGTTCAAGGCGTTTGCGCGGGCGCTGGGCGAGGCCATGCGCTGCGACGCCCGTGTACAGGGGGTGCCGTCGACGAAAGGAATGCTGGAAGCGTGATAGCGATTGTGGATTATGGAATGGGCAACCTGCGCAGCGCCCAGAAGGGTTTCGAGCAGGTGGGCCACGAAGCGGTGATCACGGACGAGCCGAAGGTGATCGCGACGGCGGACGCGGTGGTCTTGCCGGGGGTAGGGGCGTACCGGGACTGTTACGCGGGCCTGAAGGATCGGGGGTTGACGGAGCCGGTGAAGGAGGCGGCGGCCAGCGGCCGGCCGTTTCTTGGAATCTGCGTTGGGTTGCAGTTGTTGTTTGAATCCAGCGAGGAAGGCGATTGTCCGGAAGGGCTGGGCATTTTCCGTGGGCGGGTGGTCCGGTTTCCCAACGCGTCGCAAACGGGCCTGAAGGTGCCGCACATGGGCTGGAATCTGCTGAAGCCCTCCGCGGTCAAGCCCTGCCCGCTTTTTTCCGGGTTGAGCGGCAGTCCGTATGCGTACTTTGTTCACAGCTATTACGCGCGGCCGGAGGATCCGGAGGTGATTCTGGCGACGTGCGAGTACGGGGTGGAGTTTCCGGCGATGGTGGGCCGGGACAATGTGTACGCGGTGCAGTTTCACCCGGAGAAGAGCCAGCGGGACGGCTTGTCCATTCTTCGTGCGTTTGGTAATCTGGTGGCGAGGTAAGCAACGATGTTCAAACGCATATTGGTTCCAACGGACGGCAGTGAGACCGCGGCCCTGGGCGCGCGGTACGCCGCGGCGCTTGCCCACCGGGTGAGCGCGACGCTGGTGGGCCTGCACGTGGTGGACGTGAAGATGCTCGAAGGCCCGTTCCTGCGGGATTTGAGCGCGTCGCTGGGCACGGCTCCGTACGTCAACTATCAGAACAACATTGCGCTCCTGCTGGAGGAGCGCGGCAAGTCGGCGCTGGCCGCCTTTGAGAAGATTTGCAGCGAAACCCAGGTGGTCTTTGAGACGCATCTGACGACGGGGATCGTTGCGCGGGAGATCGTGGAAGCGGCTGACCTGGCGGACCTGGTCGTGATGGGCCGGGGGGGCGAGCACAATGCGTGGCTGGAAGGGCTGCTGGGCAGCACGACGGAGGCCGTGGTGCGCCGCGCAAAGCAGCCGGTGCTGGTGACGGGCACAGACACCCCGGGGCGGACGCGTTTCGTGGTGGCCTACGACGGTTCGCATCATTCGCGCGCGGCGTTGAAGACGGCGGCGGTGATTGGGCAGGAGTGGCAGATGCCGTTTCACGTTCTGGGCGTGGGCGAAGCGGGCATCTTGAATGATGCGCAATCGTATTTGAACGCGCATGACGTCCAGGTTGAGTACGTGATTCGCTCGGGGGAGCCCGCGGAACAGATCGTCGCGTACGCGAAGGAGTGCCAGGCGGACTTGCTGGTGATGGGCGCGTACGGCCATACGAAGGTGCGCGCGATGGTGCTTGGCAGCACGACGGCGTACGCGACGCGGTATGCGCCGTGCCCGGTGTTGCTGGTGCGCTGAGCCGAAACGCGAAGGAGAAACGCCGACATGCCCGACTCCGGGACGGTTGAACGAATCGCTTCCTGTGTGGGGGATCTTCCCGCGATGCCTTCGGTGGTGGCGGAGGTGCTTCGCCTTGCGGACGATCCGGACAGTGACATCGCGCGAATCAGCGAGATTATTCAGGCGGATCCTGCGATGACCGCGAAGATCCTGCGGGTGAGCAATTCGCCCTACTACGGGATGAAGCAGTACGTCGGCACGCTGAAGCTGGCAATGGTGATTCTGGGCGTTCGTGAAGTCCGGAACATTGTCCTGGGCATAACCGTGTTCGAGGTACTTCGCGATCCCAAGACCGATGCCGGCATCGTACGCGACATTTGGGATTCCTCGTTGAAACTGGCGGCGGTGGCGAAGAACCTGGGGACGCGCATGGGCCTGGGCTTGCAGGGCGAGGAATTCATCACCGGGCTGTTGAGCGACATGGGCAAGATGGTGCTGTTGCGCACGCTGGGCACAGTCTATGCTTCCGTGTTGAAGGATTCCGGGAATTCCGTGGAGCAGTTGTGCTCGCGGGAGATGGAAGAGGTGGGTTGCACGCACGCGGACCTGGCGATGGCGCTGGCGGTGCGCTGGAATCTGCCGCAGATGCTCTCCGACGCGCTGTGGTGCCAGTACCCCGGGGCGGGGATGGCGTTGCGCGACTGCAGCGATCCGGGCCTTGCGGCGGTGATCCGGGTGTCGAAGGCGGCGCTGGCCGAAGACTTCGATTCGGGAGAGCCGCTTATGTGTTTGCAGGATGCGGAGGCGTGGGACGTGCTGGGGAAATCGCGGAATCCGGTCCCGCACGAATCGCGGCGGGACGTGCTGTACGAACTGATTGAATCACTGAAGGATATGCCGAAGTTGCCGCTCTGATTGACGGGCGGCGAATGGTTGCAGGTGCGAGTATGGCGAGCAAAGAAAAAGTCACCTTCGTTCGTTCGAAAGAATTCGAGTCTATCGACGACGAGTTGTCCGCGGCCTTGAACCAGCTGGAAGAATCCAACGAGCGGATAGTCCGATTGCTGGAATCCGAGCCGAAGCCCGTATTCGTCGAGGGCTTGATGGCCGGGGGAACGGAAGACGAGGCGGATTCCGGCACGGAATCGGCGCCGGAGTGACGTCCGGCACAGCTCCAGAGCGCCTGCGGCCAGACGCAGGGGGATCCTCCGCAATGACCGACCGGCCTTTGCACATACTGATGAGCGATCCGCATCTGCGCGGCGGCGGCCAGGTCAGTTATGTCACGCGGCTTGCGGGGGCGTTGAGCCGGATGGGCCACCGGGTGGTGATTGGGTGCAAGGAAGCGAGCGTGCTGGCGGATTTGGCGGCGGGGGCGGGCTGCGCGGCGCACAACCGGTTCATCTTCAAGGGGGGGCTTCGCCCGCGGTCGTGGTGGCACGATGTCCGCGAGGCGGCGCGATATCTTCGCGACGAGACGCCGGATGTCGTTCACGTGAGCGGGTCTCAGGATCATTGGGTGTTCGCGCTGGCCGATCGCCTCTTGTCGCGGCCGGTGTGTCTGGTGCGGACGCGCCACAACACGTACCCCGTGAAGGCGAATTTCCCCAATCGGATATTGAACCGGGCGTGGACGGATTTTCAGATTGTGGTCTGCGACACGGTACGCCGTGACCTGGCGGCGCAATCGACCTTTGACGGGGGCCGGATGTGTTCAATACACAACGGCGTGGATGCGGAGCAATATCGCCCTGACGAGCGGGCGCGGCGGGAAGCGCGCGCGGAGTTCGGGTTTGGCGATTCGGCAGTGGTCTGCGGGATCGCGGCGCGGCTGGTGCCGGCCAAGGGCCATGAGTTCCTTTTCAAGGCAGTGGCGCAGGTCCGCGCGCGTTATCCGGAGCTGCGGGTGCTGGTGCTTGGCCAGGGGGACCTGGAGGCCCGTTTGCGAGGGTTGGCGGGCGAATTGGGGGTCGGGGACATCGTGACTTTTGCGGGGTTCCGCAATGACATGGCGCGCTGTACGCAGGCCTTCGACATCGGGGTGCTGCCATCCATAGATTGCGACACGTCGTCGTTTTCGCTGAAGGAGGAGATGGCCGCGGGGAAGGCGGTGATTGCCTCGGATCATGGGGGCCTGCCGGAGATTGTGGACGACGGTCGGGAGGGCTTTGTGGTGCCCGCGGGAAGCGTGGAGCCGCTTGCGGCCAAGCTGGGGCTTCTGCTGGGCGATCCCGGGCTGCGGGCCTCGATGGGCAGTGCGGGCCGGGAGCGCGTGCTGAGGGATTTCTCTGTTCAGGTCTTCGCCGAACGCACGGTCGAGGCGTACCGCCGCGCCTTGGAGGTCCATCGTGAACGTACTGCATCTCGATGAACAAGAGGGCTGGCGCGGGGGCGAACAACAGGCGAGCTGGCTGATCCAGGGGCTGGTGCGCCGGGGGCACCGGGTGTTGATCTCGGGAAAGGCTTCCGGGGAGTTTCTGCGCGCCGGCCATGGCGGGGCGGACGTTGTGCGCCTTCCCCTCCCCTACTTGTCCGAGTTCGACTTGTACACGGCCTGGCGCCTGTCGCGCGTGATAGGCCGTGAGAAGATTGACATTATCCACGCACACAGCAGCCACGCGCACAGCATGGCCGTCTTGTCGCGGCGGATGGCGGGCCGCGGGAAGGTCGTCGTGTCCCGGCGAGTGAGCTTTGCGCCGAAATCCAACGGACTCAACCGGTGGAAGTACCACGCACCGGATCGGCTCGTGGCGGTCTCGGGCAAGGTCGGCGAGGTGCTTCTGGCCTGCGGCCTGCCGCCGGAGAAGGTGACGGTGGTCTACAGTTCGGTTGATTTGGACCGCCTGGACGTCCCCCCCCTCTCGCGTGATGAACTCGGCGTGGCGCCGGGGATTCCGCTGCTGTTCTCCGCGGGGGCGCTGGTGGGCCACAAGGATCATGAGACGCTGGTGAAGTCCATGCCGCGGGTGCTGGCGCGCATCCCGAACGCGCGGCTTCTGGTAGCCGGGGAAGGTGAATTGCGTCCACAGATCGAGGCGCTGATTGGAGCGTTGGGATTGGGGAACGCGATCACGCTCCTCGGGCATCGCCGGGATGTGCCGCGTCTGACCCGTGCGGCCGATCTGTATGTGTCTTCCAGTTGGTCCGAGGGATTGGGGACGTCCGTGTTGGAGGCGCTGGCGTGTGAGACGCCGGTGGTGGCCACGGTGGCCGGGGGCGTTCCGGAGATGGTTCAGCCGGGTAAGACGGGTCATCTGGTGGAGAATCGCGATCCGGAGGCTCTGGCGGCCGCGATCGTGGCGAGTCTTGAACAGCGTGAACAGGCGCGGGCGATGGCCCGGCAAGGCCGGGCGCTTGTAGAGGCGAAGTTCACGCCGGACAAGATGGTCGAGGGCACGTTGCGCGTGTATGAGGACTTGTTGCGCGGGTGAGAAGGATGCTTCTGCCGCGTTTTTGACGATTGTCTGGGATGAACGTTAGACTGGTTCCATGAATAACGACAAGCGGACAGAGGAAGATCTGTTTCACCGGACGTGGGCGCGAGAGCAATATGTGCGGGTCCTGATCTTCAATCTCGTGGTGGCGGGGATAGAAACCGCGCTGGCGTGCGTGCTCGTAGCGTGGTACGTCCTGTCGAATGTTTTCTGGATCGATTCGATGGACAGCCTAGGCCTGATGCTCTTGCCGATCTTCTTCCACGGTTCGCTGCTGCTTCCGATTCTGGGGGTGTGGCTTTGGGCCTGCTATGTGCGGATGGACGCGTCCCGGCGGCGCTGGTGGCCGATCACGCTGATAAGCGCCCTCGAGGTGATGTATGCCTCGGTGGGCGGGTTTCTAACTTTCAGCATGTTGCGGGCAGGGTTTCCGTGGTGGACGACATGAGCAAGCTCACAGTATTGACATTGATCCCGAACGCGGGCGATCGCCTGGCGCGCTGCCTGGAGAGCGTGCCGTGGGCGGACAGCCTGTTTTGCGTGGTGGATCCGAAGACTTCGGACGGATCGGACGAGGTTGCGCGGCGCTACACGGAGCGCGTGGTCGTTCACGAGTATGTGAATGCCGCGAATCAACGCAACTGGGCGTTGCCGCAAATCACGACGGAATGGACGCTGGTGCTGGATGCGGACGAATGGGTCTCGGACGAGCTGGCGGCTCGAATCCGCCAGATTATTCAGGATCCGGCGAGTTTGGACGGATATGACATCAAGCGGCTCTCGTATTTCTTTGGGAAGCTGATTCTGCATTGCGGATGGCACCGGGACTACAATCTTCGGCTCTTCCGCACGGAGAAGGGGCGCTATCTCGAACAGCGCGTGCATTCGCGGGTGGTGGTCGAGGGGGCGGTGGGCCGCATTGACGAAGTGATGTATCACGACACGTACCGGACCTTCGAGGAGTATTTCACGACGTTCCAGCGGTTCACGACGTGGGGTGCGCAGGATGCGTATGACAAGGGCAAACGCGCGCGGCTCGTGGATGTGACGATCCGGCCGTTGCTGCGTTTCTTCAAGATGTATGTTATCCGGCGCGGGTTCCTGGACGGCTATCATGGGGCGGTGCTGTGCGGTCTGGGCGCGTTTTCCGTGTTCACGAAGTATGCGAAGTTGTGGAACCTCGCGCGGGTGAATCGGGAGCCGTCCTGAGACGGAGGGTCTGGGGTCTGGGGTGGGTTCGAGGCGTTAGTGGAGGTTGCGGGGAAGGATGGGCGCGAGGAAGTCTTCCCAGCCCTTGAGGTAGATGTCCTTGGAGGCGGCGAATCCGTTCTGGTGCGCGCCGCGGATTTCTAGGAAGGTCTTGGGTTCGTTCGCGGCTTCATACAGGCCGAGTCCGTGGCGGAAAGGGACAATGCGGTCTTCGCGGCTGTGGACAATCATGAGGGGCGCGGTGACCCGGCGGATGTTTTCCTGGTTGGGAAATCGATGGCGCACGATCCAGCGGGCGGGAAACCAGGGGTAGACATCCTGGGCGACGGCCGGCATTGACAGGAAGGTGCTTTCTAGGACGACGGCGGCCGGCCGCACGCGGGCCGCGAGATGGGCGGTGGCGCCTCCGCCCAGGGAGCGGCCAAACAACACGATCTTGTCCGCCGGGATCCCTTTCGCTTCCGTGAGGAAACGCCACATCGCCTCGATATCGGCATAGCAGCGTTGTTCCGAGGGGGCGCCGGTGCTCCGGCCGTAACCGCCGTAATCATAGGCGAGCACGGAGAAGCCGAGGGACCGCAGAAGATCGATGGATTCGAGGCGGTCGGCAATATTGCCGGCGTTGCCGTGGGAGAAGATGACCACGCCCCGTGCCTGTTCGAGGGGCAGAAACCAGGCGTGTGTCCGCCCGCCGGCGGCAGGCACGAGAACTTCTTCGAAGGGCCATCCGTAGAACGACGGGTCACGGTAGAGGTCGCGCGAGGTCTGAAAGATCAACCGCTCCTGGAAGCCCCAGCCCAGGGCAATCAAGAGCGCATAGAGGCCGAGGACGCCGGCGAGCAGATATGCAAAGAACAGGAAGGACACTCAGCGGTTCCGCTGGCCGTAGTAGGCGTTTGCGCCGTGCTTGCGCAGGAAATGCTTGTCGAGCAGGGCTTTTTCCAGGGGCGTTGCCTTGGCATTCAATGCGAGCGTGTCCAGGGCCATGCGCGCGACTTCTTCGAGCACGACGGCGTTTTCGAGGGCGTGTTCGGGACTCCTCCCCCACACAAAGGGGCCGTGTCCCGCGACGAGGACGGCGGGGTGTTCCATGGGGTTCAGTCCGGCGTAGCGCCGGACGATGACGCGCCCGATGTTCTCTTCGTAGCGATTGGCGGCTTCGCGGGCGGTGAGCGCATCCGTGAGGGGAATTTGGCCGTAGAAGTAGTCGGCGTGGGTCGTTCCGAAGCAGGGGATGGGCCGGCGCGCCTGGGCGAAACACGTGGCGTAGTGGGAATGGGTGTGCACGACGCCGCCGATCTCGGGGAATGCCTTGTACAGGGCGAGGTGCGTGGCGAGGTCGACGGAGGGTTTCAGCTTGCCTTCGACGGGCGCCCCGTCCAGGTCCACGACGCACATTTGCGCCGGGCGCATGCGGCCGTAGTCGACGCCGCTCGGCTTGATGACGACGTATCCGCCGGCGCGGTCGATTCCGCTGGCATTGCCCCAGGTCTGCAACACGAGTCCTTCGCGCACGAGCGCGAGATTCACTTCACAGACGGCTTTCTTCAGTTTATCGAGCATTGATCTGATCCAGGCGCGTTCAAGCGGCCTCTTCACACTGGCATTCATCCAAAAAACGATAGAGGCGTTCCACGATGGGCGCGACCTCTTCGTGCTGCATAAGATCTCTGCGGAGATTGGCGATATTGTGCACGGCCTTCAAGTAGCCTGCGTAATGCTTGCGGAAAGAGACGACGCCGCGGCGCTCGCCGCGGTATTCCGCCTGGCTGCTGAGGTGCCGAACGCACATGGCCACGCGCTCACGGAGGGTGGGGTCGGGCAGCCGTTCGCCCGTTTCGAGGGCGTGCCGGATATTGCGGAAAATCCAGGGATTGTGAATGGCGCCGCGCCCTATCATGACGCCGTCGCATCCGAGCTTGAAGCAGGTTTCGGCGTGCTCGGGGGTGGTGATGTCGCCGTTGGCAATGAGGGGGATCGGGGAGATCTCGCGGATCCGCGCGAGCCAGGACCAGTCGGCGGCGCCAGTGTAGCCCTGTTTTCGGGTGCGGCAGTGAAGCGTGAGGGCCTGCACGCCGAGGTCTTCGAGCATGCGCACGACGTCGAGGATGACGATGCTGTCGTGATCCCATCCGAGGCGGGTCTTCACCGTGACGGGCA
>CAILVY010000100.1 GCA_903837785.1 Candidatus Hydrogenedentota bacterium
CCACCGGCGGCAGCATGAAATAACGTCGGCCTTTGTACTCGAAGTCCATCATCAGCCCGCGGTGCGCAAGATCCGTCAGTTGCGGTTCGAGCTCTTCCGGCGGGATACTCAGCTTCCGGGAAAGCGCGCCGAGCGAGGTCGGCTTGCCCGGCACCCGCCGCGCCACTTCCGCCTCTTCGGGCGAAAACAGCAGCCGCAGGATCTGCATCAACGCCGGCGAATCCGGCGCCCCCGTGACAGTCCGGTCCAGGCGTTGCTGCAGCAACCGGTACTCGCGCTCGCTATTGACAACATGGCCCATGCTCGGTCCTCCGGCTGCGAATTGTACTACAAACCCGAGCCCCGTGTCGCCCGCATGCATCCCCGGCTTTCAGTCGCCGCCGCTTTTCAGTATGTTGTCGTGCGGACATCAGAAAGGGTGAGACAGGTGAAACAGAACCTCTTGACGGCGCGGTGGTGCCCGCATCAGGGAGCGATGTTGCTGGCCGGTGCGCTGTTCTTGCTGGCGCTGGGCGCCGTGGGCGCCGCCGGAGCGCAGGAGCCAAACACGTTGACTCCGGAGGAGAAGGCGGCGGGCTGGAAACTGCTCTTCGACGGACAGACCACCGCGGGTTGGCGCGGCTACAAATCTGAAACGATGCCCGCCAGTTGGCGGGTGGAGCACGGCTCGCTCCTTTCGCGCCATGAGAAGGATGCCGGCACGGGCGATATCATCACGATCGATCAATACGATGATTTCGAGCTGGCGCTCGAGTGGAAGATGACGAAGGGCGGCAACAGCGGCGTGGTGTACCGGGCGACGGAGGAGTACGACAACGTCTGGGAGTCCGGCGCCGAGTATCAGATCCTCGACAATGCCGGGCACATGGACGGACTGAACCCGCTGGCCTCCGCGGGCTCGTGTTACGCCGTCTTCGCCCCGGTCCGGGACGTGACACGGCCGCTCGGCGAATGGAACCAAACGCGGATCGTGGCGCAAGGCAGGCACGTGGAGCATTGGCTCAACGGAGTGAAGCTCCTTGAGTACGAGGTTGACACGGAGCTTTGGCGCGCGCACGTGAAGACCAGCAAGTACTACATGACCGCCTATGGGCAGGGCACTTGGGGCCGCGCGCCCAAGGGCCATATCGCATTGCAGGATTACGGCGGCGCAATCGAATTCCGCAATCTCAAGATTCGGCCTTTCCGCACCGGGCAGGAAACCACAAAACCGTAGCCCGGACTGGCTGCGCGCCGCGAACAGTTTGCTCAAGGCATCAGTCTTCGGGGACTTTGAAGGCATCGCCGGTTTCGCGGCACCACGCGCGCAAGCGGTTGCGGCAATCTTGCAGGATCGCTTTCTTGTCCGGGGCGAGCGCCAGGCTTTTCAGTTCACCCCGGTCCAACTCCAGATCAAAAAGCTGCTCGCGGTTCGCCCCCTCTGAATAGACGACGTACTTGTATCGTGCCGTTCTCAGCAGGCGCCCGTGGATGCCTCTGGGCTCCTCGCCGTAGTCGAACTCCGTTTCGACGACGACACTGTCCCGCCACGCATTCGCCGTGCCGCCTTCCGCAATCGGGCGGACACTGCGCCCGCGCAGGCCGTCCGGCAAGGGGATGCCCGCGTAGTCGCAAAGCGTGGGAATGAGGTCGATGCCGGACGATACCAGGTGATCGCGATCAACCAGGCCGGGCTGAGTGAAGCGTTTCCCGCTCACGATGAACGGCACACAGGTGGGCTCCTCATACAAGGCCTGCTTCTGGTTCCAGTGATGGGCGGCGGCGCCGTCGCCATGATCCGCAGTGAAGACGACAAGCGTGTTGTCGGCCGCACCCGCCCGCTGCAGTGCGTCCAGGACGTCTCCAATTTGGGCATCGACCTTCTCGATGAGGCGATAGTACGCCCAGCGATACTGCCGCCACTTGTCCGGCGTCCAGTCGAGGGTGGGGTGCGCTTTCTTCCCGGCTCGTTGAACGTTGCGGATAACCTCGGGTTCATTCTCGGGAATGGCGAAATTGTCGGGCAGCTCCGGGCATTGCGCAGGCGGGGGCGGATCAGGAATCGGTCCTTCCGGCAGGCGTTCACCCCGCGCCCACTGGCAGATGTCGTGCGGATTGAGGAAGGATGCGACCATGAGGAACGGCCCCTTGCGGGCTTTCCCTGCGAATTCGGCCACGGCCTCCGCGATCCTGGCGTCCGGGCACTTCTCGCGCCCCGCCGGAAACCAGCCGAATCCATGGAGTGCCGTCTGCGACTGATTCACGGGCAGGTGCCACTTGCCCGCGTAGCCGCAATCGTATCCCGCATCGCTGAAGAAGCGGCCCAGCAACGGCGTGCTGAACGAAGCGGTCTTGACATCGCGATTTGTAGTGATCCCAGTCTCGTGCGGCATCTTGCCGGTCAGCATGGTGGTGCGCGACGGCACGCACAACGGATCCGAGCAGTAGGCACGCTCGAAGCGCGCCCCGTTCGCGGCCAGGCGATCCATCGCGGGCGTCTTGACGTCGGCGTTTCCCGCGCAACTCATGGCCGCCGCACATTGCTGATCCGTCATGATAATCAGGATGTTCGGGCGCGAGGCCGCCGACGCACCCAGACTGCCACTCGCGGCCGCCAGGCCCGAGAGAATCAGGAACTGCCTCCGGTCAAGGATCCTCCTGGTCGTCGCCATGCTCTGGACGCTCCCTTCTGTTCTTCGGCGTTTCGCCGCCCTCGGGCAACACAGTCTCCGGACCCCATAATAGCGAACTTAACGCCTGATTTCGCCTTTATCCGGCAAGCCGGGGGGGAATCGAGCCGACCGCGGGGCGTGTTACCCCAAAAGGAGCGGCCGAGGCGAACGCCGTTGGCCATCCAAGAGTAGAAGCTGACAATTCCTGCGCAAGATGCGCGGCCCCGTGCCGAGGCATTCAGCGCGAGCCCAAATGACAAGCGTTTCCTGACAATGTACAAAGTCCCGTTCCCGTGCATGGCACGGGAACACGTCGCAAACCTGTGGCCGCTGCATGTCCTTCAAATGGAGCGTGAGCGAAAGTGACATGCAGAGAACGGCCTCCAAATACGTAGAGGATGCAGATGATGATTACTGTAATGGGAGCAACCGGAAATACCGGAAAGAAGATCACCGAGAAGCTGCTCAAGG
>CAILVY010000101.1 GCA_903837785.1 Candidatus Hydrogenedentota bacterium
AGGGCGAGGGCGAGGGCGAGACCGGAATACATAGTGGCGACGAGAACAACGATGGCTTGATCGATCTCTCGGAGCTGCTTCGCGTCATCCAGTTTTTCAATTCGGATGGGTATCATTGCCTGCCCGGAAGCGAAGACGGTTTCGCGCCCGGTCCTGGAGATCGCTCTTGTGCGCCGCACTCCAGCGACTACAATCCCCAGGATTGGTTTATCGACCTGTCGGAATTGCTGCGGCTGATCCAGTTCTTCAACTCGGGCGGTTATCATTACTGCCCGGACGCGGCGACGGAGGACGGCTTCTGCCCCGGACCGGCGAAGTAACGTAGACAAGCTGTTACGGAACGCGGCGATCCACGACGGGTCGCCGCGTTTGTATTGACGGCCTTCGCGGCCGATAATCCTGGGAGTTTCCGATGCAGAGACAGGATGAGTGCAGGACCGGTATTGAACGCAAGTGAGGTGGCATGAAGCGACGGGGTATTGCCGTGGCATTGATGTTGGCGCTGATGCTCCCGGCCGCACGCGCGTGGGCGGCGGCGTGGCCGGGCGAAGGCAAGGGCTTGCTGTTTGCCTTCGAGTGCGCAGCGAGGGGCACGGCGCCGCTGGGTCCGGACGGCAGGCCGATGCCAGGCTTCGTGCTCCGGCCCCGGGGACTGGCGCGCCTGGACGCCCACGGACGCCTGCTGCTGCGTGACGGCCATTTCATTGCGGAGAATCTGCCGGACGGCGTGTTGGCCGGAGTGACGAAGGCCGAAGCATTCAGTATCGAGGTGTTGATCACGCCCGAGGCGTCCGCGGTGCAGGATGCGGTGATCCTGGCCGCCGGGGCTTCTCGTGCGTCCAGTCTCTTCACGCTGGCGCAGCAGGGTGACAAGCTGGTCTTCAGCAGCGGCAAGGCCGCGGCGACACTGTGTGCAGTGGAAACGGGCAAGACGGCGCATATTGTTGTGTGCCGGGGCAGGGACACGATTCAGGGCTACAAAGACGGCAAACCCGTTTTTTCGGGCCCGGCGCCCGATTCCGGCGCCCCGCGCCTTGCGGAGGGGACGCTACGGGTGGGTGGCGGCCTTGACGGCGCCGGAGACTGGCCCGGCATCGTGGAGCATATCGCGGTGTACGCGCGTGCCCTGACCGCGGAAGAGGCCGCCGCGCACGCGGCCGCCTGTGCCCAGGCCGTGGCGGCGCGTCCCGTGGTGCCCCGCCTGATGCTGCGCGCAAAGCTGAAGGGAAAGTCGAGCGTTCCCACGGCGGCCGAACTGGCGCCGTACACGCAGTCGCTGTCCGTTTTCGCGTACGAGGTTGAACGCGTGACCTCGGGCGAGTATGCGCCGAAGACGCTGTATGTCGCGCACTGGTGCGTTCTCGACCGCACGCCGTTGCCCTTCAAGGATGCCGCGCTCGATACGAGCTACGATCTGGTGCTCGAGCCGTTCTCCGCGAATCCGCAACTCGAGTCCGAGAACCTGAACGACCAGGTGATCGAGGATTTTTCGCTGCCGCTGTATTACGATGCCGGCGGCCTTTCCCTGCGCCGCTGACGCACGCTCATGCCGGATCCGGCCGCGCCGCGGGCGTTGCCGTGATTGCCGCCGTCTATCGCGGCAAGACAATGCCCGGCGGCATTTCATATAATCGGCCCCGGGCGTTATCCGCCCGCACTTCCCCGGTTGGTCAACAGCGAGGAGAGACAGCATGCAGTACAGGGCGATAGGCGATTCCGGCATCAGCGCGTCGGTGGTGGCGCTGGGCACCTGGGTGACGGGCGGCGGCGAGATGTGGAACGGCGTGGACGATGCGGAATCGCAGCGCGCCATTGAGGTTTCCCTGGACCACGGCGTCAATTTCATCGACACGGCGCCCGCGTACGGGTGGGGACACAGCGAGGAGATTCTCGGCAAGGCGCTTCGGGGCCGCCGCGACAAGGTGGTACTGGCGACGAAGTGCGGCATGTGGTGGGACGACAATCGAGGGTCGTTTCATTTCAGTTTTGACGGCAAGGACACGTACATCAGCCTGCGGCCCGATACACTCGCGATCGAAATCGAGAACAGCCTGCGCCGGCTGGGCACGGACTGCATTGACCTGTATCAGATTCACTGGCCGGCGAAAGAGCCGGACCTGACGCCGATCGAGGACACGATGGCGTTCCTGCTGAAGCTCAGGGAGCAGGGCAAGATCCGGGCAATCGGGCTTTCAAACGTGAGTGTCGAACAGATCGAAGAGTACCGCACATACGGGGCTGTCGCCAGCGATCAACTGCGCTACAGCATGCTGTTCCGCGCACCCGAGGGCGATGTCCTGCCGTACTGCGCGAACAACGGCCTGGCCACCCTCACGTATATGTCGCTCGAGCAGGGCCTGCTCACGGGCAAGGTTGGCATGGATCGCGTCTTCGATCCCAACGAGTTCCGGAGCAATGAGGCGTGGAACGCCTGGTTCAAACTGGCGAACCGGGCGAAAGTGCTCGAGATGCTGGCGGGTTGGAAAGACTTGACCGGAAAATACAGCTGCACGCTGGCACAGTTGGTGATCGCCTGGACCGCCGCCCAGCCGGGCGTCACCCATGTGCTGTGCGGCGCACGAACGGCCGCCCAGGCCGAGCAGAATGCCGCCGCGGGCGCGCTGGTTCTTGAAGCGGAAGATATTGCGCGCATCCGAAACGATGCCATCGCGCTGGGGGATCCCCAGTAAGGAGGCAGGAGTATGCCCTGGCGATCGCCCGGCCGTTTCCATGTTCCGTTCATGCTGTTCGTGCTTGTCTGCGGGACGAGCTGCGGGACCCTCCCGCCGGACCTTGAGTTCCGGATCCAGAACACGAATTTCGACGCCGTGGTCCTGGCCGTCGAGGACCTGCAGCAAAGTTATGGCGCGGCATACCCGATACAGGAGGCGGACCTGGCGGAACTGCGGCGGGCCCGGGTGGAATCGGCTTCGGCGACCGCCGCGGCGCGCGCCGGCGATGCGCAAGCGGAGGCGTTGCTGACGCGCTGGACAACGCTGGCGCGCACGGCTTTGCTGGCCAACCCGCTGCTGGATTTCGACGCGCTGCTCGTGATCAAACGCGCGGAAAAGCAACTCGGACTGCCGCAGAACTGGGAGAGCAACTCGACGCTGCCGATGTCGGGTTTCGACAACGAACTGGACGTGCTCTCGCCGTTGAACGACGGCGCGCTCAGCACCCTCTACCGGCCCGAAAAAGATGTCTTCGTGGGGGATGTGGATCTGCACTTTGATGCGGACCGCCTGCTTTTCTCGATGCCCGGCGACAATGGCCGCTGGCAGCTTCACGAACTGCGCATCGCGGACAAGTCCATCCGGCAACTGCCGCTCATTCACGAAGCGGATGTGGACAATTACGACGCCTGTTACCTGCCGGACGAGAACATCCTCTTCACATCAACCGCGCCGTTTGTGGGCGTGCCCTGCGTGACGGGGTCGTCGCACGTGTCGAATCTCTACCGCTACGACACGGCCAGCGGCGCGATTCGCCGCCTGACTTTCGAGCAGGACCACGACTGGTGCCCGACGGTCCTCAACAACGGGCGCGTGCTCTATCTGCGCTGGGAGTATTCGGATATTCCGCACTTTGTGTCCCGGATCCTGTTTCACATGAATCCCGACGGCACAAGCCAGATGGAGTATTACGGCAGCAATTCCTACTGGCCCAACGCGATGTTCTACGCGCGGCCCGTGCCGAAGCACCCCACGATGTTCTGCGCTGTCGTCGGCGGGCATCACGACGTGCCGCGGATGGGCGAACTCGTGCTGTTTGATCCCGCGGCGGGCCGCAGGGAGGCCGACGGTGTGCTGCAGCGCATTCCGGGCCGCGGCAAGAAAGTGGAGCCGGTGATCCGGGACGGCCTCGTGGGCGCCTCCTGGCCCAAGTTCCTGCATCCGTTTCCGCTCAGCGAGAAGTACTTGATTGTCTCGTGCAAGCCCCGGCCGGAATCGCGGTGGGGGTTGTATCTCGTGGATGTCTTCGACAACATGACGCTGTTGAAGGAAGTGGAAGGCTGTGCGTTGCTCGAGCCGATTCCGCTGCGCGCGTCGGCGAAACCGCCGGTGATCCCCGACAAGGTCGATCTCAACCGTGATGATGCCACGGTGTACCTGAGCGACATCTACGCGGGCCCCGGTTTGAAGGGCGTGCCGCGCGGCGTGGTCAGGCAACTGCGCGTGTTCACGTATCACTTCGCCTATCACGGCGTCGGCGGCCAGATCAATCGCGTTGGCCTCGACGGCCCGTGGGACATCAAGCGCATCCTGGGAACGGTTCCGGTCGAGCCAGACGGCTCCGCCTATTTCCGCGTGCCCGCGAACACGCCCATATCCGTGCAGCCGCTGGACGAACAGGGACAGGCGATGCAGTTGATGCGCAGCTGGATGACGGCGATGCCGGGCGAAACGCTGTCCTGCGTGGGATGCCACGAGCAGCAGAATACGTCGCCGCCTGCGCAGACGGCCCTGGCCGCGCGCCGCGCGCCGTCGACGATTGTGCCGTGGCACGGGCCCGAGCGCGGGTTCTCGTTTCGGCGCGAGGTGCAGCCCGTGCTGAACCGGCACTGCATCGGCTGTCACGACGGCACTTCCTCCGGGCGGCCGGATTTCCGCGATCAGCCGGACGTGCACACGACGGCAAACGACATGCCGTACAACGACGGAACACATTTCCCGCCGTCCTATCTGGCCTTGCGGCGCTACGTGCACGGGCCGAGCATGGAAAGCGACATGCACCTGCTCACGCCGCTGGACTTTCACGCGAGCACGATGGAACTGGTCCAGCGCCTGCGTGCGGGACACCACGGCGTCTCGCTCGACGCGGAATCCTGGGATCGGATCATTACGTGGATTGATCTCAACACGCCCGCGCATGGCACCTGGCATGAAATCGTCGGCATGGACAAGATAGCCGATCAGCGCGATCGCCGCAGGGCGATGGACCTCAAATACGCCTGCACGGGAAAGACGGATCCGGAGGCGATTCTTGAACTCGCCCCACTGCAGGGTCTCGACGCGCCGGCGCCAATGCCGGCCGCGGAGAAGCCGGCCGTTGCGACCGCGCCGCCGGCCCATTCCGAAGAGAACAGGGCGCCGCGCCCCGCGGGCCTCACACGTTCCGTGGACCTGGGCGAGGGGATAGCGCTTGAACTGGTTCAGATTCCCGCCGGCACGTTCGTGATGGGCGCGGAAGACGGGTATCCCGACGAGCGGCCCGCCGCCGAAGTGCGAATAGCCAGCCCGTTCTGGATGGGCGCCGCCGAAATCTCGAACGAACAGTACGGGCGCTTTGACCCGGCGCATGACAGCCGCCTCGAGAACGGCGATTTCCTTCAATTCAGCGTCGAGGAGCGCGGCTACCCCCTCAACGGGCCGAAGCAGCCCGTGGCGCGCGTCTCGTGGGAGGACGCGATGGCCTTCTGCGCGTGGCTGAGCGCGCGCACGGGCGAGACGTTCACTTTGCCGGACGAGGCTCAGTGGGAATACGCCTGCCGTGCCGACACGGCCACGCCCCTGTGGTTCGGCGCGCCGGAAGCCGATTTTGCGGCTGTGGCCAACCTGGCCGACCGCACTCTGGCCCGGGTGGACACGTTCGAACCGTGGAAGCTGCCGGCGGGCGCCATACACCCGTGGCGTCCGGCCATAGATTCCGTGGATGACCGGCATCGTGTGAGCGCCCCCGTGAAGACGTACGCCCCCAATCCTTGGGGATTGTTTGACATGCACGGCAATGTCGCGGAATGGACGCGCAGCGCGTACCGGCCCTATCCCTGGCGGGCGGAGGACGGAGGCAACGAGTCCGCGACCGGCGAGCAGCGCGTGGTGCGCGGCGGCTCGTGGTACGATCGCCCCGTCCGTGCCCGCAGCGCCTTTCGGCAGCATTATCTGCCCTGGCAGAAGTTGTACAACACGGGCTTTCGCGTGATCTGCACGCCTTGAGGCCGATGCATCTGTTACTGCCCGCTGGACGCCCTCTTGCACATCCTCAGAAAGTGTAGGAACACACGGAGAACGTGTGATTGCTCGGGAGCAGGTGCCGGCGTTCGAGCACGCGGTTGGGTTGGGTCATCATGTGCGCGGGCCGGGGCTGAAACCCGGGAATGTCCGGCAGCCCATAGGAGGTCTCGTTCACTTCGAAGCGCAATGGCTGCCCCGGGTCGGTTTCGATTTCGACCTCGCCGCCTTCAAAGGGGATCGTGTCGAGACGGAGGTCCCAGCGCTTCTTCGCGCCGTCGAGTTCGAAGCCGAGCGCCTTGGCACGATAGACAGGGACATCGGCAGCGAGGCGCAGGTGGATTTCCTGCGCGTCGCGCGGCGAATCGACAAAGAGCTTGAGGATGCGCCGCCCGTTCTCGACGCGGTCGTCGAGCACGTTGAGAACCGTCTTCTCAAAGGGCGGCATGGGCGCGGCCGCCTGCCGGTACCGGGGGCCGTGGTCGCGCCCGAGAAACTCGGCCAGCGAAACGCGCGTTGCGTCGTCGTCAAAGAAGTTTCGGGTCCATTCGTCGAGTTTCGCGTCGCCGCTGATCCAGTATGCCTGGCCGGAGTCGAAATTGACGGCATAGGACAGGCAGTTCTGGCGGGGCCGCTCCGGACTGGGGGTATTGCTCAGGCACGCCCCCAGAAAGACCAGGAAACCCGAAGCGCAGAGCGCCGCACCGGCCCACGCGTGGCTTCTGGCGGACAGCAGCGACAGCTGCGGCAGCAGCGTTGCGGCCAGCAGGAGAACCAGCAGGAGCAGCGCGGGGACCAGGACGGCCGTTACAGCGTAACTGAAGAGAACAAACAAAGGGACCAGCAGTATGAGTGCGGGAAGCGTGGTCAGGGCCGCCACCGCAAGCAGGCGGTTTGAAGGCCGCTCCGGGTCGCGTCCGAGGCACAGCACCAACAGGCCGATCGCGAGGAAGATCAGCGGCCAGGCCGCCGCGTAGGACCCGTACGATGCGAAGCGATCGAGGGCGGCCACTTCGACCCCCCAGATGACCAGCGAGCCGGCAAGGAGGTTTTGCGGACGCACCCGGCCGCGCACAAGCCGCGCCAGCAGGAGCAGGAAGCCCAGTCCCATCAGAACCTGCGCCGCGGAGAGCGCGTCATTGCGATACAAGGCGTGTTCGTGGAACTGGAAATAAACCAGGGCGGCCAGGGGAACCGTGACCGCGAGCGACAGCGCCGCGGCCGAAAGATAGAGGCCGATGCCGGCAAGGATGCCGCCGAACGTGAGTTGCCGGCGAGCCAGGCCGATAAGCAGGGCGGCGGCCAGCAGAACGAGCGCGGCGAGCGCAATGGGCCGCGCCCAGGAATATGGATACACGATCATGTGCGAGCCGAATGTGTTGAAGTAGATGACGTTGGGGGCGCGGCAGTTTTCGAGCGAGACGTTTCCGAGTTGCCGGGCGAGTCCCAGCGTGTAGCAGCCGTGATGTTGAAGGCTGGCCAGGCTCACGTTCTCCGGCGTATCCAGTTTCGTGTGGTAATGGGCGAAGTCATCGATATAGGCCACGTTGAGTCCCGGCAGCCCGGTGCGTTTGTACTTGTCGAAATCGCTGCCGAACGGCATGCGGTCGTAGAAGTCGAACATCATCGACGAGGCCCGTGGATGCGCCTCCGATTGGGCCAGTTGCCGAATCAGAAAGCCGTTTTCGGCGCCCGTTTCAAACATGAGCGCGGGCCCCGACGTTCCGCGGCATTCCAGGCCCAGCACGGCGCGCACGTCTTTGAACCAGGGATGGCGCATGAACACCCCGGGACCGCCGTCGCCGCCCATTTCCTCCTTGTCCGCGAAACAGAACAGGATGTCGTTTTGAAGCGGCGGACTGTTCTTGAGGGCCCGGATCGCTTCGAGCATGGCCGCAATGCCGCTGACATCGTCCGTGGCCCCGGGGCCGTACGGCGTCGAGTCGAAGTGGGCGTCCACGGCAAACGCGCCGGTGGAGGCCACCCCGGGCACCCGGGCCAGAATCGCTCCGTTGCGTTCCACAGTTCTGCCGCCGCGCAGGAGGAGCGGGCGCTCGACCGCCATTTCCACGCCCATGGCCTTGAGCTGGCCGGCGATGTATTCGTAAACCTTCTCGTTGGCGTGCGAGCCGCCGGGATGCGGTTCGACGGCCATGTGCCGGATGTGATCTAGCGCGCGGTGCGCCGAGAACTCGCCGGGCGCGGCACTTGCCGGCAATGGGCGCGGTGCGAGCGAAGCCCACCACGAGAGCGTTGCGGCAGCAAAGACGATGGCAAATACCAGCGCCGCCACGCGGCCATTCTTCCCTGTCATTTCCATTGTACCGGTCTCCTTGATTCGCACGTAGATCCGCCCGTCCCGATGAACTATGCCCATGGCAACACGGCCTTTGACGGGCGCTGGGCATCCTTCGGTTTCACGGAGGGGCCGAGCCCGCGCAGGCCCCGGCTGCCGGAGCCCCCTAGGCACATTGGCGATCAGCGCTCCCGCTGCATTTCTATGGCAGAGGTTTCAGGTTAGAATAAACGGAGCCCCGAAGGCTTGTCCGCAGTGCACGCCGGAGGAGGATCCAAGGAGAGAAACATGAGCGCCAGTGAACAACATCTCTTGGACCTGTGGGTGAATCAGCGGGATGCGGAAGCGTTTAAGACCTTGGCCAACCGCTATGCAGGCCTCGTTTACGCAACGTGCCGCCGCATCCTGGGCGATTCGACCGACGCACAGGACGTCGCGCAGGAGTGTTTCGAGGCCCTGGCCCGCTCCGGGCAGCGGCCCGGCGGATATCTTGCCCCGTGGCTGCACCGGGTTGCGACCACGAAGTCGCTCCAGCGGATCCGTTCGGATCGAAACCGGCTGCGGCGCGAGCGGCGATTCTCGCCCGCCAAGGCCGACCCCGTCGCCGACGTGCTCCAGCGGGACCTGTACTCCGTCGTGGACGAGGCCATCCTTGCATTGCCCGAGGAACTGCGCGTCCCCATTGTGGCCCACTTTCTCGAAAACAGGACGCAGGAGAGCATTGCGGCGGACCTGGGGGTTTCGCGCCAGACGATCACTTACCGGATTGGCAAAGGCCTCGACGTTATCCGCAAGCGGCTCTCGCTGAACGCCGCCTTTTCCCTGCCGGCGCTCACGGACCTGCTGCGCCCCGCCGCACAGACGCCCCCCGGGCTCGTGGCCGCCATCGGCAAACTCGCGTTGGCAGGTCCGGTGCTTCCTCTCGCGGGGCTCGCCTCCCTTGCTTCCGCCAAAGCCATTTTGGCCGCCATTGCCCTCGTTTGCGCGGCCGGGCTCGCCGTGGTCTATATGCCGCGTCCGGCGTCGGAGACAACGGCAACGACGCCGGCCGAGCAGACATCCCTTTTCCAGGCGCAGGCAATGGCTGTCCAGCCGCAACAGATGGCGGAGCTTCCCGCCGCCCCGGCGCCCGCCCCGGCAGGGGGCAATGGGGTGGCCGCCGCTGTGCCGCCACCATCGGAAGGACCCGGCAGCGATGCGGCTGCCGCCGAAGCCCAGCTTCCGCCCGCGCCTGCAGCCTTCGCGCCGCATTCCTGCCTGGAAGAGGGCTTGGAGAACGGCAAAGTGGTCTTCTCGGCCCGTCATTTCATCGTGTCGCCGACCATCCGGCGCAGCGAATTCACGGATGGGCGCCTCATCATCTTTGACTTGGGCAACAGAAGCCATCTCCAGATTGATGAAGGAAGGAGGAAGGCCATCAAGCAAATCTATGCGGACTTGCCCCCTGCCAAACACTATCACCCCGTCGAGATCCTGACGATGAACGCCGGACCGGAAGGCCCCAAGTACGTGGGCTCCAAGAGTGTTGACGGCAAGGAATGTAATGGTTTTCGCGCGGACAATCCGTATTTCGACTGCACGGTGTGGTTCGACAAGACGACCAGCCTTCCCGTGCGCATGGATGGGTTCCAGAAGACCACCGGCCGCAGAATCGTCGAATCCGAATATGATTTCCATATGGACCTCGACCCGAAACGCTTCGACATGACCCCGCCCGACGGCTATGAATACAGCGAAGAGATCGTGCGCGATACGTGGTGGTCGCGCTTCAGTCAGAAGGCCTGGTCCTGGTGGTCCTGGATGTGGTTCTAGCGAACGTTCGCCGTGATTTCCGGATGGAAGAATGGATTTGCACGCCCCCGCGGCCCGGACAGGGAAACGGGGGCGCCGCTGCCGGATGATTGAACGGCCTTGAAATCGGCCTGCGGATTCCAGTCAAATGTCCGCGAGCACAGGAGGATTCCACGATGGGCAACGAATCCCTCGCCACACGCCGCCAATTCATCCGCGCCGCGGCCGTATCCACGGCGGCACTGTCGATTCCCAGCATCCTTCCCGCCTGCGCGACGGGAGCAGGCGGCAAGGCGGCCCCGAGTGAACGGATCATCCTGGGCGTGATCGGGATGGGGCCGCGCTGCAAGTACGTTCTGCCGCAGATGCTCAGCCAGCCGGACGTGCAGTGCCTTGCCGTGGCGGATGTCCAGGCGAACCGGAGGAATGCGGCCAAGAAGTTCGTGGACAAGCAGAACGGCAACAGCGATTGTGCGGTGTACCGCGACTTCCGCGAACTGCTCGCGCGAAAGGACATAGACGCCGTGCTCATCGCCACGGGCGACCGCTGGCATGCCCCGGCTACAATCCTTGCCGCCCAAGCGGGCAAGGACGTGTACAGCGAGAAGCCCTGCGGCCTGACGATCGGCAACTGCCAGGATCTTGCCGATACGATCAAGCGCACGGGCCGCATATTTCAGGCGGGAACACAACGGCGCAGTGTGGCCAATTTCCAGAGGGCCATCGAGCTGGCACACTCGGGCGTGCTCGGGAAGATTCATACGCTCCACGCCAGCGCGTACATCCCGGAGATCAAGACAGCGTGGCTGCCTGGAGAGCCGACGCCGCCCCCGGACGTCGTGGATTGGAACCTGTGGCTGGGCCCCGCTCCGTGGCGGCCGTACAACAGCGCGTATGTCAACGGCGACTGGCGCGGCTACTACGATTTTGATTCGGGCGCCCGCCTCCTGGATTGGGGCGCGCACACAGTCGATCTCTGTCAATGGGCGAACAAAGCTGATGATACGATGCCCATCGCGTTCGAGCCGGGCGAAAAACAAATCACGGCGCATTATGCCAATGGCGTCAAGTTGTTGTTGCACTTCCTCGAGACCCCCTTCGAACAACGTCCGGGTTGGATTCAGGCGTTGGGAACATGTCCCGTGCGCTTCGAAGGCGACGAAGGCTGGGTCGAAGTGGGCGACAGCGGCGGACTGGAAATCCATCCCGAGTCGCTCCGCCAGAAACTGCCCCCGCTACCAACGGCCGAAGCCGGCATCGATGTCAAAGCGCATTCCCGGAATTTCCTGGACTGCATCAAGACGCGCAAGCCAACCGCCGCCAACGAAGTGGTCATGCGGCACTCCCACATTGCGTGCCACGCCGCGGCGTTGTCCTGGATGCTCGGGCGCAAGCTCGCGCTGGACCCCGTAAAGGAAATGTTCGTCAACGACGACGAAGCCAACCGCTTGCGGAGCAGACCGGCACGCGATTGGGCGGCGTAGCGCGTTTACTTGGCACCACGCCAAGACGCGTGCGTCCCGCCGCGACCCGGACTGCAGTGCGTAACGTTTCACGGGCGCAGAAGACGGCCCGTTATCGCTCGTATGCGCCAATGTCGTAACCGCCGCCTTGGGGCCGTGCCGTGCCTTCGATGTCCTCCGCGGGCGCGGCGGTTGCGGAACCATTGTCCACCGCAGGGGAGCCGGACTGGACATGAAAATCGCCCCCGGCGGCGTCCACAAACTGGGGACTGCCCTCCTGGAATTCGGTGCCGGTGATCTCGTTCTCGAATTCGCGGAAGCCGTCAATCAGGTTGTGATCCGTCAGCACCTCCGCGGGTGCCACGGAGACCAAAAGCTGGAAGGCATTGTTGTCGCTCAGAATGTTGTTGCGAAACACGATATTCTGCGCATCGGGATTGTCCATGGCAATGCCCCCGCCCCAACTGGTCCAGCCATTGTGATAGAACGTGTTATTGATGACTTGCACCTGATGGATGGGCCGGCTGTCCGCGGGATCGCCGTAATAGCCGAAAGTCAGTCCGCTATAGGCGCAGTCATGAACGATGTTGTTGAACAGGCGGACGTTTTCGAGCAATCCGCCGTTCTCGGAGGCAATCCCGAACCCGCTGCCGTTTTCGGCCATGATGTCGTGGACCACGTTGTTGTACAGGTCGATGTTGAACGTGTGATTGGCCCACGCGTCCAGATAGATGCCCGGGTTGTTGATGATGTCGTGGACCAGATTGTCGTGAACGGATCCGTTCGAGGCGCCGTCCTTGATGCAGATCCCCTCGCCGCCGATAGTCTCCGCGCTTCCGGTATGAACGTGATTCCCCACGATTTCAAAACCGTCGGTGCCCGACATCGTGATGTTTTCCTGCATACCCCAGTGGTTACAGGCGAGTTCCACTTCGTTGCCGTCAATGACCACGTTGCTGCACGCCCAAATCCCGATGCCCGAGGACGCCGTATCGTACGCATGGTTGCCCTGGATGATCAGGTTGTCGGCGAATTCCGCGCGCAGCCCCGCGCTCAAGTTGGTGGTGCCCACGTTCTGGATGCGCAAACCTTGGATGCGGATGTAGCTGCGACCGGTCAGATCAATCAGGCCTGTATCCTCTGGGACGTCTACGCCCGTGCCGTCCAGTGTCGCGGTTTCGTCCGGGTACGCGCGGAACGTTATGTAATGGCCCGCGGTTCCCGAATTCGCCGGGATCAGGCGCTCGTAGTAGGTGCCCTCGCGAAAGTACACCGTGTCCCCGGCGATGGCCGTCTCGGCCGCGTGCGCTACCGTCTCCCATGGATCCGCGAGCGTCCCCGCCCCGCCGTCATCACCCGATGGCGCGACATAGTGCGCATTGTCCAAGGGTTCCCCTTCGCCTTCCCCTTCGCCCTCTCCCTCGCTGCCTCCGCCGAAGGCGTCCCACGCATCGTCGAGAAAGTTGCCGGCTTGGGTGGCAAAGACCTGGGTGAGGCGGTTGTTCCCGGCGTCATTGGGATGCGAGTCGCCGGAATTGCCGCCGTACTCTGAGCGCAGTTGGTTCGCGTGCGAGGGCAGGGCATCCGGATAGGCAAGCAGGTCGAAGAGGTTAAAGACGGCGACGTTGTGGAGGCCGGTGTCCGCGACGTAGCCCGGCAACCAGTCGTTCACCAGCCACTCGTTGAACACGCGGGCCCGCCGCGCGACGGTGATGTCGGTGTCCGTCCAGCATTCGGGCGGCGCGGTGATGGCCACGAAGAGGGTGTCCGGGTTGGCCGCGAAGATGTCTTCGAGCGGGTGATACGCCCGTCCCGCGTGGTCGTAGGTGTTTCCGGGACCGTCCGGATGGCGGTAGACTGCGCGGTAGTTGGCGAGCGTGCGCCAGTCAAAGGGGTTGCCGGGTTCCTCGCCGTCGTCCTCGATGTGGCTGTTGGGGAAACAACTCTTGAACATGATGATGCGGTTCACGCCGTCGGCGCAGCCGAACGTCTTGACGTGGCCGAGATAGTCGTTAAACCAGAAGAGCCAGTGGTTCACGTCGGTGAGGTCGCCGGGAACCGGGCCGAGTGAGTCGGCCCTTCCGGGATCCGGGGCGATCACGGTGCCGTAGGTAATGTCGTTGCGCTCGTCGATGTAGCTCTTCGCGAGCAACGCCGCATCGAGACTGTGATTCAGCCAATTCTCTCCCACGGAATGATGGATGAAGACCAAGTCATCCAACTCTGGCTCTCCTTCACCTTCGCCTTCACCTTCGCCTTCGCCTTCGCCTTCGGCCACCACGGTGATCTGGGCGGAACCGCTCGCATTGCTGTAATTGCCTGTCGCGGTGATTGCCACCTCGCCGGGACTGACCCCGGTGACCGTTCCATCGGCCTCGACGATCGCGATCGCGTCATCGTCGGAATACCAGGTGAATTCGGTGTCCCGGGAATCCGTGGAAGAAGCCGTGAGCAAGACGGTATCGCTCACGGCAATCGTGGCCGCGTCCGGGGACACGGTGACCTGCTTCGGCTTTGGACAGCCGGCGAGGGGGGTGGTGAGGAAGAGGCACAAGAGAAGACTTGTCATCGCCGAGAGAGAACGCATGGCGCACCTCCATGGGCATCGTTGATGCAACCGTTGTGGGACCATCCCCGCGGATTCCCGGCGCCCCGCGCTCACCCAAGAAGACCGGGCGCGGCACCCTCGCCCGCGTGTACCGAACTTCGCTTGCAGTATGCCCTGAGTCTCGCAAGGCGTCAAGGGCCGCAGCCAGGCAATCACCCCCGGTTCGATTCCGTCTTCCGTTGCAGGTCATGCTCTTGATTGTGATGGGTATTGCCAGGAACGGAGCACGCTGCATGCGGGACTGCGCCGTGTTGCCCATCATGCCGAATTCCCGAGAATAGGCAGCAAGGAATAAGGATACCGGCGACCATGGAACTCTCCTTTGAAGACTCGTTAAGCACGTGCTTGAGGGCCTGCCTCGGGGGCGTCCTGCTGACGGCCGTGAGCAGCGGCAACCTCTACGCCCAGACCGACACCGGCGCCTGGGCCCAGCGTCCTCGCCAATCCGTGGCGAGCGAGTTTGAAAGCAAGTTGGTGCGCATCCCCGCGCGCGAAACGCAGCAGTACACGGACACGGCAATTCTTCCCACTTGCGGCGAATTGCGGGATATGTCTTCAAGGTAATTGTCCGATAATGTCCGGGGTGGTAGCCTTGGGGCGTGATGAGGGAAAGCGTATTCGCAGCCAGAAAGGAGAAAACAATGAGACGGAACAGACTGATTTGGATATTCGGAGCGTGTTCGCTGCTCTTGGTCCTGGTCTTTGCCTTGTCGTGGGCCGTCGTCGAAGCAAGTGAAAAGGAAGACGAAGACGGCAATTCCAAAGAAGAAACAGTGCTTTGGAATGACGTACCGACAGTGGTTCAAGGGGCGTTCAAAGCCGCGCTTGCGGGTTCCACGCCCACCGAAGTGACACGAGAAGCGGAGAAGGGGATCGTGTTGTACGAGGCCCTGGTCAAGACGCCGGATTCGGAGCGGGCCGTCAAGGCAGCCGAGAACGGCGAGCTTTTGGAGACGGAAGAGACTTTGTCCGTATCAGCCCTGCCCGAAGCTGTGAGTGCCCAAGTTGGAAAACACTACCCAAAAGGGGAGATAACAAAGGTCGAACGTATCACGCTTTCGTTCTATGAAGTGGAGGTGACGCAAGGAAAGGGGAAACATGAAGTTGCGATATTCGGGAGCGGACAACCGGTGCCAATGGAAGACTAGGCAGCCCGGCGGTAGTTTTGATGCAGCTTGTCCCGTGTGTGACGATCCTCGTTCCAGCCGGTGGCTGAGGACACGAGAGCCCTAAGTATGCGAATTCTCATCATCGAAGACAGTAAACGGCTCCAGACCTATGTGGCCAAGGGGCTGCGAGGGGCCGGCTATGCCGTGGACGCAACGGGTGACGGCGAGGAAGGTCTGTACCTGGCGGAAAATGGCGAGTATGATGTGGTCGTTCTCGACTTGTCGCTGCCCAAATTGGATGGCATGGAAATACTCCGCGCATTGCAGGACCGAAATCAGCGGGCATTCGTGTTGATACTTACAGCGCGGGACACCGTAGAAGACCGCGTGAGAGGATTACAGGGTGGCGCAGACGACTATCTCGTCAAGCCATTCGCCTTGGAAGAGTTGCTGGCCCGTATCCAGGCGCTACTACGCAGGAAATACGCGGTCAATGCTCCTGTCGTGCAACTGGGGGACCTGACGATCAACCTCGCCCAGCGGGTGGTTTCACGACAAGGGAAACCCCTTGGACTCAAACCGCGCGAGTATGCTCTATTGGAGTATCTCGTAGTGCGCAAGGGTGAACTCGTGACACGAGCAGACATCGAGCACCATATCTATGATGAGCGGGTGGAGCCTGTGAGCAATGTGGTGGATTCCGCAATCTGTTCCTTGCGGAAGATTATCGATCCGCCCGGAAGCCCGTCGCTCATTCAGACACGGCGCGGGATGGGGTATGTCGCGGAGGAACCCCGGGCATGACGTCGATTCGCGGACGCCTACTCGTGAATTTGTCCTTGGTCTTTCTGGTTCTTTATGCCCTTTCCGGAGTGCTTCTCTATGCATATCTGAACCACGTTCTCTGGAAGGGATTTGACGCCGCCCTACTCGAGAAAGCCGAGACTTTTGCGCGCACTACGGAGGCTCACGATAACGATGTTCTTGAGTTTGAATTCCTCGAATCCGACCTTCCGGAGTACTGGCCGCAGCGCAGGGCGGAGTACTTTCAGGTATGGCGCACTGATGGAACCGTCGTTGCCCGCTCCCCGTCGCTGGGCAGCAACAACTTGCCTGTCCCGTCTCTGGATGCCGCCTATCCCGCATTCAGCCGTTTGACACTTCCCGACGGCCGCAAAGGCGGTGCGGTCACGCTGGATTTCCATCCGCGTCCCGGCACCGAGATCCTGACGGCCAAGAAAGCAGAAACGGAGAGACTTTATGTGGTTCTGGCGATTTCGAGCGACATTGTTGACAAAACACTGGCCAAGATCCGCACAGGTCTCCTCATCACATGTCTCGCGTTCATCGCAGGGAGTCTTCCATCTGTTTGGTGGTCTATATGGGACGGTCTGCGCGCGTTGGACCTTGTCGGACAGCAGGTGCAGGGCGTAAATGCGGACAATCTGACTTTTCGTTTTGGAGCGGAAGGCCTTCCTGTGGAATTGGCCCCAGTTTGCGAACGCTTGAATGATTTGCTGGGGCGTTTGGACGATGCCTTTAAGCGGGAGCGGCGGTTTACCGCTAACGCTGCACACGAGTTGCGCACGCCGATTGCAGAATTGAGAACACTGGCGGAGGTCGGTCTTGGAGAGGCGCAAGATAGTGCTCCAAGCATGAAGGAGTATTTTGTAGATGCGTTGGGAGTGGCAAAGCAACTGGAGCACTTGATCGAAACGCTTCTGCTCATGGCGCGGTGTGACGCGGGAATGCAGGTCGTGGATTGGCAATGGACAGATATTGCCGCCCAACTCAGGGAATCTTGGGAGCAATTGTGCGCGCATCCGGACGGTCATGCCGTGGCGGCGGCCGCCATCATTCCGGCTCATGCAATGATTCAAACCGATCCCACGTTGTTTCGCGCGTTGGTCGCCAATCTACTGGATAATGCCCTTGCCTATACGCCCGGCGGAGGTGCGATCCATCTCACTCTTGTCCTTGATAGCACGAAGTTTCGGCTGACCATAGCGAACACAAGCAGCGAACTCAAAGCCGCGGATGTGTGCCATATCTTCGAGCCGTTCTGGCGGAAAACGAATCCGCAGAAACAGGAGGAGACCCATTGCGGTATGGGCCTTTCCCTGGTGGCCACCTATGCGAAATTGCTCGGCCTTGTCCTTCACGCCGGGTTGGTGTCTCCCTCAACACTGGAAATCAATGTGTCCGGAACCCTCGAAAGAGAAACGAGTGGTCCTTCCCCTGCCTGAAATTGGCGTACGAGCCCATGCCGTAATCTTCCGGTAATTCGCGGTTCCGTATTCTAGCCACGTCCAAGGGCAATTAATCCGCTTATCGCCTGTTGCTTGGACACTGTTTCTCCAGCACCCAAGGAGCCACTCAGATGATGATCACGTCAAACAGCATGTCGCGAATGAAATCGAATTTGCGCCTGTGGGACAGGAAGGGAATACCGAAGAAGAAGAGGCTTATCTTGGGCGCTGCACTTCTTCTGGCCGTGCTGGCCGGAATTCAATACGGTTACTGGGTAACGGTGTTCTTCGCTGCACTGCTTACGCTCACACTCGGTTCGATGCGAGGTATTCGATATGCGTTGGCCCATGTGGGCGTTCGCCGTTTGGAGGATAATTGCTCTCAATACCACTTGCCGAGGCTTATCAAGACCCTCAAGAGCCGGGAGGACAATGGAGTACCGTTCACCTTTGTGGTGCTGGGCGATAACCGCAACACACGGAAGGTGCCACCGGTGATTTATCAGAAAGCAAGAGAGGAACAGCCAGCCATCGTCTTTAACACCGGGGATTTGGCGCGCTTCGGAACCGCACGGGAGTATGCCACGCGCTACCTGCCGCTGCTGGAGATCATGAACCCCGTCCCTGTCTTCAGTGTGCCGGGAAACCATGACCGGGGCGCGCGGAACGACTTCGCCGCATACCGGGCGGTGCACAAGGACGATCGGTTCTCATTCGATTACGGTCCGTGCCGTTTCATTGGCGTCAACAACGGCAAGCGCAAACGAATGAAGGGCGACGATCTCCTGTATCTGCAGCATGAACTTGGCAAATCGCCTATCCGATACAAGTTCGTTTTCGTCCACATACCGCCGCGCTATTTTGAAGAGGGCGTGGTCACAGTGGAAAAACGGCGTGGATTCAAGAAACTTGAGGATGAATTCCGCGCGCTGATGGCGCAAGAGCAAGTGACCGAGGTATTCATGGGTCACATCCATGGCTACGCGACGAAGTTTGTGGATGACGTTCGCTATACGCTGACTGCCGGGGCTGGCGCGCCATTAAGCAATCGCCTGCCCCCAGAGATGAGGGTACACAACTACGTTGTGGTTCACGTAGATGAACAGAAACTGACGCGCGAGGTGGTCCGGGCGGTGAACGGCACCTGGGTTAGAGGAGAATAATGTCTCCGGCGCCGGCTGCTGTCAGTATTGCGCTATCTGGTTACCCTGATTGTGAACTGATGAAACCGTGCTGTGTCCGCATCTGCGTAAGTTTCACTTGACGCGAAGCCTTCTGGCCTTGGCTGATCACACGGCAATCACCCTCGGTTCGATTCCGTCTTCCGTTGTGGGCTATGCTCTTTCATCGTTAAGGTATTGCCAGGAACGGAGCATGCTGCAAGCGGGACCGCGCCGTGTTGCCCATCACGCCGAATTCCCGGGAACAGGCAGCAAGGAATAAGGACACCGGCGGACCATGAGACTTTCCTTTGAACACTCGCTAAGCACGTGCTTGAGGGCCTGCCTCGGGGGCGTCCTGCTGACGGCCGTGAGCAGCGGCAAGCTCTACGCCCAGGCCGACACCGGCGCCTGGGCCCAGCGTCCGCGCCAGTCCGTGGCGAGCGAGTTTGAAAGCAAGCTGGCGCGCATCCCCGCGCGCGAAACGCGGCAGTACACGCACGCCATAACCTTCCCGGCGCAACCGGCGCGCTTCGTCCGGATCGCCATCCGCCGCACCGCCGACAACAGCCAGGCCTGTCTGGACGAACTCGAGGTCTTCGGACCGGAGGGCAAAGAGAACCTCGCGCTCGCCTCCCGGGGTTCGACGGCCAGCGCCTCTTCGCTGCTTCCCGGACACGCCATTCACACCGTGCCGCATTTAAATGACGGGCTGTACGGCAACGCACGGAGCTGGATTGCCGCCACCGCCGGGCAGGAGTGGGCACAGGTCGAACTGCCGCAGCCGGCCGAGGTCGCAAAGGTCGTGCTCTCCCGCGATCGCATGGCCCAGTTCCGCGATCGCATCATCGTGGAAGGCGAAGTGCTCCTGTCCCTGGACGGAAACGACTGGAAACAGGCGGCGGTGATCGCGCCGCAGGACAATGGGCTGTTGTCGCATCGGCGGAATCCGCTGAGCCAGTATGAACTGATCCCCAGCCTGCCCGTCGATCGGCTCGCGGAGAAGAACTGGCACGGCATGCTGCAATATGCGTTCCTGCGCGAGCGCGAAACCTGGAGCCACATTCCGGACGACGACCACCTGTCGCCCCTGGTGACCGAACACCCCGCCTATCCGGGCGGACCGCCGTACTGGAGCCGGATCGCGCGCCTGAAGCCCCTGGACCGGCTCTTCGTGCTCTATGAGGAATTGATAAACCGCCTGGAAACGCGCGGGCTCGACGTTGGCGCGGAACGGCAGCAGTTGGCCGATTTCAAGGCCCAGGCTGCGAAGGGCCGTCGCGCGGCGGCGAGTGACGACCTGTATCTCGCGGTCCGATGGGCCAAGCGCCAACTCTTCTTCCGCGACCCCGCGCTGGCGCCGCTGGCGCACGTGCTCTTCGCCAAGCGCCACCCGTTCCTCGAGTCACACAACTACAGCGAGCATTTGGATGGCTGCCTGGAACCCGGCGGCGGATTGTTTGCGCTGCACATCCCCACGGACGCGCAGGGCCGCCTGAATCCTGAGCAGGCCGAAATCGAGCAGCTCTTCGATGGCAGCGCGGGAATCGTGCGGGATCCCGCCCTCGATTACGAAGGGCGCGTCGTGTACTTTGCGTATCGCCCTGAAATTTCCGCGGTCGCGGGGTGGGATTCTTATTGGCATCTCTATGCGCTCTCGCTGGACGACGGAGCGTGCCGCCAACTCACCGAAGGCCCGTTCCACGATTTTGACCCCGTCGTGCTGCCCGACGGGGGGATCGCCTTCAACACTACCCGATGCAAGGTGCGTTTCCTGTGCTGGCGGCCCCAGGCATATGTACTCTACCGGATGGAGCGGGACGGTTCAGACATAAAACGGCTTTCCTGGGCCAATCTGAGCGAATGGAAGCCCTCGGTCATGAGCGATGGCCGCATTCTGTGGACGCGCTCGGAGTACCTGGACAAGGGGGCCGACTTTGGGCACACGCTGTGGACGATCCGCCCGGATGGCACCCATGCCTCGCTGTTGTATGGCAACAATACGCCCAACTGCTACGGCCAGGCCCATGAAGTGCCCGGCACCGCCGAAATCGTCTGCACGCTGATGTCCCACGGGGATCATGCCGGTCCCATCGCGCTGATTGACCGCGGCAAGGGGCCCTTTGACAGCACGGCCATCACGAACATCACCCCCGACACACCGCCCCAGTATCAGATGAGCCGTTCGCATACGAACACGTTTCGCGATCCCTGCCCCATCTCGGGCGACCATTTCCTTGTCAGCCACAACCCGGACGATCACCACAATTGGGGCATCTATGTGATCGACCGGTACGGTAACGCCGAACTGCTGTATGTCGACCCGGAAATCAGCAGCAAGCGGCCCGTGCCGCTGCGTCCGCAGCCCAAACCGCCCGTGCTCGCCAACGCCGTGGACGAGACGCTCGCAAAGGAGGAACTGGGCGTTTTCACCGTGCAGGACATCAACACCGGACTGGAGCCTGGCGTGGCCCGCGGCCGCGTCAAGTACCTGCGCGTGGTCGAGGAAGTCCCGTCCATGCTGCAACGGCTCTCCTGTGGCGAGTACTGCAAGGACCACCCGCCCTTCCAGGATTTCTATGCCTCGCCCATCCATCTGGTGACCGGGCCGGCGCAAAGCTTCCTCACTCGCACCTCCAACGCGCCGGTGGGCCTGATGAAGACCAACCACAACTGGGCCAAGCTGGTCTCGAAAGAGGCGGACGGACTCTATCGCGTCACCGAGGACACGGGATGGACGAGCTACGTGGCGAAGACCTCGCACGGCATCGTGCCCGTGGCGGAAGACGGGTCGGTGAGTTTTCTGGCGCCTGCGGGCAAGCAGCTCTATTTCCAGGCGCTTGACGCGGATTTCAATGAAATTCAGCGAATGCGGAGCGTGGTGCAGATGCAGCCCGGGGAACGCCGCAGTTGCATCGGATGCCATGAACACCGGCAGTCGGCCCCGGCCCCCAACCGGCGGCTTCAGGCGATGCACACGCCGCCCGCACGGCTCCAGCCGCCCCCCTGGGGCGCCGTGCCGTTCGCTTATGAACGGGACGTCCAGCCCGTGTGGGACCGGCACTGTATTGCGTGCCATAACGGCGAGAAGAAGGGCGCCGCGCCCGACATGCGAGGGCAGGGGCCAGACCGCATTCCGGCGTCCTTCCGCTCGTTAATCCAGGGCGGCTGGGTGCACTACTTTGACTATACGTACGGCATGCGGCATTTCAAGGCTGAACCCTTGTCGTTCGGCACCCTGCAAAGCCGGCTCTGGAAGGTCCTCGCCGATGGCGATCACGCCGAGGTTCATCTGGCCGAAGACGAGTTGCACGCGGTGAAGACCTGGATCGACTTCAATTGCCCCCTGTGGCCCGACTATACGTATCGGCCGGACCGGCCCGAGATTCTCGCATTGTCCGGCAAACCCTGAAGTGCGGAATCCCCGGGACGAACAGCGCGACCGAGGCACGCTGGTGGCTCGCTTCTATTTGCTTTGTGCTCTTCCCGGGAACGATGGCAGTGGCCATCCAGTCCTTGTATACTCTCTGCAAAATCCACACGAAGCATTCAAATCTGTCAGGGGCTTGCATCATGCGGAGATCAGTTGTGGTCTTGCTTTGCCTCAGCGGCACTGCTCTGGCTGTCGGCGGCGGTGATGGCAATCCCGCTTTGAAGTCCTCTCAGGCGTCACTGGAACGTTGGCGGGCGCTTCGTATCGGCGCGTTCATTCACTGGACTCCCTATGTCCTGGCCTCGGGCCAGCCGGCGCCTCCCGATGGCTACGGTAATCTCTATAAGGGTTTTGCGGCGGAACACTTCAACGCCGACGAATGGATTCGCTTTCTGCAGGAATCAGGCTTCAGGTACATGGTCTACACGACCAAGCACGCCGATTCCTGCTGCATGTGGAAGACCAAGGAAACCGAGTACAACATTATGAATTCGCCCATGCGGCGTGATGTGGTCGGAGAACTTGCCAACGCCTGCAAGGAGCGAGGCGTGCCCTTCTGCCCCTACTATGCGCTGCACAACGACAGTCAAAACCATCCGGATTGGACCTGCGAAGTGGATCCCAACACGGCTGAACCCGACTACAGAGTTCGGACAAGGCCAGGGGATGCTGCGGGATATCATCTTTCCCCGAATCAAACGCCTGATTTTGACCGCTATTTCGCCCATGTCAAAGCCCAGCTGAAAGAGCTTTCAGACAACTACGGTCCTTTCCTGGCGTGGTGGTTTGACCAAAGGTGCGCCACGTTGAACCACAAGTACGGCACGCAACTGTACGCACACCTGAGAATGCTCCAACCCGATGTGCTCGCAAGCAACAGGGTAGATACGCCTTTCGGCAGGGGGTTGGATTATCCCACATGGTTTGTGTCCGAAAAAGAATCGGCAGGGGACTACGCGGTATCTGAAATCGCCATTCCCCGGTTCAATCGGGACATTCCCTGGGAGTACTGCCAGGCCGCCGGAAAACCCACCTGCTGGTTTTGGGATCCGGCCGACGTTGTCCGGCCCCTGGAAACGTGGATCAGTGAACTGGTCAACGTCGTGTGCCGGGACGGAAACTACCTCATCGGTTTCGGGGCCAGGCCCGATGGAGCATTTGAACCACATCTCGTGGATCAATTGAGGCAGTTGGGTCTGTGGCTCGAGCGAAGTGGCGACAGCATTTATGGGACGCGCGGCGGCCCGTTCAAACCCAACTCCTGGTACGGAAGCACATGCAGGGGCAGCACCGTGTACGTGCATGTCTTCAGAACGGACGATAGCTGTGGATTGAGGTTGCCGCCCATCACAAGAAAGGTGCTGCGTTGTGGTTTGCTGAATGGGGGCAGTGTCGAAATGAATCAGGCGGATAACGGCATCACGCTGAAGCTTGGCAAGGCCGACATCCAACGGCCCGTTACCACTGTAGTCCTGGAACTTGACGGATCTGCGGAGGAGCTCAAGCCCATTGAAGAAACGGCATTAACCGCAGGCGCGCGCGTCAGAGCCTCCAGCGTCCGCGAGAACAAGAAGGAATTTTGCCCGGAATTGACAGTAGATGGAGACAGTGCCACGTACTGGACCACGGATGAAACCGTTTCAGAAGGTTGGCTCGAATACGACCTCGGCAAGCCCTGCACCTTCTCCCGTGCCATCTTAGACGAGGGGGAGGAGAACTGGATACGGCATCTTCAGATTCAGGCCAAGGTTGACAACGAGTGGAAAACCGTTTTCGAGTATCGCCACGGTAACCCGGAACTCTGGAAAGACATCCCCATGGAGGTCTTCTGCCCCGAGTTCAGGTTCGACCCGACGACGGCCCAATGCGTGAGAATCGAACTCGTCAATGCGAAAAAGAGCCCTGTAATCCGGGAATTCCTGCTCTACGAACGGTAGCCCTCTTCCTGGCCATGGAGCCGTTCAAATTCACACAAGACTAGTCGAAAATGACTGGTTCCTCTTGGCGGCATGGCAAAAAGATCAGCGCAACAAGTTGATGATTGAGGAGAAAGAACTGGAGTACCAATTATGGCGTAATCAAGCACTTTTCGTCCCGATTCACATTGCCACCCAAACGATTGCCGCTACAGGTCTTAAGGTTTGACTCCATTGCTATCGCGGGATGGCTCGATGACTTGCTTCCGACCGATTTCACCGACCGAGGTGAGAACCGCAGGGTCCTGGGCCAGCAGGTCGGAATTCCAAAACACCGCGTTAGCCAGTACCTGGCTCTGTTGGAGTTCCTGGCAGACTTGAGAACCCGGCTCAGACAATCGGATTGGGTTGCCGAGGGGCACTTGCGGCCATATACGCGATTGGATGCGCGGCAGCAAAGGTTGGGGATTGAACGGCTACTGGGAGTGGCGGGCATGAGAAAGACTTGATAAGAAAGACTTGTCTGTTCGAGCGTCGAGTTGCACGTTGAAAGCGAGGAATTGTTGACGCGGGAAGCACTGTCTTTGAGTAAGTTAAGCCGATACTCGATGGGTTATGGCGCGAACAGGGGCCGCGTGGTTTTCATTTTGTGTTTCTCTTATAGTCGGTGGCGGCAATTGCGCCGGAGCGCGGGATCGTGGCATAAATGCGTGACATTGAGAAATGCTTGGAGAAGAATATGATCAGCCTGAACACTTGGGTTGGGTTGATGTTTGGGACTATTTTGGCCTCTGTTGGCATCGCTGCGACACCGCTCGAAGAATGGGACCGGACCGGGGAGGCGCCCTTGGTCAAGCCGGCACGTGAGGCGACGGTGGTCGATGGGTTGGTGTGGCTGGATGCGGAGGATTTCGGGGACTACGGCGGTTGGGTGGCGGACACGCAGTTTGTCCATCTCATGGGTTCGGCATATCTTATCGCCCCGGGCGTCGGGACGCCTGTCGCAGATGCGTCCACGGTAGTGCGGATACCCGAGGCAGGCTCGTTCCGCGTGTGGGTGCGAACGCGAGATTGGCTGCCGGAATACCATCCTGGCCGGTTCCAGGTTGTTGTGAACGACGAACCCTTGGCTGTGACATTTGGCGAGGCGCGAAACGACCCATGGACTTGGTTCGATGGCGGCACCGTCGATCTACGTGCGGGAGCGAATCGCATCGCGTTGCACGACGTTTCGGGGAGTTTCGCTCGGTGCGACGCGTTGGTTCTTGCGCGGGATCGTGGCTACGTTCCGCCAGAAAATGTCGCAGAGATAGAGCGTGAACGGGCACGGCTGACTGGGCTCTCGTTGGATGTTCAGCCTCGCGGCGACTTTGATGTCGTGGTTGTCGGTGGCGGGCCTGCGGGATGTCCCGCGGCGATCGCGGCAGCCCGGCTCGGAGCAAAGACGGCATTGATCCAGGATCGTCCGGTGCTCGGCGGCAATGCGAGCCTTGAACTGGGCGTGTGGCTGCAGGGGGCAGCCATCTCGCTTCCGAACGCACGGGAAACCGGGATCATCGAGGAGGCCTCACGCATACAGCAACTGGAAGGGCATCATAGTGTTTCGGTGCCGTTCCAGCAGCTTTGTGATGCCGAAAGGAATCTGACCGTGTTTCTGAACACGCGCGCAGTCGGTGTGCGGATGGCCGATGGTAAGCGCATCGCTGCAGTCAAGGCCATCGACACGCTGACGGGCGCGTATTCGAATTTCGGGGCGCGTTATGTCATCGACTGTACAGGCGACGGATGGGTTGGATTCTACGCCGGTGCCGAGTACCGTGTTGGGCGCGAGTCAAAGTCGACCTACGGCGAGCCCGATGCACCCGAGGTCGCGGATACCATCACCATGAGCGGCTGCATCATGGGCCGACACAGCCTCAGTTACCGCTCGGAACAAACCGGTGAAACGGTCGAGTATGTTGCGCCCGCGTGGGCGGCCGCGATCCCGGATCTTGTCGCGTTGAAACGGACGCCGCGCAGCCTGGCCACGGGCGAGTGGTGGCTTGAACATGCGGGAACATGGGATGATCTCAAAGATGCCGAACGGGCGCGCGACGAACTGATCCGCATCTCGTTCGGATATTGGGACTATTTGAAGAATCGCTGGCCCGAACGCGAAAAGTTGCACGATTACGCGTTGGCCTACGTGCCGCCGCTGGTGGCCAAGCGCGAGAGCCGCAGGCTTGTGGGCGATCATGTCCTTACGACGAGCGAAGTCCTGAACGGCACGATTTTTCCGGACCGCATTTCCTACGGCGGATGGCCGGTGGATATTCACAATCCCAACGGCATCTATGCGGGCGAAGGGCCCTACCATACGAACTACCACATCCGCGACATCTACACAATACCGTTCCGCTGTCTCTACTCCGCGAACATCGACAACCTGTTGTTCGCGGGCCGCTGCGCGAGTTTCAGCCATTTCGCGCTGGGCACGGTGCGCGTCGAACGCACCCTCGCGACCCTTGGACAGGCTGCGGGTACGGCCGCCGCGTTGTGTGCCGCGAAGAATAAGACGCCCCGCACGCTATGCCAAGAAGATATCGGCAAGTTGCAGCAGACTCTGCTCAAGTACGATCAGTACATTCCGGAGCTATGTAACGAAGACCCCGCCGACCTGGCCCGGACCGCACGGGTGAAAGCTTCGAGCACGGCAGCCGGACAGCCCTTGCGCCGCGATGACGTAAAACTGGCGGATGCGTGGCACCACATGGACCACCGCCGCGCGCAGATGATGCCCATAGGGCAGGCGCGCATTGACCGCGCGTGGCTCTACCTACGATCGACGCGAACCGATGCGGTGCGTCTTCGGTTGCACGTTCGCAAGGGAACCAGCCCCGGTGATTTTTCGAGCGTACAGGATTGCGCCGTAGCCGAAACCGACATCAACGTCGGCGCCGAGGGCTGGATCGCCTTCCCACTGAATGTGATGATTGACACCCCATGCGCGTGGGTCTGGCTCGAACCGGAGAAAGACATCGAATGGCGTTTGATGAGCACTTCCCTGCCGGGCATGCAGCGCGCCTACGCGACGCGGACTGCCGACGGCCCTGACGCATGGACCCCATCGAGTAGTCTCTATGCCTGCGCACTTGAACCGCCGGCGACGGCCGTTTTGGATTGTTCGCCCGGTAACGTGGTCGACGGCGTCGCCCGCACCGTCGGCGATCAGACCCACAAGTGGCAGCCCAATCCCGAAGAAGCTATGCCGCAGTGGATTGAGCTCGAGTTTCCCGAAACCACGGCATTCAACACCGTACATGTGACCTTTGTTACCGACCTCAACGCAAGAAACCAGGACCTGCTAGCGCGTGGCGTGAAATCATACTCGCTGGAAATTGAGGAGAAGGATAGCTGGCGGGTATTGGTCTCGGAGACCAATAACATCCAACGTTGGCGACGCCATGTTTTCGAAGACGTGATGGCGCGCCGTCTCCGCGTGGTATTGCACGATTCCAGTCCCAACGCAGCCGGGATATACGAAGTACGGGTTTATCGGGAGTAGCGGGAGTTGTTGCCCGTACGACCCTGAAACTCACCGTTGCCGTGAATCATTGTCCCGTGTCGGCTTCGCACCAGGGGACCGTTCGCGGAGAACGGTTTGCAGCCAGGCCCGAACCGCTTGACGTTCCGGAATGTTGCGGAGCACCCAGGTATCAGTGTGATTACGATACGGCAGCGATTGAAACGTGAAACGCCCGTCCGGGCAGGCGGTTTCGAGGTACGTTCGCGTCTCGTCGGTCGAGCCTTCGTGGCTGATGAACTGTGGACGGCCATGCAACCGTTTCAGCCGTTCGAGGGCCGGGGCGCGGTCCGAGCCGGGATAGTCCCATTGCCGCACGCCGTCGTAATGACTATGTGCGATAAACGCCAACCACAGGCCGGCAATGGCGTCGTCATGCAGTCCGATGAAATTACAGGCGATGGCCCCACGTGAAAATCCCGCCAGAATGACCGCGGAGGGATCACCTCCGTGCTGGGCGCACACCTCCCGAACTGCCTGCTTGCAGTAGTCGGCCGTCGCACTTATGTCGCCCCACCATTGGGTCTGGTTGTGCTGATGATCCTTGCTGACGAAGGGCAGGCAAAGCCAGATGAATCCTTGGCCGCCCGAGATCCCGTAGCCGAGATGGCAATCTTCAATTTCACCTGTACAAACGTCGCCAAACGGAGAGCGGTAGGGGCCATTGCCAGGGTACTCGACGATGACCGGAAACGTCTGGTTCGGTTTCCAGTCGGTGGGCAAGTACAGCGTGTGATAGACGAGACTGGTGCGGTATTCAGACTCGGTTTGCCGGACCCGCCGGCCCGGTGCGGGTGTGCCTTCGGTCACGGGCGGAGGGTATAGGTCCTGTGGAACCGCCTGGATGTCCGGCAGGTCGGCACGAGCAGATCCTGTTTCATTCGCATGCAGGAAGAATGTGAGTACTATCACGAGTCCAGTTGTCATGATATCTCATCTCACGCGCTGTTACTGACGATGGCCACAAGACACGGTCTGCCGAGACCTCACAAGATCAACATCCTCGTACATCAGCGTCTGCATTGTATGCGTGGCAAGAGGCCTGCGCAACACCTCCTTGCGCGGGCCGTTGTTGGTCTGGCGCAAGTACAACGCTTAATGCGACACAACGATACTCAACTCACAAGTACGGCATATGCCCACTCAGACTTTATCGACGGTGGCGCGGCGCTCAACAAACTCCCGGACTTGGCAAAAGTTGCGTTGCACCCCACGCTGCATTCGGTGACGGCTTTGGGTGTCAAAATGGATCATCACCTGGAAAGACTGATGGGCATAAGCAGGAAGGCGATTGCGAGAAAATCTGCGTAGTGACTAATAAAGACGGGGTTATTCAACGCTTAGCATCGGGTGACGAGAGAGAATAACTGGCGTTCCCGGAGGGACTTGAACCCCCAACCTCTTGGTCCGTAGCCAAGCGCTCTATCCAATTGAGCTACGGGAACGCAGGGATGGTTACTGTAGCATACGGCGGCGCGCGAAAGCAAACACGGCGCGCGAAATGCGATGGGCGTGGCGAAGCAGGCACGCGCATGAGCTGGAACACGGTCTTCGGCCGCTTCGTCGTTGTTCCCGTAATCATGGCGGGGCAGGCGCCGAGGGGAGCAGGGAAGGCCGCGCCTAGAAGTAATACGAATAACCGAGGCTCAGGCTGTGGGCGGAGGCGGTGATCTTGGTCCCCTTGCCGAGAAAGCCGAAGATGTCGCCCTGGCCGCGTTCCGTCTTCGAGTTGGGAACGAAGAGCGTGTAGGCGCAGGTGAGTTCGTGATGTTCGTTGATGCGGTAGCCGAGGCCCGCGCAAACATGCGTGCTGATGATGAGCGGGGCGAGCCCGTGCACGAAGACCTGGTTGTCATCCATCGGCGTTTTCGCGTACGAAGCGCCGCACATGACGGCCCAGCGTTTGCTCAATTCGTAGTACAGGCCGCCCTTGATCACATGCTGATCATCCCAGCCGAGGCCGTTCTTGACGATGGAGCGGCCGAACTGGGGGACGCCTGCCCAGTTGAGCCATTTGTAGTCGAGCGCCAGCGCGAGTTTCTTCGTGACGTGGACCGCCAGACCGAGTTGAAGCTTCTGCGGGTAATCGAAGCTGCGCGGGAAAAGGTCCTTATACTCCTCGTAAGGGGTCATCCATTGCGGGGTGCTGTACGCGGCGGCCAGCGAAAAACGCTTCCATTCCTTCAGCACGCCGAACGTCAGGCCGAAGCCGTAGGAGAAGGAGTAGTCCTTCTGGCCGGCGGTCTCCCGGAGCTTGAGGGTGAGGTGGTCGCTGGTCATCGTCTGAAGATTGAGGTTGAGCGATACCCCGAGGGACCAGCCGTCGCCAAGACGCTTGGCGGCCGTGAACGGAATCCGGACCCCGTACATGTTGAGGTGATTGTCCCATCGGCGGAGGGTCAGCAGGGGGACAATGCTGCGGGGCTCGGAATAGTTCGTGGTGAGCCCGAACATGGAGTAGAAGCCCGCGGCGAAGACCACGTGCTTGCCGGGCCAGACGATGCCGGTGTCGCCGCCGCCGATCGGGTGGTCGTCCACGAGTTTGTCCGGGAACGGATTGGCGGCGAGGCCGTGCGGCTCCAGCGTGCGGTGGACCGTGTAGAAACTCAGCGCCTGATCAAAGCGCCGGTCCAGCGTGGCGATGCCGGCGGGGTTCGTGATGCTCCACGACGAGTCCATCGGGAGGGCCGAGCCCGCCCCGGCGAGCCCTTTCGAAACGGGGCTGTAACCGACCAGTTCGAAGCCATTCGTCGCATGGACCGGCGCGGACAGGAGCAGGAGCAGCACGGCGGCGATCCAGAGGGCCGGCGCCCGCCCGGCATTTCGCCCCACGCCCCTCCATCCGGATTGCGCGTTCCGGGCGGGAAGACAGCAGAGATAACGGGCCACGCCCGCTTGTTTTGTGTACACGGCTACTTCCTCTCCCCCCGTTGCTGACGCGATGCAGCGTTCTCTGTTTCCCCGGGCTTCAGGCGTCGTCGGCCTGAATGAACGCTTCCGTGTCGTGGTTCACTTCGCTCTCGGACTGCTCAAGCGCCCTGCGAATCCGGTCCAGGCGCTTCTGGAACTGGGCGGTCCCATAGGCGGCAAATTCCTCCTGGTTCATGCCGAATGGCGCCGGATCGTACGGGGCGAAGATCTCGGAGATCACGCCGAGTGCCGGCGTAAAGAGCTGGTTCATGGACATCTCGACCACGTCCCACAACGACGGGTCGCTGGCCATGAGGCGGCTCAGGAGGTAGACGCCGTAGGCGATGTGCCGCGATTCGTCGATCTGGACGCGCCGGATCCCTTCGCGGATGCCCGGGAAGATGCCGAAGCGATCCATGATCGTGAAGTACGCGTGATAGCCCGTTTCGGCGAGCATGCCCTCGACGATCATGTTGTAGACGCAGGATGCGCGCACCTGGGAGGCGGGCGAGGGATCGCTCCGGAGTGCGTTCAACGCGCCCGGCAGGGCTTCCTGAATGATGATCCGGTAGTTCGGTGACTGATACGCGCTGAGGTTGGGCGGCGCGTCAAAGACCTCGCTTATCACGCGCGAGAAGAAGTCCACGTGCTTGGCTTCCTCGAAAAGGAAGCAGGCGAGGTACAGTTCCTCTTCCGTGCGCCCTTCCTGGGCGACGATGTTGATGAGCGGAAGCAAATCGAGCGTGACGGCCTCTTCGCCCGCCATGAACATGGCGGTGAGCCGGAGCAGGATGTCCTTCTCGTCGGGCTTGAGTCGGCTCCAATCCTCGCGGTCTTGCCGAAACGCAAGTTCGCTCGGGTTCCACATCCCCAGCTGCTTGGACCGCTCAAAAAGAAGCATGGCCGGGTTGCCCCGGTGCAGCCCCCGCGTTGTCGTTGTGAACGATTTGTGCCCCATCTCGGCCGCCTCCCGCTTCAATCCTTTGGCGCAGTACAGTTCCCCGCCCGGAATAACGCGCGGAGCCCAACGTACATTCCCGCGCAAGCGGCGCAACGAACCGCCGCGCCCCACGGACGGAACGCGCCTGCGTCCGTCAATGCCCGCTTCAGTCCGCGCAGCCCGCCCGGTTATGCCCAGACAATCAAGGTGGTCTCGTGTTTCTCGGCCAGATCGGCGTGGTACGGGAGCACGCGCACCGTGAATCCCTGTTGTCCGGTTTCCTTGCAGAGAATGGCGCCTTCAAACCGGAACGTATTGTTGCCCAGGCTCTTCGTGCACGTCATCTCCACCGTGTGCCCCTTGGGAATCTGGCCTACGGGATCCAACTCGCCGAAGTAGACCTCGGCCGTCACATCCGAGCTGGTCAGCGGGCCCAGAAAGACTTCGGCCGTCACATGCAGGCTGGCGCCCACGGGCAAGCCCTCGGTCGGGCCGCAATCCACGTTGACAAAACGAACCTGAGACCAATTCGCGGCGATCTTCTCTTTCCAGTGCGCCAGCACGAGCGCCCGCGCGCGGTTGTTCTCCATGAGCTCGATTCGGCGGGCGGAGCACGGGATGTACGCGCGGTCCGTGTACTCCTGCACCATCCGGTACGTGTTGAACATGGGGCAGATCGTGCGTATGGCCGCCTTCATCCGCCCAATCCATTCGCGGGGCAGATTGTCCTGGGTCCGCTCATAGAAGATCGGCACCACTTCCTTCTCGAGGATCTCGTAGAGCGCCTCGCTCTCCACCAGGTCCTGCTCCTGCGTGCTGTCGTAATTCTCGCCCTTGCCAATGCTCCACCCGTTGTCGCCCAATTGTTCCGCCTCGCACCACCAGCCGTCCGGGATACTGATGTTGAGCGCGCCGTTGGCGGCGGCCTTCATGCCGCTGGTGCCGCTGGCTTCCATCGGCCGGCGCGGCGTGTTCAGCCAGCAGTCCACGCCCTGAACCATGTAGCGCGCCACGTTGAGGTCGTAGTTCTCCAGAAAAACCACGTGATTGCGGACTTCCGGATCGCGCGCGAAATGGATGATCTCGCGGATCAGTTTCTTGCCTTCCGTGTCCTGCGGGTGGGCCTTGCCGGCCAGGATGAGCTGAACGCGGCACTGGGGATTCGTGAGGATGCGCTTCAGGCGGGCCGGGTCCCGGAGCATGAGCGTGACCCGCTTGTACGTGGCGAATCGCCGCGCAAATCCGATCGTCAGGATCTCCGGATCGAGGACCTCAACCGTCTGCCGCACCTCCGCGCTGGGCGACGCCCGGTTCAGCAACTGCTCCCGCAACTGATGCCGCGCAAAGTTCACCAGGCGTTCCCGGCGCCGCTCGTGCGTCCGCCAGAGCTCGGTGTCGGGCACCTCGTCGATGTGCCGCCAAATGCTCTGGTCGTCGGGGCGGTTGATCCACTCCGGGCCGAGATAGCGGTCGTAGAGATCGGCCAGGTCGTGCGAGATCCAGGTGCGGATATGCACCCCGTTCGTGATCGAGGTGACCGGCACCTCGCTCGACGGGATGTTGCGCCAGGTGCGCGACCACATGTCGCGCGAGACTTCGCCGTGCAGCTTGCTCACGCCGTTGGCGCCCGCGCTGAGCTTGATCGCGAGCACCGTCATGCAGAACGGCTCGCGCGAGTCGGCGGGATCCTGCCGTCCGAGGGCCAGCAATTGCTGGAGGCCGATGCCCATGTCCGCGCAGTACTTCCGGAAGTAGTTCTCGACCAGGCCCGGGTCGAACATGTCGTTGCCGGCGGGCACCGGCGTGTGTGTGGTGAAAAAGCTGCCCGCCTTGACCGTCTCGATGGCCTCGTTGAAGGTGAGCTTGTCGCGGAGCACAACATCCCTCACCCGTTGCAGCGTCATGAACGCGGCGTGGCCTTCGTTCATGTGATAGACGCTCGGTTCGAGGCCGAGGGCGTGCATGGCCACGACGCCACCCATGCCGAGCATGATCTCCTGCTTGATGCGTGTTTCGCGGTCCCCGCCGTACAACTGCCCCGTTATTGCGCGGTCCGCGGGCGTGTTGTCTTCATGATCGGAATCCAGCAAGTAGAGCGGCACCCGGCCGACCTGGCATTTCCAGAGGTACGCCTTGACCATCCGTCCGGGATACTCGACTTCAATCACCAGGGGCTTGCCCGAGGCATCCCGGACCTGTTGGATCGAGATGTTGTGGAAATCGTTCCGGGGATAGGTCTCCTGCTGCCAGCCGTCCGCATTCAAGTATTGCTGGAAGTAGCCCTCGCGGTAGAGCAGGCCGACGCCGATGAGGGGGAGGCCCAGGTCGCTCGCCGCCTTGAGGTGATCCCCGGCCAGCACGCCGAGGCCGCCCGAGTAGATGCTGATGGACTCATGGATGCCATACTCCGCGGACATATAGCAGACCAGAATCTGCTCGGGCGCATGCGGATTCCGTTCGTACCACGTGTGGCCGCCCACATAGCGCTGGAGCTTGTCCCACACCCGGTCCAGATGGGCCAGGAAGCTGTCATTCTTGGCCAGTTCCTCGAGCCGCACCTGGCTGACTTCCCCGAGCAGGCGGCGCGGGTTTTGATGCACTTTCGACCAGAGTTCCCGGTCGATGCGGAAAAAGAGCTCGATGGCCTCCGGATCCCAGCACCACCACAGGTTGTCGGCCACGGACAGCAAATGTTCTATGCGCTCCGGCAGCTTGGGCACCACTGTGTATTTCATCACCCGCGGCATAAACTTCCTCCCGTTTTTTAAGAACGCACCGGGCCATCCCCACTGCCCTCAGGATAACCATAGCAGCAATGACCTTCTTCAGACAAGATGAGAAACGGGCGCCCGGGAATTGCATCGGAGGCCGGGTAAGGTACATAATGGGACGTTTTTGGAAGCGGATTTCCGCCGCCGCGGCTTCCCAGCAGTGGCGGTTTCGTCGTGATTCAGGGATTTCGCGTGTCTTTCCGTTCTTGCCGCTTTTGGAGAGCGGAGGGCCGCGCCTTGTGTTTTTTCGGTATCGCGCCGGTTTCCGGCGCTGTTTGCAGCCACAAGTTTGGAGTGTCAAGCATGTCTAGACCAATGATTACGCTGGACGCGAACGAGGCGGTAGCCCGTGTCGCCTACCTCACGAATGAGGTTGCCGCCATTTATCCCATCACGCCGTCCTCCGCGATGGGCGAATGGGCGGACCAGTGGGCGTCCGAGGGCAAGAAGAACATTTGGGGCACTATCCCCCTGGTGGTGGAAATGCAGAGCGAAGGCGGCGCAGCCGGCGCGGTCCACGGCGCGCTGCAGGCGGGCGCGCTGACCACGACGTTCACCGCGTCGCAGGGCCTCATGCTGATGCTGCCGAACATGTACAAGATTGCGGGCGAGCTGACGCCGTGCGTGATTCACGTGTCGGCGCGGGCGCTGGCGGCGCAGGCCCTGTCGATTTTCGGCGATCACGCGGACGTGATGGCCGCGCGCACCACCGGTTTCGCCATGCTGGCCTCGAATTCCGTGCAGGAGTCGGGCGACCTTGCGCTGATCGCGCAGGCGGCGACGCTCGAAGCGCGCTTGCCGTTCATGCACTTCTTCGACGGATTCCGGACCTCGCACGAGGTGGCGAAGGTGGAACAGCTGGATGAAGCCGACGTGCGGGCCATGATTGACGAGGACCTGGTCGCGGCGCACCGCGCACGCTCCCTGTCGCCGGATCATCCGTGCATCCGCGGCACCGCGCAGAACCCGGACGTGTATTTCCAGGGCCGCGAAACCGTGAACCCGTTCTACAACGCCTGCCCGGCCATCGTGCAGAAGCACATGGACAAGCTGGCGCAGCTCACGGGGCGGCAGTATCACCTCTTTGACTACAGCGGCGCGCCCGATGCGGACCGCGTGATTGTGCTGATCGGCTCCGGCGCCGAGACGGTGGAGGAGACCGCGGCCTTCCTGAACCAGCAGGGCGCAAAGGTCGGCGTGGTGAAGATTCGCCTGTACCGGCCCTTCTCAATCGCCGATTTTGTGAAGGTGCTGCCGAAGACCGTGAAGACGATTGCGGTCCTGGACCGCTGCAAGGAAGCGGGCAGCCTGGGCGAGCCGCTCTATCAGGACGTGGTCACGGCGGTGAACGAGGCGATGGTCAACGGCATCGCGCCGTTCGCCACGATGCCGCGCATTCTGGGTGGCCGCTACGGCCTGTCCTCGAAAGAGTTCACGCCGGGCATGGTTAAGGGCGTCTACGACGAGATGGCCAAGCCGAAGCCGAAGAACAACTTCACCGTGGGCATCATCGACGACGTGTGCCACACGAGCATCGATTTTGACCCCAACTTCTCGACGGAAGACCCGAAGACGGTTCGGGCGATCTTCTTCGGACTGGGCGCGGACGGGACCGTCGGCGCGAACAAGAACTCGATCAAGATTATCGGCGAGGACACGGAGAACTTTGCGCAGGGCTATTTCGTGTATGACTCGAAGAAGTCCGGCTCGATGACCGTGTCGCACCTGCGGTTCGGTCCCGAGCCGATCCGCTCGACCTACCTCGTCGGCAAGGCCAACTTCGTCGCCTGTCACCAGCCGATCTTCCTCGACCGGTATGACATGCTCAAAGACATCATGCCCGGCGGCGTGTTCCTCCTGAACGCCCCGTTCGCCCCCGACCAGGTCTGGGCGCAGTTGCCGGCCCGGATGCAACAGCAGATCATCGCCAAAAAAGTGAAGGTGTACACGATTGACGCCGTGAAAGTGGCCCACGACTGCGGCATGGGCGGGCGCATCAATACCGTCATGCAGACCTGTTTCTTCGCCATCAGCGGCGTGTTGCCCCGCGAAGAAGCCATTGAGCAGATCAAGAAATCCATCAAGAAAACCTACGGCAAGAAGGGCGACGAAATCGTCCAGATGAACATCAAGGCCGTGGACAACACGCTGGCCAACATGTTCGAGGTGCCGGTGCCGGCCACGACGGGCGGCATCGGTCTCGCGTCACCGGTCACGGCGGACGCGCCGGCGTTCGTGCGCGACGTGCTCGGCCCCATCATTGCCGGCAACGGTGATTGGCTGCCGGTCAGCGCGTTCCCGGTGGATGGGACGTTCCCCACCGGCACGGCGAAGTTTGAGAAGCGGAATATCGCGCTCGAAATCCCGGTGTGGGACGCGTCGGTTTGCATCCAGTGCGGCAAGTGCGCGCTGGTTTGCCCGCACGGCGTGATTCGCGGCAAGGTGTACGACGTGGCGGAGTTGGCGAAGGCCCCGGCCACGTTCAAGAGCGCGGACGCGCGCGACGTAGAATGGAAGAAGACGGCGTTGAAGTTCACGATCCAGGTCGCGCCGGAGGATTGCACCGGTTGCGCGTTGTGCGTGGACATCTGCCCGGCCCGCAACAAGACCGAGGTGAAACGCAAGGCGATCAACATGGCCGACCAGGCGCCGTTGCGGAAGCCCGAGTCGGCCAACTGGGATTTCTTCCTCAGTATTCCGGAGATGGATCGCCGGAAGTTGAAGATCAACAGCATCCCGCACCAGCAGTTGCAGGAGCCGTTGTTCGAGTTCAGCGGCGCGTGCGCCGGCTGCGGCGAGACGCCGTACGTGAAACTGGTCAGCCAGTTGTATGGCGACCGGATGCTGGTGGCCAACGCCACCGGTTGCTCCTCGATTTACGGCGGCAACCTGCCAACCACCCCGTGGTCGAAGAACAGCGACGGGCGCGGCCCGGCGTGGAGCAATTCGTTGTTCGAGGACAACGCGGAGTTCGGGTTGGGCTACCGGCTCTCGATTGACAAGCAGAAGGAGTTTGCCGAGGAACTCGTTCGCGGTTTGGCGCCGAAGTTGGGCGACCAACTGGCGGACGCGTTGCTCAAGGCCGACCAGAAAGACGAGGCCGGTATTTATGAGCAGCGGCAACGCGTGGCGGAGTTGAAGGGCAAGCTGGCCCGCCTCCAGCAGGAAGGCGACGCGCTGGCCAAGAGTTTGGCGACGCAGTTGCTGAGCGTGGCCGACATGCTCGTGAAAAAGAGCGTGTGGATCATCGGCGGCGACGGCTGGGCGTACGACATCGGTTACGGCGGTTTAGACCATGTGCTCTCCAGTGGTCGCAACCTCAACATCCTCGTGCTCGATACCGAGGTGTACAGCAATACCGGCGGGCAAATGTCGAAGGCCACGCCGCGTGGCGCGGTGGCCAAGTTCGCCGCGGCCGGCAAGCCGGCGCGCAAGAAGGACCTCGGCATGATCGCGATGGGCTACGGCAGCGTCTATGTCGCCAGCGTGGCGATGGGCGCGAAGGACGAACACACGTTGCGGGCGTTCGTCGAGGCCGAGAGTTATCCCGGCGTCTCGTTGATCATCGCCTACAGCCATTGCATCGCGCACGGCATCAACATGGCCACCGGCATGCAGAACCAGAAGGCGGCGGTCAACAGCGGCCAATGGTTGCTCTACCGGCATGACCAGCGCCAAACGGCGTCACGCAGAACTCTCGCTCAAGGCGAACGGCTCGGCGGTTCCGAGCATCGAAGAACTCGAAGCGGAGATCAAGAAGCGCGACAAAGACGACGAAGAGCGCACCCACGCGCCGCTCAAACGGCATCCCGATGCGGTCATGGTCGATACCTCGAAACTGACCATCGACGAGCAGGTCAACTTCGTCTACGATCTGGTCATGAAAATTGTGGGGCAATGAAGCCTTTGACGGCGTTGCCTTCGTGAATGTGAAGAGTGTTCTTTCGTGTCATAATCCATAACCATAAAAACCGGCAGCCGAAATCTCTCGTGGCTGACG
>CAILVY010000102.1 GCA_903837785.1 Candidatus Hydrogenedentota bacterium
ACGTTGTAGGTGAGCGTATAATCGCCGGGGGTGTTCGTGTTCACGGAGCCCGTGACCACAATGACTGAACTGAGATCGCCTGCGCAAGCGTCGGAGGCTGTGGCGCCCGCATCCGCATAGACCCCCTTGCAGGCGACGGTGACATGGACTGCGCCGTTGAGCGTCAACGTGGGCGCGGCCGTATCTGTCACGTTCACGCTCCGCGTAACCGACGCAGGGTTGCCGCTGGGATCGGAAACCGAGTACAGGACGCTGTACTCGCCGGGTACATTGACGTTGACCGTGCCGCTTACCGTAATCGACGAAGTGAGGTTTCCGCCGCACGTGTCGCTGGCAGTCGCTCCCGGATCGCTGAACACACCCTTGCAGGCGACCGACATCGGATTGGCGCCGACGACCACGAGGGTCGGGGCCGTAGCATCGATAACGTTGACGGTGCGTGTGACCGGCACGGCGGGATTGCCCGAAGGGTCGCTGACCGTGTAGGTGACGGTGTACTGCCCGGGCGTATGGGTGTCCACGGGGTTCGTGACAACGATTGAAGCGGTCAGCACGCCGGCACAGAGGTCCGAAGCGGTGGCGCCGGCATCGGCATAGACCCCGCCGCACGGCACGCTCACCACCGCCTGGCCGAGGCGGGTGATCGTGGGGGCTGCACTATCCGACACCGTAACGATGCGCGTCACGGGCGTGGCGGCATTGCCGGCATGGTCCGTGCAGTTGTAGGTGAGGGTGTAGTCGCCGGGGACGCTGGAATTGACCGATCCGGTCTTCACAATTCTGCTGCTGATATTGCCTTCGATGTTGTCGCTGGCGGTCGCGCCGGCATCGGCATAGGTGCTTCCACAGGCGATGGCCGGGTGCGCATCGCCGAGCAAGGTGAGGACGGGCGCCACGCTGTCGGCCGGCTTGTCCGCGGTGTCGCCGGGGAAACTCAGATTGGCGATCTCGATCTGATTCGTGTAGCCGTCCGAGTCGGGATCGTGGGCGGCGATGTTGACGAAGCTGTGGCTGTTGTTCCGATAGTCGTTCGAGAACGAATTATGGCTGATCGTCGGGTAATTGGGATGACACATCTTGCATGTGTCCAGGCGCGTACCCGTAACGTTTGGATACTGGCTCCTTAAGCTGTTCATGTAGCTGGTCTTCGCCTGGGCCGCGTTCGTGGCCACAAGGGAGGAGAGGAGCAGGACACTGAAGAGATGAATTCTGCCGCGCATGGGGTTTGGTCCTTTCGGGCTTTCGTACGGGACGCTTGTGGAGCCGGCCACACAGGTCGCACGGACAGCTCAACCCTGGCCGGATCATCAGGAAAGGAAATCCGGCACGCCTTCTCCAGCGAAAGGAATGTACCATCCGCGACGTAGCATGACATCAGGGAAAAACACGTAGGATTGCCTGAAGTCTCAGGCCTCCTCTCGATCATCCTCCGTGCGCCTCGCCCTGAAACCATGTGCCCGGATGCAGTTCCGGGTGCGCCGGCCTGGGCCGGGCGCTCATGAACCCGGGGCCACTTGTGCCCGCGGCGGCGCCTGAGGTATGGTTCCGCAGAGTGCCGGAACCGGAATCCTGGCCCAATCAACTCCGGGTGTGGGGTGATGAATCGGGAACACATCTTGAGCGCGCGGGAATATGGCTTCCCGCTAATCCTGGCTGCGGTCATCGCCGTGGCGGGTACGCTCCCGTACCTGTACGGCTACCAGCACACGCCCGCCGGGGAACGCTTCATGGGATTCATTGGCCGCGGCACGAACGGCTCCAATGGCTATTTGATGATGGCGAAACAAGTGGAGCGCGGCTGTCACCTGATCGAGAACAAGATTACACCGGAACCGCTGCCGCGCAGTTACTTCAACCTCGAGTGGTGGCTCTTTGGCTCGTTTGCGCGGTGGACGGGTCTCTCGCTGATCGCCACCTTCCACGCGGACCGCGTGTTCACCGCGTTCTTCGTGCTGTTCTCGATCTACTTCCTCGCGCGTTCCTGCCTGAAGACCACGGGGGCGCGGCGCCTCGCACTGGCATTGGCGGCCTTGGGTTCGGGTCTGGGCTGGACGATTTGGCTCGCGGACAGGGCTTTGGGGCTGCACCTGCCGTATCCTCTCGACTTGCAGGGCGTGTCCGCCTGCGCTTATCTCGTGAACAAGCCGCATTTCGCGCGCGCGGTGGGACTGGCGGCGCTGCAGTATGGATTCCTGGTCCTGGGCGAGCAGCGCGGGCTGCGCCGCTATTTCGTGTACAGCGGGCTTGCCGCAATCCTGCGGACGGCGGTGCGGCCCTACCACATCCCGGAGACGTATCTGGTCTTTGCGCTCGTACCCTTGATCTTGTGCTGGCGCGAGGGCCGCTTCGACCTGCGGCGCATCGGCAATTATGCCCTCGCCGGGCTGGTGCATCTGCCGGCCGCGTTGTACTTCGTGTGGTTGGCCCATGCGGACGTGCTGGGCATGGGCGGATGGAAACGCGAGGGACTCTTGCTCGTCCCCATGATCCTGTGGCTGGGCCTGCCCTTCTTGTTGACCTGTGCGGGATTCGCCGCCGCGGGACTCAGCAAATTGCGGAACACGGATGTCGCCACAATCGTCCTGGGCGCCTGGCTCTTCATGGCCTGGCTCCTCGAGAACACGTTCCCGTACTACACAGCGGCCCATGAATCTTCGTTCGAAGCGTACTGCATCGCGCCTGTGCTGTTGGCCATGCTTGGACCCATCCCGTGGCTCTATGCGCGGCTGAGCGCGCGCTGGAACGTCCCCAGGACGATGGCGGGCCTGGCGCTCGTGCTGCTGTGCCTGCCCTCTTCCGCATACGTCTACGGGCGATTTTTTACGGACCTGAACGGGCCGCAGAATCCGCCCTGGCGCTATTACGTGTCCGAGAACGTCTTTCAGGCGCTGCGGTGGCTCGAAGACAATGCGGACCCGAATGCGGTGGTGCTGGCCTCGGACACCACCTCGCAATTTGTTCCGGTGGTCGCCAACAACAAGACCGTGACGGGACACGACATGCTGACGGCGTGGTACGACACGAAGAATGCCGAGATCGGCCGCTTCTACGGGGTGCGCGGCGATGACGCCTTCAAACAGCAGATGATTCGCCGCTACCGGGTGTCGTATGTCCTCTTCGGGCCCTATGAGCGGATGCCCCAAGGCATGGTCCCCGAGGAGCATCCCTGGCTCAGGCCGGCGCATCGGGAGGGCGACGTCCTCGTGTACGCCGTCCAGCTTCAGTAGGCAGCTTCGGCCCGGTTCCGGGCAGATCTTGCAGCCACCCCGATCTTCCCGCCCATTCCGCATCCGCTCATAACTCACGGCTATGTAAGGGGTTGTGCTTCCATGCATTCACTGGCACAAGGCTTGCTTTCACGTTTCGCGCAATGCCTGGAGGAGCGTCAGGGTCATGGATGTCAACCGTGTAGCCAACCGAAGCGAGGCGAATGCGGCATCCTTTCGTTTTCTGAGGCAGGCCGGCCCGCTCCTCTCGGATTTCCGCTCGGCGTTCACCGCCGCGCTGGCCACGCAGCAGGCCGCGCATCAGGTGGTATCCGGCGAAAACCTCACGGTGATCGTCCGGAACCAGTTGAGCCAGCCGGGCCGCACGCCCTCGAATGCGGAGGTCTGCGCCGGGGTGGACCGCGTGGCAAAGGCCAACGGACTCAAGAATCCCGACGTCATTCAGACCGGGCAGAAGATTGACTTGTCGGTCTTGCAGCAACCCTTGGCCCAGCCCCTTCCCCAACGGCAGGGCGGTCCCGTGCTCAATGACCGGCCCTTGAGTGATTTCATCATTCATTCGCCTGTGCGGACCCAAAGCGGTCTCGCCCGGAAGATTCTGAACGCGCTGCAAAAGGAAACACCTGCCGCGGCGAAGAAGTCGGAAGTATGGGCGAACCCGCTCCACGCATCCGCCGAAATCAGCTCGGGTTACGGACTCCGCAAGGACCCGTTCACGGGACGCCTGGACTTTCACGACGGCATGGACTTTGCCGCCCCCTCCGGCACCCCCATCTACGCCATCAAGCCCGGCACCGTCACCTTCAGCGGGTGGAAGGCGGGCTATGGGCGGATGATCACCGTCCAGCACGAGGACGGCCTCGAGAGCCTCTATGCCCACACGAGCAAGAACCTCGTGTCCGTGGGGCAGCAGGTGAATGAGAATACCGTGCTCGGAAACGTGGGTTCGACCGGACGATCCACCGGCCCGCACCTCCATTTCGAAACCCATCTCCGCGGATGCACCGTCAATCCCGCGCCGCAACTCGTTGCGGCGCAGACGCAACTGGCCCGGAATAACACAGCTTACTAGGCGCGAACGTCCCAGATCCCTTGGGCGGCACGGCCTCCGGAGACCCCGGAGGCCGTTCGTTTGTCTCGCCCGCGTGGCATGCCCGGGCGTGTAACAAAGCAGCAGGGCACGGGTAGATCCTGTGCAGGGAAACCCAACCAAGGCGGTGCATGGAGACTTCAAGCAAAACCCCGGCGGCGACGCCCCATTTTTCGATGGTGATTCCGGCCTACAACGAGGCAGACTACCTTCCGCGCTTGCTCGACACGGTTGACGCGGCGCGAGAACGTTATTATCGGGGTGCGGAGGCGGTCGAGGTGATCGTTGCGGACAACGCGTCGACCGATGCCACCGCCGAGATCGCGCGGCAACGCGGCTGCCAGGTGGTGCGCGTCGAGAAGCGCGTAATCGCGGCCGTGCGGAACGGGGGCGCACGCGCCGCGCGCGGAGAGATTCTGGCGTTCATCGACGCGGACTCGCAGATCCATCCCGAAACCTTCAACGCAATCGAAGCTGTGATGAACACGGGCGAGGCCGTGGGCGGCGCCAGCGGCGTACGCGCCGAACGCCTCTCTCCGGGCATTGCGGCAATTTATGCGATTGTCGTGCCGGTCTTCTGGATCACCGGCATGGACACCGGCGTGGTCTTCTGCCGGCGCGCTGATTTTGAGGCGCTCGGCGGCTACGACGAGAACAAGCTCTTCTCGGAGGACAGCACGTTCCTCTTCGCATTACGCAAGCTCGGGCGCAGCCGCGGTCAGAAGCTCAAGCGGGTCACGGCCGTCAAAGCCGTCACGTCCACGCGGAAATGGGACAAGCACGGCGATTGGCACTACATCCCCGTCATGCTGAAGGGGCTCTACGCCCTCTTCTTCAACACCCGGTCCCTGGAACGTTTCGCCCGCAAGTACTGGTACGAAGACCGCTAGGCACTCCGCACTCAACCGTCCAGTCCGGCCCGATGATTGCGCTTTCGCCAGTACCGCCGCACGTACCACGGCCGCGTATCGGCTGCGGCAACACGCGCCACCCGGTCAACCCAATCCTCCAGCAGGCGGTGGTGCGTTTCGAACGCCGCGCCGGGCGCGGGCGGATGCTCGAGCCATGCACGCTCGACCGCATCGCGCTCCGCTTCAATCAGCGGCAGCAGGCGCGCGGGATCGCGCGCAATAATCCGATGAAGCCGTTCCTGTTTCCACCACAACGAATCATCCGCGCGGCCGGCCGGCGCCGGACCGAGATCCAGCGCGTCTTCGACAGCGACCGGCTTGAACAGGCTCGTGCACGGCGCGGCCGTCGCGGTCACCCAATGTTGCGCATTGCCCGGCGTCAACTCGGCCACCCACGAGGCCGTCGTCTGGCTCGCGGCGACCATGCCCCCCGCGTGCATGCACGGCGCACGCATGCCGCCGTTGACCCACGAATAGCGCGGTGCCCCCGCGTCCTCCCCGTGATCGCGCAGGACCCGGAACAGGCCGCCCGCGTTCCGGCATCCCTGTGCCAGCGCGGTTGTCCGCGCCTGACGCAGCCGGCACCCGGACACGCCCGTCTTGAGCCGATCGGAATAGCGCTCCCGGAAACCCGGAATCGTGAGTCCGTTCGAGATCGACCGCACCCCTTCGACCCGTTCCATGGACCACTCGCGGCCGGCCGTCTCGAGCACATAGGCCGCGCGCGGATCCGCGACGATGAAACTGTTGTGATACGTGAAGCGCCGGTTCTCGTGGCCGCAGCCGCCCCCCTGTCCGAATTCCTCGATCAGCCGTATCACCGTTTCGCACGCGTGCTCCGCCGTGTCCGAACGTTCCAGGCCGAGCCGCAGCAGGTCCATCCCCGTGAGCCCGCTCCGCGCATAAGGCTGCCGCGTGAACACCGCCTCGTTTCCGAGGACGACGCCGTGCTCGTTCGCGCCCATCTCCGCTCCCCACATCCAAAACGGGCGGCTGATCAGCACGGCGAAAGTTTCCCGCGCCTGCGGAATCGATATCCACGTGCAGCGGAGCGCTGTCCCCGGCGCGTGCAACATGCGCCCATGCCATTCCAGCACCTGCGCCTCATTCGGATCCCGATCCGAATTCTTCGCGAACAACACCCGGTCCGGAAACACCACTGCCAGCGTGTCACACATGACCCGTCCTCATGCCTTGCTTCCCTGCAGCATGGCACACCACCCCCGCACAAGCAAGCCTGGCCTCGATTACGTTGCGGGATCACAGATGACGTTTGGGGAAACAGGGTTTCCACCCGCCGGCAACTCCCTGAAATTCCATGCGTCCCCGAAAGGCATGGCCCATGGGCACTCGGCCGCAGCTTCGAGTCCTGCAGGCCCCACCGGTCTCCATGCTCCGCTTGCGCCTCGGCTTTCCTTCTCCGTGAACTCTGAGTTCACCGTGGTTTCGAAGAGGTGTCAGCCTGGCGTTATCTCATTTCTTGGAGGAGTGAACCACGGAGTTCTCGGAGGAAGCCGTGACGGCACGCCGGTTCATGGATGATCAGGGCGGAGCAGGAATTTGGCCGTCGGGAGGAAGTGAGGCGATGAAATGACCTGCCTTATGCTGCGCGGCATCTTCTGTGCCGCCCTGCTCCTTGCCGCCCGCCCCTCGTCAGGGGGACGCCCGCCGCTCGGGAGATCTTCGACTTCATCCGCGCAACCCCTGTGAAGCGTTTACAGTGGAAAACAACCTTGTTCTTGACGGTTGTGGGGAATTCCGTCATACTATTAGGTGTGCGAGAGGAATCAGACAGGATGATGAGGGGTGCCCAATGAAAGTGCTGCGCGTGCTGGGGCTCATGCTGCCATTCCTGTGCTTCGCTTGTCTGGCGGAAGCCGGGGACCCTGCCGGTGAGATTGCCGGAAGGACCGCCGAGGTCGTCGCCTTCCCGGACCCGAAGCTCGAAGCGGTCATCCGCCAGGCGATCCACAAACCCACGGGGGATATTCTCGACAGCGATCTCCTGGGGCTGGAAACACTCAATGCGCCTTCCGCAGGCATCGCCTGTCTATCAGGCATTGAACACTGCGTCAACCTCATTGGCTTGGAACTCTCGAACAACCAAATCGCAGATGTAAGTCCGCTTTCCAATCTTACGGGACTCGTATTCCTCTATCTTAACGACAATCAGGTCACGGACGTACGTCCGCTGTCCAATCTCACCAGTCTCTTGCTACTGCTCCTCCAAGTGAACCAGATCGCGGACGTGAGCCCTTTGTCCAGTCTCGCTGGCCTCATGTGGCTGGATCTCTCAGACAATCCGATCGTGAACGTGAGCCCGCTTTCCGGACTCACTCAGCTCACGGAACTGTGGCTCGCTTCGAATCGAATCGCGGACGTTAGCCCGCTGGCCGGTCTCACTGGCCTCGAGGCTCTGTCCCTGTCGGACAACCAGATCGCGGACGTTAACCCGCTGGCCGGTCTCACTGACCTGACGAAGCTACGGCTCGACTGGAACCAGATAGTTGACGTGAATCCGTTGTCCAGACTCAGAAATCTCATGGTTCTGAACCTATCGGGCAACCAGGTCGCAGACTTGGACCCGTTGTCCGGTCTAACGGCCCTCCATCATCTGTATCTCTCTTCGAATCAAGTAAGGGAGATAGACTCATTGCTTGCCAATTCCGGGCTTGGCGCAGGGGACGAGATTCTCCTGTTTGGCAATCCGCTGTCGCTACGGGCGTGCGCGGAGATCCGCGTTCTGGAGGCCCGCGGCGCGATGGTTGATCACGACCCCTGTAACGCGGATGGGCCGGTACGCCATACGGCAGACCTGAACGGGGACGGCCTGATCGATCTCTCGGAACTACTGCGGTTGGTCCAGTACTACAATTCTGACGGGTTTCACTGCGAGGCGGGGACGGATGACGGGTACGCGCCCGGGCCAGGAGACACTTCCTGCGCGCCGCACGCAGGCGATTACTATCCGCAGGACTGGCACATGAACCTGTCCGAGCTTCTGCGCGGCATCCAGTTTTTCAATCTCGGCGCATACGACTACTGTCCGGGACAAGGCAGCGAGGACGATTTCTGTCCCGGGTCCGCGTAGCCTGGGCATTTCGGGGACACGCCATTCAAATGCAGATTCTGGGGTCTTGCTGCCTTGGAGTCTTCGTGGTTCATTCTTCCCCTTCCCATCCTCCCGTGTGCGGGGACGCATTCGCGCCTTCGCGGGCTTGTCCGCCTCTGGCGGGCTTGTCCGCCTCTGGCGGGCCTCGCGTGAGATCCTTCAGCCCCCCTGTGCCTGAGGAACAGAGCAGTCGATGCCACTTGTCGCGCCGGGAGAGGTTCTTTCGTTCCGTCGCGCGCATGTGTATCCTGTGAGAACTGCGGGTGTTGAAGTGTTGAACGGAGGTGAAGCAATGACATCGCTTGTTGGCCGCGGCATCTTCTGCGCCGCCCTTCTTCTTGCCGTGTCGGGTTCGGACGCTTTGGCGGGGCCGGACACGCCGCCGTCCCAGGCGGCAACGGCGTCCACCCCGATTGCCGCGGCAATGAGCCCCAATGATTTTGACGGTTCCGACAGCGAACGGATCAACCAGGCCATTGCCGCGGCGGCTGCGGCCGGCACGCCGGTGGTCATTCCGAAGCTCAATCGGACGAAGGACGCTGTCCGGGACTTCTGGCTGCTCGATTCGGCCATCCTTGTGCAGAGCGGAACGACGCTCGTGCTGGAGAATTGCCATATCAAGTTGTCGGATCGATGCCGGGACAACTTCATCCGCAGCGGGAACTGCGGGCTGGGCATTACGGACATCGCGCCGATGACGGACATCCACCTCATGGGCGTGGGAAGCGTCTTGTTGGAGGGCGCGGATCATCCGCGGGCCACCGGAGACGCGGCCAAGACACTGGGCGAACGCACCTATGGGAAAGATGCGGGCGTGGCGGGCGAGAGTCAGACGGGCGACTGGCGCAACATCGGCATCCTGCTGGCCTTTGTGGAACGCTTCAGCATCGAGAACCTGCGCATCAAGGACTCGCATTGCTGGGCGATTTCTCTCGAACGCTGCGCCTTCGGTAAAATCCGCGACATCGACTTCGCTTCGAGCGGCGCCAAACTGATTGACGGCGTATCGCAAAGCATCCTCAACCAGGACGGGCTGGATTTGCGCCAGGGCTGCCACGATATCGCCATCGAGAATATCACCGGCTACACGGGAGATGACCTCGTGGCCTTCACTTGCATTATGCACCCGGATCGTCCGGCGGGCAGCATGGAGTCCACTATGGCGAGTGCGCGCAACAACCGCGGGGACGGCCTGGACGACATCCGCCACGTCACATTGCGCAACGTGCGGGGCTATTGCGCGGGCGGGCATCACATTGTCCGGTTCCTGAATGCGAGCGGGCTGAAGATCCACGACATCATCTTGGACGGACTTATCGACACGTCGGGCTCGGGCAAGCGCTGCCGCGCCGCACTGAAGATCGGCGACAGCAACCCGAAATGGGGCGGCGTCACGCCGTTGGGCGACACGTATCGGATATTCGTCAGCAATCTCATGAGCCGGGCCGAACACAGTATCCTGATTGCCGGGTCACTCTCCGAGTCGGCCATCAGCAACGTGATCAAGTACGATGCGCCGGGCGATCCGATCACTTACGAGTCCGGCCCGGAGAACGTTCGCCGCGTCGGGATCGTGAATGTCCGTTCGATGGAGGGACCGGCGGAGTGATTGCGCATCAACGCGCTCGCCGTGCCCCGTCAGGACCTCCAGCTTATTTCTGCCCGGAGTCGGGCGGCCGCAGGGTGGTGAGCATGGCCTGGAATTCCGGGTTGATATCCAGTATGTCTCTCGCCGCGGCGCAGACATCGTTCACCTTTTTCGTGCCAAGGTTGAAATTCGTCGGGATCTGCGACATCTCATCGCGCTGTTCCGGGCTTCTGAGCTGGCTGAAGGCCACCTCGACGAAATGGAAGTCGATCGCGGGCCGGTCCAGCGCCGGAATATGGATGCTTGCGCCTTGTGCCGCCGCCTGCTGATCAAGTTCGTGCTTGATGCCCCGAAGCGTGTCCCGATAGGCGATTTGCTGGCGCAGATAGCTGATTTGCGCCCGCGAGAAGTTGCCGAGCGGCGCAGTGCCCGAACTGAGCAGCGTGTCCAGCAGCCCCGGCAAGCCCATGTTCAAGTCCCACGTCCGCTTCGAGCTGCCTTCCGCGTTCACGGTAAGGATGATGACTTTCTTTGGCAGGCTGTCCGTCGTGCCGTCGCCGATCTTGTCGTCCGAGTAGTGCCCGTCGAGCCCCATGATCACCGGGAGGAGCCCCAGGTTGTCCGACACGCCGCCGTCCACGACATGCACGTAGGGCCGGCTCTCGTCTAGATAACAGGACTGATCGTCGGGGACAAAGGAGGTCTTTCCGCTGCGTTCGGCGGTCGCCCAAGCCGGCGGACGAAAGTCCTCCGGTTTCCGGAAATTGTGCAGGGTCATCGGCGCCAACAGCCCGGGAAACGCGGCCGAAGCCGCCACGGCATTGCCGATCGGGTAGCTGCTCAAGTCGGAGTAGAGCAGGTCAAACTGCCCTTGGGTGAATCCGAGCCGGCTGCCCCGGGTCATGTCGGTCGTATTGATGATGAGATAGGGGCGGCGGTTCTGGGCGAGCAGGTCGCCGTACGTCTTCCGTTCGAAGATCCAGCGGCCGAAATTGTCCGCCATCAGGTCGGTACGCCCATAGAAGGGGGAGACTAATTTGAAGAGATTCCCCGGAACAAAGAGGCTCCGGAGCAGGCTGCCCTGAATGTTCCGGTACAATACCCGCCGGGGAAACTCCTCAAAGATGCGGTCGCCGAACAAGCCGTAATAGGCCGCCGTGAGGCTTCCGCCGGAAACCGAGGAGATGATGTCCACTTCGTCCAGCAGCCGCCGCGTCTGCCCCTCCCAGTAGACGGGCGTGTCGCGCAACACGCAGAGAACGCCATAGGCCAGCGCCGCCGCCCGGGTGCCGCCGCCGCTGAACGTAAGCACCACCAGCAGGCTGTCCGAATCGTTCTGTCCGGGGGCGATATTGCGATAGCGGTATCCATAGTCCCGGGAGTAGGTCTTGAGTGGTTTGTTGTGGACGGGCAAGGTGCGGCATCCCGCCGCCAGCATCAGGATCAGGACGAGGGAACAAAGCTGCTTCGATATCATGTGAACTCCCAGCCGCAAGAATCTGCGAAGTATCCATTCTCTCACAAGCGCGGCTCGGAAACGAAAACCCGGGACGTGAAGCTGTGTCCATTGCCACGCCTGGCCGCGGATGCGCGCCGAAGTTCGGGGGCGGTGCCGGAACGGCAAGCTGCCCCCGATTCGCGGCGGTCCCGCAGTGCCCCGCGCGTTGCATCCCGCCGCGTGCCTGCTCTATTGTCAGACGATCTCCGGAATGAAGCATCTTTCGCGAAAGGGCCCGTTCATGTTCTCACGTCTGTTCGTCCTGACGATGGTTCTCTTTCTCGCGGCCCACTGCCTTGGCGCGCAGGCCGAGGAGACGTCCGCGCTGAAGTTTCTCCCGTTCAATAACGAAGGCCTGATTGTGGATCTCGGCGTGGGCTTGTGGGGACATGCGTTTCCGGCCGATTTCGAGGGGAACGGCCGCTGTTCGCTGCTCGTGGCATCGTCGGGGGTGCCGTCGAACGGCATCTTCCTCTTCTCGCAGGAATCGGCGCAGGAGGGCCCCCTGGCCGTGTTTTCGCCGGGACGGAAGCTTGCCGCGGTCATGCGGAACCTCTCGTGCTCGTATGTGAACGGGAAATGGCTCCTGGCCGATGCGGAGAACACGTATCCGGACTTCGCCGCGACGTTGTTCAAGAACCCCGTGCGTATTCCGTTCAAGGAAGAGATCCCGTGGAACCGCGACAATCAGCGGCGTTTCTGCGATTACGACGGCGACGGGATCACCGACCTCGTTGCGGGCGTGGCGGATTGGGAGGCGTATGGCTGGGACAACGCCTTCAATGAAAAGGGCGAATGGACCCACGGCCCGCTGCATGGCTATGTCTACGTCGCGCGGAACAAGGGGACAAACGAGGCGCCGGACTATGAACCCGCGTTTAAGGTGGCGGCGGGCGGCAAGCCGGTCGATGTTTTCGGCACGCCTTCGCCGAGTTTCGCCGACTACGACGGCGACGGCGATCTTGATCTCGTGTGCGGCGAGTTTTTGGACAAACTCACGTATTTCGCGAACGAGGGCACGCGGCAAGCGCCTCGCTACGCCGAAGGGCGCTGCCTGACGCATGACGGCGAAGTGATTCACATGGAGCTTGAAATGCTTCAGGTGACCGCCTTCGATTGGGACAAGGACGGGCGCATCGACTTGATTGTGGCGCAGGAGGACGGCCGCGTGGCCTTCCTGAAGAACTCCGGCGAAGTACGCGAAGGCATGCCGCAGTTCGAGCCGCCGGTCTTCTTCCGGCAGCGCGCGGAACACGTCAAGGTGGGCGCGCTCGCCACGCCCTTTGGCGTGGACTGGGACAGCGACGGCGACGACGATCTCATCGTGGGCAACACGGCGGGCTTTGTCGATTTCGTGGAGAATCTGGGCGGCGGCGCGGAGCCCCGTTGGGCCGCGCCCGTCCACGTGAATGCGGGCGGCGAAGTGCTCCGGATTCAGGCGGGCCCGAATGGCTCCATCCAGGGGCCGGCCGAGGCAAAGTGGGGATACACAGTCTGCAGCGTCGCGGATTGGGACGGCGACGGCCTGCACGACCTGGTCCTCAACAGCATTTGGGGCGAGGTGCTCTGGTTCCGCAACTGCGGCACAGAGACCGCGCCCACGCTCGAAAAGGCGCGTCCCGTCGAGGTGGCCTGGGACGGGCCAACGCCGAAACCGGCCTGGTGCTGGTGGACCCCGAAGGGCCGGCAACTCGTCACGCAATGGCGGACGACGCCCGCGGTCATCGACTGGAACCGGGACGGCCTGAACGATCTCGTGATGCTTGACACGGAGGGGTACCTTGCCTTCTTCGAGCGCGTGAAGACGGAACAAGGCCTCGGCCTGCTTCCCGGCAAACGCATCTTTCAGAATGCGCACGGCGACCCGCTCCGCCTGAACGAGAAGGCGGCAGGCAAGAGCGGACGCCGGAAGTTTGCCTTCGTCGACTGGGATCGTGACGGGAAGATGGATGTCCTGCTGGACGGCAAGAACATGGACTTTCTCCGCAACGTCGGCGACGGCGCCTTCCCCGCCAAGTTCAAGAACGAGGGGCCGGTCGATTCGCTCAAGCTGGCCGGGCACGATACTTGTCCCGCGATCGTGGATTGGAACAAGGATTCCATTCCCGATCTTGTCATCGGCGCCGAAGACGGCTTTCTCTACTACATGAAGAATCCGCGCTAGGCGCCGGCGCCCAGACCGGAGGGCGCGGGCCTGCGGAGGGCGCGTTCCGCTTGACTTCCGCGCTTTTCATTCGATAGAATATCCGGGATACGGTGCCGAGGTAGCTCAGTCGGTAGAGCAGCGGACTGAAAATCCGCGTGTCGGCAGTTCGATTCTGCCCCTTGGCACCATTTTCTTCTATGCTGGAATAGCTCAGTCGGTAGAGCGCGTCACTCGTAATGACGAGGTCCGGGGTTCGATTCCCCGTTCCAGCTCCATTCTTTTTGGGGGCTACCGGGGGCGGGGGGATTTCTTCCGCGTTGTGCTGGGGAACTTGAAAAACACCCAAAGATACTTTATCATGCGGAGCCAAGGTGGAAATCAAGAAAATCTCCCAAAACAGTAAGGTAGAAGAAACTGTGGAAACGAAGCAATCCTTTAGCACTTCGGAAGTGGCGAAGTATTGCCATGTGACGGCGGATACTATCCGGAAATGGGCGGAGGCGGGTCGCATCCACGTCTTCAAGACGCCCGGCGGCCACCGTCGCATTCGGCGCGAAGATTTGATCCGTTTTCTCCGGGAAAACAGCATTCCAATCCATGAAGACCTGGATAACTCGGGGATCAAGATTCTGGTGGTGGAC
>CAILVY010000103.1 GCA_903837785.1 Candidatus Hydrogenedentota bacterium
ATCCACGTTACGGGGAAAAGCTCGTTGTTGTGGTCGGATTGGTCCTGTCGGCAATCCTGGGCGCTTTTGTGCACTTCCTGCGGCGGCGTGAAGTTCAACTTGAGGAGCGCGTGCTGAGCCGCACAAGCGAGATTCATGCGGTTCAGCAACGCTTCGAACAGATTAGTGACCACAGCCGTGTCCTCGTTTGGGAACTGGATGCGGACGGGTTTTACACGTATATCAGCAGTGCCTGCCGCTCAATGATGGGCTACCGCGAGGACGAGATCGTGGGAAAACTGCATTTTGACGACCTGCACCGAGCCCCCGGAGGAGAGGCCGTGCCGTTCAGTCCGGCCGATGCAAGCCCCAAGAGCTTCCATCGCCAGATGATTACCCGGGATGGAAACGCGCTGGACGTTTTGGTGAATTGCGTGCCGAATGGGAGTGGCGGAACAAGCCAGGGCATGCGCGGCTCCGACCGCGACATAACGGACCTTCTGCGCGTGGAGAAAATGCTTCGTCAGAAGAGCGAGGAGGTGGACCGCTACTTCAAGGTTTCCCTGGATCTGTTGTGCATCGCCGACACGCGTGGTTTCTTTCGAAAGCTCAACCCGGAGTGGACGGCGTGCCTGGGTTATACGCTGGAATATCTTGAAGGTCACCGCTTTCTTGATTTGGTGCATCCGGATGACTTGGCACTGACGCTGGAGGCGACATTGATTCTTTCGCGGCAATCGCCGGTGGTGAATTTCGTCAACCGGTATCGCCACAGCGACGGAAGCTATCGGTGGATTGAATGGCGGGCTGTGCCTTCCGGCGAGCTGATCTATGCGGCCGCGCGTGACATCACGGAGAGAAAGGCCTTGGAAGAGAGGAAGGAGAGGGAAAGCCGTCAGCGCTTTGACACGCTCTTCTCCATCTCGAACGATGCCGTGTTAATTCTGGATGAAATGGGAGCCCTGCTCGAATTCAATGAGCGTACGCTGGAAATGCTTGGATATGAGCCTCCGGCGTTGACCGGCAAGCGGCTAAGTGAACTGGCCACCGAACGGGCCCAGAGCGAACTCACGGAGGGCTTTGAAATCCTGAAGGAGCAGCATGAAGTGCGTTTTGAGTCCGAGCTGCAGCGTGCAGACGGGACGCCGGTCCCCGTGGAAGTGGCCGCGCGGCGCATGAGTCAGGGTGAACTCCGTTGTCAGGTCTTGCTTCGTGATATCAGTGAGCGGCGAAACCTGCAGCGTTATCTTCTCGAATCTGCAGAATCCGAACGCGCCCGCCTTGGGCAGGAACTGCATGATGGACTCTGCCAGGAGTTGAAAACCCTGGAGATCGAGACGGTCTTGCTTGAGGAAGGGCTGAAAGGGAATGACAAGCAGTTGGCGGACAGCCTCGCCGGGCTTGGCGACAGAATCAACGCCTCCGTGCGGACGGCCTACAGTCTTGCCGCCGGCATACTGCCCGCGAGCTTGGACACACAGTTTCTGGCCGATGCGATCGCGAAACTGGCCGCCCGCCTTGGCAGGGTATATGATGTTGCATTTGAGGTGCGGGTTGCGGAGAATCTGCGCTTTGAACGGGATGATTATGCAAACCACCTCTACAGGATCACTCAAGAAGCCGTCATAAACGCAATCCGGCATGGAAAGGCGAGTTGCGTCGAAATCGAATGCAGACGAGAAGGGGAGAATCTCATGCTCCGTGTTTTGGACAACGGGTGCGGTCTGGAAGAGAAGCAGGCGCATCCGGGGGGGCTGGGCATTCTTGTGATGCGTTCCCGGGCGGAAGCCCTTGGCGGACACTTGCGGGTCAGGGCGCGCCTGGAAGGCGGTGTTGAAGTCAGTTGCATCTGTTCGGGCACCATACTCCGAAAGGACCATCATGGCAAAAAGTAAGATTATTGTCGTCGACGACCATCCCGCCATGCGCGGCGGAATCCGCGTGCTTCTGGAAAGTGGCCTGGAGGCGGAAGTGTGCGCGGAGGCGGGAAATCGCGAGGAATTACTCCATGTCATGCGGGGAGTTCGCCCCGATTTGGCGATAGTGGACATTACGCTCAACGACAAATCAGGAACGGGGTTGGACCTTATACCGTTGTTACAGGCGCAATATGGTCCAAAGTTTCCCATACTAATCTATTCCATGCATGATGAGGCGTTGTATGCGGAACGGGCGCTGGCGGCGGGGGCGCGGGGCTATTTGATGAAGCAGGCGCCGGTTCGTTCCATTCTGAAGGCGGTGGAGCGTGTACTCGGGGGAGAGATTTATCTGAGCCCGCGGATGAGCCAGGAGCTTTTGCGGACCCACGTTAAGGGGCACGAGAAATGCAGCGAATCCGTGAGCGTGGACCAGTTGTCCAATCGCGAATTCGAGGTGTTTCGTTTGCTGGGAAAAGGTTTTCCGCCCCGGGAAATCGCCCGCTCGCTCTTTGTCAGCGTGAAAACCGTGGAAGCACACCGTGCACGAATCAGGGAGAAGCTTGGCTTCGGCAATGCCGCCGAGCTGACGCGATATGCCGTCGACTGGGTTCACCGCGATTCGGGAGAACAACAGGAAGGAATGTAGTGCGGTCCACCACGGCCGACAGGGTGCTGGAGATGTTGTCCGCCGTCACGGCACGCCACGGTCTGTCCGCCCATGCCCGTTCCGGCAATGGTTCAGAGTTCATCGCCAAGGAGATGCAAGAATGGCGTGAGAAGGCGAATAGGACAACCCTCTCCATCGAACCCGGCGCGCCTTGGCAAAACGGTTGCGCCAAATCCTTCAACCGCGGGCTTCGAGACGAATTTCTTGAGATGAATTACTTTTATGCCCTCTGGATTTGGCGGGCGCGGTGGCGGCCCTTCCATCACTGCCTCCCATGGAAGATGCTTTCGTGCAGACGGACAAGATTCCGGCAAATGCGGGTCAGGGGAGTTGCACTGTGCTTGCACCTGTGCTTGCACTTAATTCCGGCACAGCATGTGCCTCCGTAGCAATTGCTGGCAAAAAAGAACCAGTGAACTATTCCGATAATGCTCCCGCACACAAACGCAGAAGAGGCAATAATGACGGGGGTTTTCAAGCGGTGGCAACGGATGGCGGAGAAGAGGAATGGTGGGCGGTACAGGACTCGAACCTGTGGCCCTATGCGTGTAAAGCA
>CAILVY010000104.1 GCA_903837785.1 Candidatus Hydrogenedentota bacterium
CGGCGAAGTAGACCAGAATCTACCCCCCGTCACCTGGTACCGCCCTGCCTCCCGAAACCGGCTCCCTTTTCGGTGCCGGTCCCACACAAAAGGCTCAGATTCGCAGAGAGAGGCTTGGAGCTTTGTCCGACCTGACTTTCTCCGTTCGTCTGCCCCGCAAAATGGTGCAAGACCACGGGATGCGAGGTAGCGGCTGGGACCGGTGCCTGAGAACACACAGGACGCTGGCCCCCCGATGATTCTCTTCGTTGCTGAGATTCTACTGTGCGACACCGCTTGCAGGATGGGTGCGAAGCGATTGACTGTGTGAAAGCGTGCGTGAATCCGGCCGGGATTACATATTTAGGGGGGGCGTGTCGCCGAATTGCGTCTGATGGTGGCATCTACTTCGATTCGGCGGTGAGTAGCCGGGCGAGTTGCGGTATCTTCGCGGCCAAACGGTTAAGGGTAACGTTTTCGATCAACGGCGGGCCAAACATGCTTTGGAATCCCTGCTGAACGAGGGTTTGCGATTGAAGCCCTGGGTCTTTTCTCATCTCGTCCAGTGTCAGATACTTGCGGAAGACCACGCGGCACTTGATGTCGCAGACGAACGGCTGGGCGGCGTCCTCGTAAGAGCGAGCATTGCTCGTGGTTACGAGGACACCGACCAGGGCCGACACTGGATTCTTGGCGTAGATCAGCCCATAATCGCCTTGCTTGGCTTTATCATTGCACCCCCACGAGCCTGTGTCGTACTTCGATGGCGGATTCGAAAGCCATTCATTCCCGTCGATGTAGAAGACCCACCAGTTGTGAGCTCTCGCCTTCGACACCCTGCTGCTTCGATTGGAGCTTGGTGAATCTGCCTGATCTACCCCGCAGATTCGGAGTATTTCAGCAGCTTCAGCGGGTGTTGTTTCAAAAATCGTCCCCGCGTTCCCCTTCCTGAATGCCTTCCCATTGTCTAACGCCGGCGATTGTTCCTTCCATTCCAACAGCCTAACCGGCTCCGCAAATCGCAAGACCGTCTCCAGGACAATTCCGACGTCTTGGCCATCATCTTCCAATGCGGCCACCCGACACAGGCCGTACGCCGCTTTTTTGTCGGTTTGCCACGCGAGTACCAAGTGTCCGACCTGCAGCTTCTCACGTATGATCTTTCGGCTGGCATGATTATTGATGCACCACGTCCCGCCCCATACGCCCTGGCCGTCCTCTTCGTCGAAGAAGGAGTTCCAGTCGCCCTCTGCGCTCGACATTGCGTTGCACTTGTAGACCCACAATGGAGCAGGCGCGGAGAAATCCAAGAGCTGCAGCACTTCATCGAAGCTCTGAAACCGATCGTCCGGTCGTTTGGCGAGGCACTTTTGCAGTAGGTGGCTTGTTCGTTCGGATAAGTTGGGATTGCGTTTGATGGCTGGAACTGGCGGTTGCTGCAAGTGCTTGTCGCGAATTTCAAATATACTGTCGCCGTTGAAGGGTGGTTGTCCGACAAGGACATGGTAAAAGGTTACGCCGAAACTGTAGACGTCGGCTCGCCTATCGACGTCCTTAGCGTTCTGAAACTGTTCCGGTGCCATGTACAAAGGCGTTCCAACCGCGCCGAAAGACGTCGTCGCAAGAGATACAGACAGTCCGATGGCTAAGCCAAAATCTGCAACCTTTGCCTTGCCGTCTAGGTCAATAAGGACATTGGAAGGCTTCAAATCGCGATGGATAATTCC
>CAILVY010000105.1 GCA_903837785.1 Candidatus Hydrogenedentota bacterium
ATCCTTCGTTTGTTCTTCGATTTTGGATACCACCTGTTCGATCAGTTCCGATTCCTTGCGGAGGTTTTGCCACGCCGGAAAATCGAATTCGGGATATCCGAAACGAAGCATGGCGTCGGGCGTCATACCGGTGACCTGGCTTCCCACCTCGGGTAAAAGGGCGTTTTGTATCGCATTCATGGAAACCTTAAGCACCAATTGCCTCACGTCGCCGGATGAGGGGTCTGGGGTTCGTTTTCCCCCGCAGGCGGCCAGCAGGAAGCTGGAAACCAGAATGACGCCCAAAAGACCGCTGGCCAGTTTGTATCCGATCTGTTTCATCTCGCTTCTCCCTTCGTACGTTTATTCCATTGTGAAACCGATGGAACGTTTCGCGGAGTGAGACGTCCATCGTTCTCCCGTTTCCATAGCCAATGCGCGCTCGAAATCCCCTGCTGTGACAACCGCATCCGAAGACCTGCCGCAGGCAAAACGAGAGGCGTTGAGGATCACGTTCTTGATCTCGCCGCCTGCGAGGTCTGTCCGGCTGAGGCGCGCAATATCCACGTCGGGTGCCAAGGGCAATTGCTTCGGTATCAGCTTGTGCCAAATAGATTTGCGCAGTTCACGGTCCGGACGCGGGAATTCCACCTTGGCAGCAATCCGGCGTTCCAGAGCTTTGTCCAGCGTTGTTTTCCTGTTTGTGGCGAGAATGCAGACGCCTTCGAAGCGTTCGATTTCCTGAAGCAGCACGTTGACGTCGCGCACCTCCCAGGCGCGGCTCGCCGCATCTCTGTCGAAGAACATCGCGTCGGCTTCGTCCCAGAAGAGCACAGCGTCGTTCTGACGCGCCTTTTGGAAGGTGCTCACGATGTTCTTTTCGGTCTGTCCGACGAAGCAGTTCTGAATCTTGGAGTAATCGGCAACGAGTAATGCTTTGTCCAACTCCCGAGCAATGGCTTCCGCTGTCGCGGTTTTACCGGTTCCTGGAGGACCGTAGAAAAGCATGGCGATACCGGTTCCGTATGGGAAGGCGCTGCGCAGCCCCCACGTTTGCATAAGCTTTTCCGAATTGCGCACCTGGTCGAGTGCGAGATTGACCGATTCGCGGGTGCGCTGGGGTAATGCCAGGTCCTTCAATGAAATGCGGGGCATGCGCAACGCCGCATCCCGTTTCACGGCAGTTTTGCCCGACTGTTCGAGTCCCAGCAGTGTTAATGTCTTGCCGGTGAGTTCGTACTCGGTCTCCTGAATGGAGTCAGCGCTTTCGGACAGCAGACCACCACTGCCACCGCAGGGCTGGATGTAGCTGTTTTTAAGCAAGGGGGCACTCGACAACAGTCTGTTGAGCCTACCGCTAAACTGTTCTGGTTTGTCACAGATGGCCCGGCTCAAACCAGCCCCTGTGAAAAGGTCGTCGTCGGGTTTCACATGGCTCAGGGCCTTGCCCATCAAAGCAAGTAATAGAGTCCAATCCTGTCCGGACACGCCCGTTTCGGCGCGAGCACGGCTGAGTCGCCACGCAGGTCTTGCCCGGAGTATCTCATCGAGTTGTCGAAGCAGCCAGTCCTGTTTCCTGTGCCATTTCTGAAACTCCGTCTGACGGCTGTAACCGCGCATGACATCGTTTAACGCATCACTTTTCTTCTGCATCGTTCGCGTCAGCCGGGCCAGAACGTCGAGCAGATCATCCTCTCGGTTGAGGCCCGTGAGACCGGAACTCGTGTTCTTGTTCTGGAGAACCGTCTGAACGATGCCCGGGTCAATGGAGATATTCCGATCACGTAAGTCTTCGTCAGGCTCGTTGTAGAAAAGAATACCCTTCTTGTACAGCTTCCCGGTTTCCGAAAGCGCCCGCAGGGCGGAGAGTGACTTTGAAGCTTGTAGAGAGAGGACGCGAAGAACGTCCCCAACGTCGGTAATGCGGTGTTCGCACAATCCCAAAGGATCAAGCAAGAGTGCCAGTAGGATTTCGGTCTCAATTCGATTGAGGCGCAACCGATTGCGGATATCAACCAAGGGTACTGAACGGGGCGTAGACGCCAGCCGTCCGTGAAAGTTCCGGGTCAGGCGCTGGACGGTCTTTCGAAGTGTTTTCGCTTGTGCCATATCGTCGTCGTGGAAGCGGCGCTCCTTACCCGCCAGCTCCTCCCGTGCGCGGAAAACGACGAGCAAGGATTCCAGCATTTGATCGTTGTCATTGAAGGGTATGGCTGCGCATGTTGATTCCGTCAACTCGTCGTACAAGCCATTGGGCACATGTCCTCTTATCCTGCCCGGTAAATATCGCGGCCTTGATGCCATAGTCCATTTCCCTCGATTCTCTCGTGCTTTATCATCGGGGTTGAATACGCACACCTCGTGCCAATTTGCGGCAAGCGTGCGGCACTCCTTTCACAAACGGTTTTCCCTAAAGGACTTCCGAGCTTAGTGCGCAAGACGGGGTTTGCGTTTTGCGACATAGGTGTTCAATAATTGACTTGCGCATTCGCAAATTATGAAGGGTTCTTTCATGCGAGCTGCTCGATCCGATAGGCGGCATATAGTCCTCACGGTGAACGGCCTGGCGGGTGCGTGCGCGGCTGCCGCCGTCCTTCTGCGGCATCCAGACGCACGCATCCAATTCACGAGTCCACGTCATCTTCCGAAAGCCTTTGAGGCACTGTTCGGAGAGAAATTCGCCCGGACGGTACACGTCTGCGGCGTCGGTATAAGCTTGCCATTGGATGACTTGAACGAAATCCTCCGCTGTCTGACTGACACTGTTTCGATTGTCTGGTATGGCGCGTCGGACCGTTCCGACATTCGGCAGCACGCCAAACATTTTTCGGAACAGGTGGAGTTTCAGTTAAGCACTGCTCCCACCACCACGAAGGCCATCATTGATTCTCTCCGGGTACAGGAATCGGCACGGGCCTTGCTCATTACCGAACTGGCCGAAGAGGCTCTGCGGAACAAAGCACCGCGCTCGGAATTGCACCGCTTCTGTCACGACGCGGTGCGTGCCGCGAACAGGCGGTTCTTCTTCTTCGGTGATGACACGCTCAACGAGAGGGTCATCCAATATCTGGCTGGCGTGAAGGAAAAGACGCGTGAGCTTGATGAAGCGGTCGAAGAATACCGGCGCTCACCGGATGCACTTCATCCACTGGGTTCGAGTCGGGCAATGAAGGGTCTGCGAGAACAAATAGGCCGCCTCGGACCGGTCCCTGAGCCCGTGCTCATCACCGGCCCAACGGGGTCAGGAAAAGAGTTGATGGCGAAGGCCCTGCATATCACCAGCGGACGCACCGGCGCCTTCGTCGCGGTCAATTGCGCTGTTCTGGGCGGAAATCCCGCATTGGTCGAAGACCGCCTGTTCGGACATGTGAAGGGCGCGTACACCAGTGCGGATACTGAAACTAAGGGCGCTTTCGAGGAAGCGCACGGAGGTACGCTCTTCTTGGACGAAATCGGCGAACTGCCCGCCGGGGTGCAGGCGCAGTTGCTCCGGGTACTTGAAGACAAGGAGGTCCGTCCCGTCGGCACGATAAAGACGCGGGCGGTGGATGTGCGCATTGTTGCGGCTACGCACAGGAACCTCGCACGCATGGTGACCGATAAGGCTTTTCGTCAGGACCTGTTCTACCGGCTCAACGTTCTCATGATTCGTGTCCCGCCTCTATCCGAGCGGCCCGATGACATGAAGAGCATAGCGGCACACGTCGCTGGTGAACTCGAGAAGAGCGGGTACAAGCTTAAGCTCAACAAGCAGGACTGGGATGCCATCCAAACATTTGATTGGCCAGGGAACGTCCGCCAGTTCCTGAACGTGCTGAAGCGGGCCGCCTATCTCATGCGCCCCGTATCCGAACTGCTTGAAGAGGAGCGCCAAACTGAGGACCAGGGCACCGCGACCGATCAGACAAGTATGCTTCACCTCTTCTGCCCGGAGCGTCCGGACGACGTGGCACCGGCGCAGGCGGTCTACCGCGCATACTTGCAGCATGTTCTGAACCTCTTTGAAGGAAACGTCATGCGGACGGCGAAGGTGCTGGGTATTGCGCCCAACACCTTGCGGAAACACTTGGCGACAAGACCACTTGAAAGATGAAAGGACACGCACGTGGATTTCTTGAGGGTACTCGTAAAGAATAACATGCGCACATTGCCTGAAGTTGTCGTGTCTTCCTTCCTGAACTACCTCCTTTGTCCGGAGGAAGATCACGGGTTTGGGGGCTTCTTTCTGGAACGCTTTCTGTGTGAGTTTGGCTTAGCTCCCGAAGGACTCGAAAAGCCAAGTGATTGGCGTTGGCCGCGGCCACCGAAAGTTTATGTTTTCCCGGAATGGCCCTGCGAAAGGGATGACGATGGCAACCAACGTGGATTCATGGACTCTCTGCTTGTAGTAACCCAGGGAAACCAAGTTTGG
>CAILVY010000106.1 GCA_903837785.1 Candidatus Hydrogenedentota bacterium
CGAGGGCGAGGGCGAGGGCGAGGGCGAAGGCGAAGGCGAAGGCGAAGGCGAAGGCGAAGGCGAAGGCGAAGGCGAAGGCGAAGGCGAAGGCGAAGGCGAAGGCGAAGGCGAAGGCGAAGGCGAAGGCGAAGGCGAAGGCGAGGTCTGGTTTGTGAAGGAGGGCGGTTCGGGCGATGGAAGTTCGTGGGATACTTCACTCGGCTCGATCCAGGCGGCGGTCGATGCCGCGCACACCGCGGGCGGCGGAGAAGTCTGGGTGGCTGCGGGCACGTACATCGCAGGCACGGACCCGGTGGTTACAATGCAGCCAAAGGTCGCGCTCTATGGCGGCTTCGCAGGGACGGAATCCTCGCTGAGCGAACGCGACTGGGAAATAAACAAATCCATCATCAACGGGGAATCCATGCGGCGCTGCGTGACAGGCGCGAACGATTCCACACTCGATGGATTTAGCGTTCAGAACGGATTCACTCTCGAAAATGGCGGCGGGATGTACAACGTGGCCGTGTCGCCCAGCGTGGCGAATTGCACCTTCTCAGGGAATATCGCCGTAGTCCCGGACAAGGACGAACTGCTGGGATATGGCAGCGCCATGTTCAATGACAGCTCGTCGTCGGTCGTGACTAATTGTGTCTTTTCAGGGAACTCGAGCGGCGCCGTGGTCAACAACGCGTCTTCCGTATCGCTGATAGGCTGTTCGTTTCGCGCGAACGACGGCGACGCCTTGCTGAGTATGGGTGCCTCTTCTTCGGCGGTAGAGCATTGCAGCTTTGACAGCAACCAGGGAGCGGGACTGTACAGCGAATCCTCTTCCGCAACGATCATCGGCTGCACATTCTCACGGAACGTCTTTGGCGGAGTGAGCGGCGACACATCGGCGTTGACGGTTTCCAACTGCGTTTTCCTGCTTAACAAGAGCGTCGCGGTGAGCGCGTACGACAGCACGCTGACACTCACAAACTGCACAATCACAGGAAACAGCATTGTCGTTCCGTACATGAGCGGCCCCGCCGGGCTCAGCAGCTTCGGCGAAGCTTCAAATGTCGAAGTGAAGAACTGCCTTTTCTGGGGGGACACGACCCCGTCCGGCGTCAGTGAGATCACCCGTTTTGGCGGCATCCTGAACGTGATGTATTCGTGCGTTCAGGGCGGCCACGCGGGCGAGGGCAACATCTCCTCCGACCCGCTTCTCCTCGGAACCTACGGCTCGATGGGGCGCATCCGGCCCGCCTCGCCCTGCATCGATTCAGGCACCGCCCCGGGCGCCCCGAGCTCGGACATCCGCGGCGTGACCCGTCCGCTGGGGGCCGGCGTGGACATGGGCGCCTACGAACTGGATGATTCGGATGACGACGATATCAGCGACACGTGGGAAATGGACCGCTTTGGCAACCTGAGTTCCGCGGACGGCGCTTCTGATGCCGACGACGACGAGATGTCCGACTTGCTGGAGAGCCTGTACGGCACAGATCCCGCCGTGAAGGACACGGACGGCGACGGGCTCAACGACGGCGAGGAACCGCCACTGGGCTACGACCCGACCCTCCAGTCGGGCGTGCGCCGTGTCGTCAGCACGGCCAGGAAATCCCCGCCCGTCCAGGACGGCCGTTCCTGGGCCACCGCCTTCACCGCCATTCAGCCGGCCATCGACTGCCTGGATGAAGGCGAGGTATGGGTGGCTGCGGGCACCCAGATCGGCAGCGGCGACAATGTCGTCGTCATGAAGGAGCATGTGGATCTTTACGGCGGCTTCGCCGGCACGGAGACGGCGCGCGCGGAGCGCGACTGGCTCGCCAACGTTTCAATCATCGACGGCCAGACCGAGCGCCGGGGCGTCAGGATGGAATACAGCGTCACCTTCGACGGATTCACGGTGCAGAACGGCTTGGCGAACCAGCCCGAAGATGGCTCGTTCGGCGGCGGGCTCTTCATAAACGCCATGACGCCCGTCGTGCGCAACTGCGCGTTCACGGGGAATCATGCCGACACTTCCGGCGGCGGAGTCCACGTGGGCCAGGTTTCGGCCAGCATAAGCAACTGTGTCTTCTCCTCAAATTCGGCCAACGTGGGCGGCGCCGGACTCTACGTCGGCGGTGGGACGTCGGCTATCTCGGACTGCATGTTCACCGGAAACTCGACCACCGGTCACGGAGGGGGAGCCTACATTGGCGGCGGTTCACCCGCCGTGCGCCGCTGCAATTTCTCCTGCAATACCGCTGGCAGTACCGGCGGCGGGATGTACAGCAACTCCTCCGCCGTGTCCGTGAGCGAGTGCTGGTTCGTGCAGAACACGGGCGGATTCAGCGGCGGCGCGATGCGCAATGACTACTGCTCGCCCGTGGTGGACCGTTGCGTGTTCTCCCGGAATACGGCCGCGAACTTCGGCGGCGCGATCGACAACAACTCCGCCTCGCCCATCCTGACGAACTGCCTCCTCTTCAGAAACGATTCCGGCTACCTGGGCGGTGGTATGTACACCGCATTTGGCTCGCCTGTCGTCATCAACTCCACCTTCTCCCTGAACACCGCGCAAGAAGGCGGCGCCGTCTCGACGAATGTTGACGGCTACACGCTGACGCTCCTCAACTGCATCCTCTGGGACAATATAGGCACCTGGAGCGACAACGAGATCAGCAATTACAGCGCAGGCGCCATGACGTTGGCGACGTATTCGTGTATCGCGGGCGGCTACGCCGGGGACGGCAACATTTCGGACAATCCCCTTTTCGCGGACGCTGTGAACGACGATTACACGCTGACGGGCACGTCCCCGTGCATCGGCACTGGCACGTCCGTCGGCGCGCCCGGCATCGATCTCCTCGGCACAGCGCGCCCGCAAGGCATCGGGTACGATATGGGCGCCTATGAGTACGCCGGCCGCTGAGCTTGCCGCGCGACAAGGAAACCTGCTTTCGACATAGCCAGGTGCCACTCGCGACTGATCCTGTATTACTTGGACTCAGGCCAGTTCCGGGCCACGGGTCCGAATCAGCCCCAGCACCCGCTCGAGGTCAATGTCCTCCACGTGTTCCCCCGAGATCGTGAGGTCCGCGTACTGCCGGGTCGGCTCGACAAAGGCCGTATGCATCGGGCGGACATGCCGGACATACTGCTCGATGACGCTCTCGGGGGTGCGGCCGCGTTCGAGGGTGTCGCGCCGGAGCCGCCGGATGAAGCGGAGGTCGGCGTCGAAATTGACGAAAACCTTGACCGCCATCAGTTGGCGCAGTTCGGGATGGCCCAGGACGTGGAGCCCCTCGACCAGAATGAGCGGCGCGGGTTCCACGCGGTGCAGTTTCGACGTGCGCAGATGCTGCGCGTAGTCGTAAGTGGGGGCCGCCGCGGGCTTCCCTTCCAGCAGTTGACGGAGGTCGTCCACGAGCCGCTCGGTCTCGAGCGCCCCGGGGTGGTCATAATTGGCGGCAAGGCGCTGCTCGAGGTCGAGGTGCGCTTGGTCCCGATAGTACCAGTCGTGCTCAATGATAGCGGCACGGCGCGGGAAACACGCCGCGATGCGGCGGGCGAGGGTGCTTTTTCCGGCGCCGGTTCCGCCGGCGATTCCCGTAATAATGCTCATGTGTTTCGTACTCCACAGGGAATAGTACATGGAATTTGACAAAGGAAGCGAATAGCGGCTATGATACGCCTTCCTGTGCGTAGACGCGGGACGATTATGTCTCATTGCCACCGCCACTTACGGGCGGGAACTCCTTGACAGAGTGCAAATGCGCGGCATGGCGCCGCAACAACAAGGGACAAGGACCAGAAGACAGTCTATGGCCAAGTACATGGGACCAAAACACAAGTTGTGCCGCCGGTTGGGTTCGTGCATTTGGGGCAGCCCCAAGTGCCCGTCGATCAAACGCCCGTACGGAGCCGGCCAGCACGGACAGAACCAGCGCCGGAAAATGTCGGTGTATGGTTCGCAGCTCCAGGACAAGCAGCGCATCCGGATGCATTACGGCTTGCTCGAACGCCAGATGCGCAAAACCTTTAAAGAGGCGCAGCGCATGGGTGGCGTCACGGGCACGAACCTGTTGATGCTGTTGGAATCGCGTCTGGACTGCATCGTGCACCGGCTTGGCTTTGCCCCGACCATCACCGCGGCTCGTCAGCTGGTAAATCACGGCCACGTCCTGGTGGACGGCAAGAAGGTGGACATCCCGTCGTTCCGGGTCATGCCGGGCATGGCGGTGAGCATCCGCGAGCGCAGCAAGAAGATTCCGGTCATTGCCGACGGCGCCGAACTGCTGCCGCCGGTCATGCCGCTGTATCTTCAGCGCGAAGCGCGGTCCTTCGAAGGCCGCATGACCGCCCTGCCGAACGCCGAGACGCTTCCGTTCAAGGCCGACACGGCCGGGATCATCGGATTCTACTCGCGCTAATCTTCTGGATGGTGCAATCCGGGGCGGGCCGTCATGTGTACGGCCCGCCTGTTTTCTGTGCGTGCGGCCAGGGGCCGCTGAGCGAGGGGCTACTATGAGCATCGAGATTGTTGTCGGGGCAAACTGGGGTGACGAGGGCAAGGGCCGCATGGTTGACTACCTTGCCCAGGAGTCCGATTTTGTCATCCGGTATCAGGGCGGCACGAACGCCGGCCATACGGTGGTCAATGAATTCGGCGAATTCAAGCTCCATCAGCTGCCTTCCGGCGTGTTCAATCCGAAGGCCATCAACATCCTCGGCCCCGGCATGGTGATTGACCTCGAAGCGCTCTGCATCGAGCTGGGCGAGGTGCGCGCCAAAGGCATTAACCCGAACATCCGCATTTCCGACCGCGCCACGCTCTGCCTGCCCTGCCACCGCATGGAAGATGGCTGGGAAGAGGAGCGCCTCGGGAAGAAGGCCTACGGTTCCACCCGCCGCGGCATCGCCCCCGCCTACGGCGATCGCACGATGAAGAAGGCGATCCAGGCCGGCGAAATCCTGTATCCCGAGTACCTGAACGAGCACCTCGAACAAATCATCGAGTGGAAGATGCTCCAGGCGGAGCGGATCTACGGCCAGTCGGGCGCTTTCACCCTTGAAAGCATCCTCGGATGGATCCGGCAGTACGGAGACCCGGTCAAGGACTTCATCTGTGACACTTCGGAACTGCTTGATGAGGGGGTCCGCGCCGGCAAGCACCTGCTCTTCGAGGCGCAGCTCGGCACGCTCCGCGACCTGAGCTTCGGCATCTACCCCTACACGACCTCTTCCTGCACCCTGGCCGATTACGCGGCCATCGGCGGCGGTTTCTTCGGCCACAAGTTCGAACGCGTGATTGCCGTGGTTAAGGCCTTCAGCACCTGCGTCGGCGAAGGCCCCTTTGTCACGCTCATGGACAAGGCCGAGGCCGATCCCCTGCGTGAGAAGGCCAAGGAATACGGCGCAGCCACGGGCCGCCCCCGTACGATCGGGCACTTCGACGCGCTGGCCACCCGCTACGGCGTCAAAGTCCAGGGCGCAACCGAAGTCGCGTTGACGAAGCTCGACAGCCTGAGCGGCATCAAGACCCTCAAGATCTGCACGGACTACGAATACCGGGGCAAGCCCGTGGGCCGCTTTCCGCTCAATGCCGTGCTCAACGAGGCCAAGCCCCTCTATATCGAGATGCCGGGGTGGAGCGAGGACATTTGCGGCGTGCGCCGCTTCGCGGATCTTCCCAAGGCCGCGCAGGAGTACGTGCTCGAGATCGAGCGCCTCATCGGCTGCCATGTCCGATACGTCTCTGTCGGCCCCGAGCGCGAAGCCCTTATCGAGCGGTAGCGTTGCGCAGAAGTCTTCAGAGCATCATGGGACGAGGCCGGGATTTCAGGATTGGATTTCGTCGTTATGCCCTCCATGCGTTATCATGGTTGAAGATGCCCCGGATAACGCACAACTGGTAGTTCGCACCGCCTGAAGTTCAAGACATCCAATCCATGTTTTCAAGACTTGCCATTCTCGACGAAACCGTAAAGGTGCTCTCCCGCAAGAGCCGCCATGATGTGGAGATCGTGGGGCCCTGGGGCTCCGCGAAGACCCTCGCCGCGGTGCAGGCGGCGGAGGCCCTGAACGCGCCCCTGCTTGTCATTGCGCCGGGCCGCATCGACACGGAGGCGATCTTCGACGATCTCTGCACGTTTGCAGGAGAAGATCGCACCGCGTTGTTCCCCGCGTGGGAAGTCCTGCCCTCCGACTCGATGAATCCCTCGGACGACATCGTCGCGGAACGGATGAACACGCTGAAGCGGCTGGCGGCGGCGAAGGATGCGGGGCAGATTGTCCATGCCGTAATCCCTCTGCGGTCCATGCTCCAGTACGTCGTGCAGCGCAAGCGCCTTGTCGGCGACACGATCACTCTCGACAGCGGCGGGCTGTGCAATCTCGAGGAATTGCTGGACCGGCTAATTCACATGGGCTACACGCGCGAGGCGATGGTCGAACGGCACGGCGAGGTGAGCGTGCGCGGCGGCATCGTCGACATCTTTCCGATATCGAGCGAACTCCCCCTCCGCATCGAACTCTTCGGCGACGAGGTGGAGTCCATCCGGCGTTTCGAGCCCGAGACCCAGCGCAGCGTCGAACAGGTGCCGCAGGTGCAGATCCTTCCTCGTTCGGAGAAGGCGTTGTTGTCGGACATGTTGCGGAAGGGCGAAGGCCTGGGGACGCTTGCCTCCTATTTCCCCGATAACACGCTGGTGGTGCTGGACGAGCCCATGGCCATCGCCGAAGAGGCGGGCCGGCTCGCGGGCGAGTTTCAGGACAGCCCGTATTACATGTCCTGGGAGGAGACGGAAAAGACGTTGCGCGCGTTTCCCCGGTTGTCGCTCGCGCAGGTGGGCTATGACAAGGCGCCGAATGTCACTCGCCTCTCAATGCCCACGAAATCCATGCATGGTTGGGCCGGGCGCATCGAGGAATTCTGGGCGCAGCTCAAGGAATGGGAGCTCAGCGGTTATGCCGTCCGCATCTTCTGTGTCAACTCGGGCGAACGCCGGCGCCTCTACGAACTGCTGGAAGAACAAGGCTACCGGCCCGGGCAGGACGCTTTCGATTTGCGGGTCGAGATAGGCCGGATTCGTGCGGGATTCACTTCGGACCCGGATCGGCTCGCCGTCCTGAGTGAACGGGAAATCTTCGGGCGCCACTACATGCGGCGAACCCGCCGCCGTTTCGAGGCCGGCGTCGCCATCACGCAATTCAGCGATCTGAAGACCGGCGATTACATCGTGCATGAGGTGCACGGCATCGGCCGGTATCTCGGGCTGCGGCGTTTCGAAGGCAAGCCCGGCGACTACATGGCGGTGCAGTACGGCGGGGGCGACACGCTTTACGTGCCCGTAACGCACATCGATCACGTGCAGAAGTACCTCGGCGGCGACGGCGCCACGCCGAAAGTGGACAAGCTGGGCGGCGCAACCTGGGCGCGCACGAAGGCCAAGGTGAAGAAGGCCGTGCGCGACATGACGGAGGAACTGGTTCGCCTCTACGCGAATCGGGAGTCGCGCGAAGGGCATGCCTTCCCCAAGGACACGCCGTGGCAGCAGGAATTCGAGGACGCGTTCGAGTACGACGAAACGCCCGATCAGGAACGCGCCATCGAGGAGATGAAGAAGGACATGGAATCGCCACGGCCGATGGACCGGCTGATCTGCGGCGACGTGGGCTATGGAAAGACCGAAGTGGCGCTGCGCGGGGCGTTCAAGGCGGTGATGGAAGGCAAGCAGGTCGCCCTGCTCGCGCCGACAACCGTGCTCGTGCAGCAGCACTATTCAGTATTCAAAGAGCGGTTGGCGGACTTCCCGGTGCGCGTGGAAATGCTCAGCCGCTTCCGCACGCCGAAGCAGCAGCAGGAAACCGTCGAACGCCTCAAGACGGGCGAAGTGGACATCGTCGTGGGCACGCACCGCCTTGTCTCGAAGGACATCACGTTCAAGGACCTGGGCCTCATCATCGTTGACGAGGAGCAACGCTTCGGCGTCGCGCACAAGGAGCGGCTCAAACAGATTCGGGCGCAGGTGGACGTGATCACGATGTCCGCCACGCCCATCCCGAGAACGCTCCATTTTTCGCTAATCGGCCTGCGCGACATGAGCGTCATCAACACCGCGCCGAACGATCGATTGCCGATTCACACGTGTGTCGAGGCCTGGGATCCCAATCTGGTGCGCGAAGCCATCGAACGGGAACTCGGCCGGCAGGGGCAGGTCTTCTTCCTTCACAACCGGGTGCAGACAATCGGCCACGTGGCGGTTTTTGTGCAGAAGCTCGTGCCGCGCGCGCGGGTGGGCATCGGCCACGGCCAGATGCCCAAGCATGAACTCGAAGAGATCATGGTTGCGTTCATCAACAAGGAGATCGACGTGCTGGTTTGCACGACGATCATCGGGTCCGGCATCGATATCCCGAACGCAAACACGATCATCATCGACCGCGCGGACAATTTCGGCCTTAGCGAGCTGTATCAGATTCGCGGGCGCGTCGGCCGCTACAAGCACCGCGCCTTCGCCTATCTGCTTGTCCCGGGCGACAAGGCGCTCAGCGAGGAAGCCCAGCTGCGGCTCAAAGCGCTCGAGGACTTCTCCGCGCTCGGGTCGGGATTCCGCATCGCCATGCGCGACCTCGAGATTCGCGGCGCGGGGGACCTGCTCGGCGCCGAACAGAGCGGCCACATCGCCACGGTTGGCTACGAAACCTACCGCGAACTCATCGCGGAGGCCGTGGCCGAGTTGCGCGGAGAAGCCGTGAAACGGCGGAACCTGCCGCCCTTCGAGGTCAGCGCTGACGCGTTTATCCCCGACGAATACGTGCCCACCGCGCAACAGAAGATGACGCTCTACCGCCGCATTGCGGGCGTCCAGTCCGTGAACGACGTGGACGAGTTGTTCGCCGAAATCAAGGATCGCTATGGCTACCCGCCGAATCCCGTGCGCCGGCTGTTGGACGTGATGCGCATCCGTGCGCTGGCGGGGGATCTTGGCGTGCGCTCCATGGCGGCGTCCTCCGGCGCGGTGTCCGTCGAATTCGAATCCAGTCAGTTCATGAACCGCAAAACCCAGGGACGGCTGCGCCACGAGTTTGGCGATGCGCTGGATTTTGCCTGGCAGAACCGTCCCGCGCTCACGTACACATTCCCCAAGGACGCTGCTGCGCCCCTGGCCGAAACCCTGCGCCTCCTCCAGGCATTGCATGAACTGTGACGGACGCATCGCGCTTCGCGGAGGCCCGTCTACTCCGCGAGCGGAGCGGGGCCGGGCTTCTTTGCGCGGACGTGCAGGTAATACGCCACCGCCTGAGTCTCCTGCAGCCGGGGATGCGCGCGGACAGCGTCGTCTCCGGGCTTTGGCTCGCCGAGCCGATCCAACGTGAATCCCGCATCGAGCAAGCCGTTGACCCATTGGCTGAGCGTCCGGGTGAAACGCGGAATCTGAAAGCGGGGCAATCCGGCAGTAGTCTCCGCCGGAGCATCGCTGAAGAGCCATTCCTCGATCTCGCCCTGCTGGTTCCGAAAGTAGTCCCCGATTTCCAGGGCGTAGGTTTTCCCCGTTGCATCCTGCAATGCGCGGCGGTGCGGCGTGTCGTAGCACGGATGGCAGATGGAGAACTGGAGAAAGGCGCCCGGCTTCAAGACGCGATAGGCCTCCGACATAACCTTGGCCGTTTCCGGAATGTCCATGAAGCTCATGAACGCCGTGGCAAAATCGAATGCCCCATCCGGGAACGGAAGCGCAACGGCACTGGCCACGCGATATTCAATGCCCAGTGGCTGCCGTTGCTCCTCGGCCATCGCGTGTCCGATAAAGGTTTCCGCAATATCCACGGCCGTCATCCGCGCGCCGCGCCGGGCAAGCATGCGCGTGTTGTGGCCTTCGCCGCATCCGATATCCAGACCCGAACGTCCTGTCACATCCGGCAGCATCTCCAGGAAAGCCGGCGTGTTCAGATGATCCCGGTGCACGTCATACCCGGCACGTGAGAGCTTCGTCCACACGTCCGCATTCGCGTTCCAATACTGCCCGACCTGTTCATGATCCATCTTCGAGACTCCCTTTTCTCCGGCAGAGAACCCGGTCAAGGCACAGAACCCGCCGGCACTTGACTATACTCGCTGCCCATCCTGTGTGTGCAAAAGGGCATCGAGGAGCCCGTTGAATCGTTCGCCCATGCGCTGGGAAGAGTAGTGCTGTTCGACGTGGTCCCGGGCGGCCGTGCGCAACGCCTTCGCGCGGGCGGGGTCGTCCAGAAGGGCGCGAAGGGCATCGGCGAGCTGTTGGGGGGCGTGGGGGGGACAGAGGAGGCACGTGAGATTGTGGTTCAGCGTGTCCGAAGGGGTCTGTGGCTGCGTGGCGACCACGGGAATGCCCGCGGCAAAGGCTTCGAGCAGGGTCAAGGCAACCGGCTCGGGATTCTCGGAGTGGAAGAAGAGCACATCGTGCTCCGCATAGATTGCCTGCAGGGCTTGCCGCTCGACACCGGATCGGATCTCGACGTGTTTCCCGAGTCCGAGCCGGTTGACGAGCGCCTCCAATTCTTCGCGATAAGCTTGAGGACCCGGACCGGCAATCGCCGTGACGGAGAATTCCGGAAGATGCCTCCGAAGCTCCGGCAAAGCTTCCAGGAGGTGATGGAGCCCTTTGGCAGGGATGAGGCGGCCGATCCAGAGAATCCTGCCGCGGGTCACGGGGGGACGGGGGGCAATGGGACCGACGGGAATGCCAAAATAGACTGTTTCGCTGCGGAGCGGATCCAGGCCCGCCTGCACGGCGTTCAGGCGCCACGCTTCGCTGGCGAAAACCGCACGAACGACTTGTTCGGGCGCGATGCGGCGGAACAAGAGGGGATGCATCTCTCCTCCAAGCCGAAACCGGGCGATCCGGCGTGCCACTGGCCACCACGCCGCGCCGAGTTCTTCGGCGAGTCCGCCGAGGCTCAATACAAGTACCCGCGGATGCCGGTGCATCACACAGGCAGCGGTTCCCGGCATACTCCCATCGACGCACAGCAGCACCGCGTCGTATTGTGCGTCGCGCGTCAAACGCTCTTCGAGACTGCGCAGGGTGGCCGAGGCGTCTTCAAAGAGTTCGCGCGGCATCGCGGCGAAGGAGATGCATCGCCGCAGCACGACCGGGAGGCAACGCCAGAGTGCCGATACAAGCGGCCAACGCTTCAGCCGGGCCAATGGCGAATGTAGTGCGTGGGTGAATGGCGCGGGGGATGCGGGATGTCCGTTTGCGGCACTCTCTTCGACCGCGGATTCCACCTCCCAGCCAAAGCGCTGCAACTCCCGGGCCAGATCGTTCAAGGCAATGTGCAACCCGCCATCCTGTGCCCCGTGGAACACAGGCCCGGCGATGAGCAGCCTTCGGCTCATGCGGGAAACCCGAGGAGTCTGCGGGCTTCCTCCGGCGTGGCGATGCGGCGTTCCATCGCGCGCGCCACGCCCGCGACACGTTCAACCAGTTGCAGATTCGTGGCGGGTGCGCGTGTGGCGTAGTCGAGGCAGAGGTTGTCTTCGAGCCCGGTCCGCACATGGCCGCCCAACACGACGCCGAGGGCATTCATCATGAACTGAAAGCGGCCGACGCCGGCGGCGGCCCAGAAAGCGCCCTGCGGCAGGCGTTCTATGAGCAGGCCCAGATTGTGGGCGCTCGCGGATAGGGTCCCCAGCGAGCCGAGCATGATGTTGAAGACGAAGGGCGGCCGCAGGACACCTTTTCCGATGAGGTAGTGCGCGTAATCGAGCATCCCCAGATCGAAGATTTCCAGTTCGGGCACAATCGATCGCTCGCGCATGCGCTCCGCCAGCCGCTGGATCATGTCCGGGTCGTTGGCGACCGCCTTCTTGGGGAAGTTCATCGAGCCGAGCGTGAGCGAGGCAAAGTCCGGCTTCGCGTCTCCGTCCAAGTGCAACACGTCAGCGCGCTCCTCGAAACTCGTGTAGATCCGCCCGCTCGTCGTCGCGCACACAATGGCCCCAGGCACCTCCGCCCGGACCCGCCGGATGATCTCTCCGAAGGCGTCCTTGTCGGAAATCGGCTCCTCGCGGTCGTCTCGGGCATGGACGTGGAATACGCGTGCTCCCGCGGCGGAACAGCGCGCGGCGTCCTCCGCGATTTCCTGCGGCGCGATCGGCACATGGGGATTATCCGCGCGGCGCGGAACCATCCCGGTCAACGCAACGTTGATCACCAGCGGTTCGATCGTTCCCGGCATGGCTACCATCCGTGAATCCCTTCCTTGCTTACTTTCGCGGGCAGGCCCGTCACGAGCACATTCGGCGGAACATCCTTTACGACCACGGCCCCGGCGCCCACCACGGATTCCGCGCCAATGGAGACATGATCCCGGATAACCGCGCCCACGCCGACGTAGGCGCCGCATCCCACGGACACGCCGCCCGCGATATTGACGCCCGGGCCAATCGTGGCGAAGGAACCGATGCGGACGTCATGCCCAATCAGGGCGCCGCGATTGACGACCACCTGCGGCGCGATCACGGCGCCCCGCGAAATGATCACGCCGGCATTGACGACGGCTCCGGCCCCAAGCTCCGCATGCCGGGAAATCGTGGCAGATGGATGGAGCACCCGTGCGAAGCGATAGCCACGCGACTGCACGGCCTCCAGAAAGGCGCGCCGGCGCGTGCTGACTATGCCTCCGGCGAGAGCGCATTGATCGGCGGCCACCGGCAGGTCTTCGGCCCAATAGACAGGCAGCCCTGCGTGGCGTGTGCCGGGCGCGGGGCGTTCAAGACTGTTGACAAATCCCAGCGGCTGGAAACCGCCCGCGCACTCCGCGATGTCCAGGACTTCCATCGCGAAATCGCCGGCCCCGAGGATGAGCAAGGGCGTGTCCATGTGTCTATCTCCAAACCATGCCGGCATGCGTGTGAATGCCGAGCGTGCGCCGGCACACGGCCCATGCGAGAGAATTCTGCAGTACAGTGCCCGCGGCCATGGCCACGCTGGCGCCCAGGACGCCCCACCACGGCGTCAAAAGCAAGCACGCCGCCAGACTGACGGCGGTACAGAATCCGGAAATCCACATCACCTGGCGTGCGTGTCCCGTCATGATCAGGGTTGTAGCCGACAGGCCGCTGCACACGGCAATAGCCTGCCCCGATGCCAGGATGCTCAATGCGGCTGCGGCCCGGCCATACGCCGGGCCATAAGTGATTCCCAGAAACCACTCACCCAGGAGACAGTATGCCAAGCATCCCACGACCGCCAGTCCTCCGGCCACGGCTGCGGAGCCGCGGAGCATCTCTTGAAGATCTCTTTGCCGCTGTTGATTATGAATTTCCGTGATGCTGGGAGCAAGCACGGACTTGGCGATGTTCTGCGGCGCCACGAGGAGCGCGGCGAGCCGGGTGGCCACGCCATAGAGCGCCACTTCCGCCGGGGGCCGCAACGCACTCATTATCCAGATGTCCGCATGCGTTCGAAGCATCCAGACGAATTGGGTGACGAGTATCGGCGCCGAGTCCGCCAGCAGGCGCGGCGGAGCATTCGGCTTCACGGCCGGCAGATGCCGCCGAAGCCGGGCAGCACCCAGAACGGCCGCAAGAAAGGTTGATGCCACCACGAGCAGCAGGACGGTTTCGAGTGAGGCATCCCGCCAAAACGCCAGGGCGGCAAAGAGCAGGACGAATGTGGCCAGGCTGCCCGTCAATTCGCCAAAGAGCGTGGCGGAACGGATGTCCTGAAAGCCGCGCAACAACTCCGCGCTGAGCGTCTGCCACGTTTGCGCGAAGACGCAGGCGGCGAGGAGCAGTCCGATGACGAGGCCCAAAGACAGTCCGGTGGCCAGCGCCAGAGCTGCCGTGCCTGCCAGAGCAACCCCCAGAAGTCCCCGACGTAGCACGGCGCGCACGATGCCCGCGGTTTCCTCAGGGGTGCCTTCGGACCGCGCGGCGGCGATCGCGCGCGTGGCGGCGGGGCCGAGGCCCAATTGCGCGAGGGTCGAGAGCGCCCCGGCCAGGCTGAGCACGAGGAAGTAACGTCCCAGGTCCGCCCGTGTCAGCAGCCGTGCGAGCACGATGCCGATCACGGCCGCACTCGCGGTGATCCACAAGCGGCTGAACGCCACCCATGCGCTGTCTGCCCACCACTTCGCTCGGTTCATCGCGGGTCAGTCTTCCGTATAGCCGAAGATTTCGAGGGCCTGGCGGCCTTCCTCGAGCACCCGGGCCATCAGTGCCGGGTCCTGCTGCCGCCATCGCCCGAGCGTGGGGGGAGGGAGCACCTCCGCCATCGCGCGTTCCAGATGCTCGGGGCCGCAGCCCGCAAAGTCCAGGAGTTCCTGAAGCACGGAGCGGGGCCGGGCGCACAGATCCTCGAAACGTATGCACACGTAGCGGTCCTGCAAGTGCGTATCGCCGTAGCGCCGTGCATCGCGGTTGATGGCTGCCCACAGCGCCATGGCCCGGACCGCGTCGGATTCGCCGGCGAGTCGCGTGCGCAGCGCCTCCGAGTAGAGCGCGCCCACTTCGCGCAACTGAAACTTGTTCTCCGAAAACGCCATGTCGCGGCCATCGCGCACGAGGTGGATGAAGCGCATCCTGGGAAAGCAGTGGTCGAGGTGGGGGAGAAAGAAGATGAAGCGCGGGTTCTTGGCTCCCCAGCGTTTGGCAATGTCATGAAGGCCGCCGCGATGCTTCAGAAGAGCGGTCACGAGATCGAAGTCCATGCGGCGCTGTTCACGCGGCGGCAAAGAGGCGCCCTGATCCTCGGCATATCGCGCCCATTTTGCCGTGTAGCGCCGGATTGTAGGCAGGGCGTCGTGGGCATGGTTCAGGTGCGCGCCCATGAAGAGGCCGGCCGCTTCGAGGATGCGCGCGACTGCCCGGGTGCCGGAACCGCCCGTTCCGCCGATGAGCACGGGCGCGGGGGCGGAATCGAGTTCCTGCCGTCTTGTGCCGTAGAGCCATCGGGCTTCGGCAGGCCAGATCAAGTCCGGCGCCCGGCCTTTCATCGTTCTCGCGCGCTCCCACAAGGCCCGGCCCGGCCCGGTGGACATGAAGACCGGCTTGATTCGTTCGCGAAACGCCATGCGGGCGGTTTCCCCTTCTATTCCGCGCGTCCGCGGACAGGGCGGCCAGGAGCTGCGGAACACCTCAAGTTGCGTACACGTCGATGCTGTGATCGACGTGGCGCGACGGCTCTTTCGTGGACTGGAATTGATCCGGCGTCGGCGTGGGATACACGTTGTTGAAACATGCCGTGCAGTAGTGGGCGGGATCGCCGCCCGCGGCCTTCAGGAGTTCGGGTATGGGCAGATACGCGAGCGTGTCCACCTCCAGATACTCGCGGATTTGCTCGACGCTCAGGTTGTGCGCGATAAGCTTCGTGCGATTGGGCGTGTCGATGCCGTAGTAGCACGAGTTGATGATCGGGGGGGAAGCCACCCGGTAATGGACTTCGCGCGCGCCGCAGCGCCGCAATACCTTGATGATCTTCTTCGCTGTGGTCCCGCGGACGATGCTGTCGTCCACGAGAACGATGCGTTTTCCGTTCACGGTGCTCCGGGAAGGATTGAGCTTGATCTTCACGCCGAAGTCGCGGATGCCCTGGTTCGGTTCGATAAAGGTGCGCCCCACGTAGTGATTTCGAATGAAGCCCATGTCAAAGGGAATGCCCGATTCGTGCGCGTAACCGAGCGCCGCGGGATTGGAGGAGTCCGGCACGGCCATCACGAGGTCCGCGTCCACCGGCGCGATGCGCGCCAAGGCGCGTCCCATGTCCTTGCGCACGGCATCCACGCTCTTGCCGAAAATCTCGCTGTCCGGCCGCGCCACGTAGATGTGCTCGAAGACGCATTGCTTCGGCACGGCCTTTTCGAAGGGGAACTGGCTCGTGATGCCATATTCATTGACTGTGAGCACTTCGCCCGGCTCTACTTCGCGCACCCAGTCCGCGTCGATGATGTCCAGCGCGCACGTCTCACTGGCGAGCACGTAGCCGCCGTCGAGTTTGCCCAGCCACAGCGGCCGAAAACCGAGCGGGTCGCGGGCGGCCACAATCTCCTTGCCGTTCATGGCCAGCACGGTGAAAGCGCCGATGACTTGCTTCAGCGCGTCGATCACCGTGTCGGTGAACGTGGGGGCTTTCGATCGTGCTACGAGATGGATAATCGTCGCGGTGTCGGTGGTCGCCTGGAAGATGGCGCCTTCCTCTTCAAGCTGCTCGCGGACTACGTCCGCGTTCACGAGGTTGCCGTTATGGCAGAGGGCCATCGAGCCGCGGGCATAGTCCACTACGAGCGGCTGCACGTTGCGCAGGTTGCTCGAGCCGAAGGTCGAGTAACGGACGTGGCCGATGCCTTGCGTTCCGGAAACCCGGGCCAGCTTGTGCGGCTTGAACACGTCGTTGACCAGGCCGACGCCCCGGTGTGCCGTCAGCACGCCGTCGCGTGCGCAGACGATTCCCGCGCCTTCCTGCCCGCGATGCTGCAGGGCGTAGAGCCCGAGATAGATCAGCTTCGCGGCCTCGGGGTGGCCGAAGACGCCGAAGACGCCGCACTCATCGCGCAGGTGGTCTGCGCTCTCGCTCTCGAAGCGCCGGTGGGGATGCTGCGGGGGAAGGTTCGCGATCAGGGCGTCGAAGCGGCTCATAATGGCTATGCCAACTCCTTCTTTCCAGTCAACAGTGTGTATGCTTCCATGTATTTCAGCCGGGTCTTCTCCGCCACCTCATCGGGCAGCGGCGGTTGCGGCGAATTCTTGTCCCAGCCCGTCGTTTCGAGATAGTCGCGGACGAACTGCTTGTCGAAGCTCGGCTGGGCCTGGCCCGGCACATACTGATCCGCCGGCCAGAACCGGGAGGAATCCGGCGTGAGAATCTCGTCTGCGAGCACGAGTTCTCCGTTCAACAGGCCGAATTCGAATTTCGTGTCACAGAGGATGATGCCTTTCGCGGCGGAGATATCCCGCGCGCGCTCATAGATCGCGATGGCCACGTCGGCCGCCTGCTGATTGATTGCCTCGCCGATGATCTTGCCCGCTTCCTCGGGGCTGATATTGATGTCATGTCCCGATTCCGCTTTTGTCGCGGGCGTGTAAATGGGCGTGTCGAGTTTGCTCGCTTCAACGAGCCCCGCCGGGAGGGGGATGCCGCACACCGTGCCGGACTGCCGGTATTCCTTGAGTCCGCTGCCCGCGAGATACCCCCGGACAACCATCTCGACCGGAAGCATGTCGCACTTGTGCACGAGCATGGAGCGTCCGGCGAACACCTCGGGTTGTTCCTGGAATTCCTCGGGGAAATCCTTCAGATCCGCAGAGATCAAATGGTTCTTGATAATGCCCGCGACTTGTTCAAACCAGTACAGCGAAATCTGCGTGAGGATCTTCCCCTTGTCCGGGATGCCGACGGGATTCACCCAGTCGAAGGCGGAAATGCGGTCCGTGGCCACGAGCAGCATGCGGTCGCCCAGATCATAGATGTCCCGGACTTTGCCGCTGCGCGCCGGCTTTTGTCCCCGAACCGTGGTTTCACAAACAGCCTTTCCGCTCATACGATGCTCCTGTGCCCAAAAAGGGGTTGTTGTCGTCAGTCGTTAGCCGCCCGCACGTCCCAATGCCCCAAGCACCGGCAACTAACAACAAACAACCGATCGCGGCCTCTAGAAAAAGGTGCCCTGCAGATAGGGCTTGTTCACTTCGAGAAGATCCTCGAGCAACGCGCGGCATCCCGCGGCGTCCGGCATCAGCGGATGAAGCAGGAGCGCCTGGAAGGCCTTCTCGCGATCGCCCCGCACCGCCGCCTCGACAGTGAGGGACTCATACGCCTTCACATGCTGCATCAGTCCCCGGATCGAAGGTTCGGGCGCGCCCTGCGCAATCGCCTGGGCGCCGTTCTTACCGATGATCGCGGGAACTTCCACGGAGACATCCTCATCGAAGGTCGGGATCGCGCCATTATTCCGGCAACACACGATCTGCCGTGAGCGCCGGTCGTTCTCGATGGCATCGATGAGGTGAAAGGCCGCCGTGGAATAGTGCGCGCCGCCGCGCTTGCTCAATTCCTCCGGTTTCTGCTTCAACTCGGGATCGGCATATTTCTCGAAGAGGCCCTGCTCGATCTCCTGCACCTCTTCGCCCCGGGTCTTCTCCCGCTGGCGCAGGTACTCGAGCACGGATCCCGTCGAGTAGTAATACTGGAGGTAGTCGTTGCAGAACATGTTCAGGCCGCGCGTGGCTTCCAGCATGTTCTTCTGCGTGGCCTCCGTGCTGAATTCTTCGCGGACGTATTCGTCGACGCGATTCAGGGTTTCCTGCGTGATATCCTTGCCCGCCACCAAAAAACGGCGCACCCACGAGAGGTGATTCAGACCGACATAGTCCAGCTCGACCTCCTCGACCGCGGCGCCGGTGCGCTTCACCACGTCCATGATCATGCCAATGGGCACGTTGCAGAGGCCGACTGTCCGGATCGCGCTGTGCTTCAAAACCGCTTCCGTGTTGATACCGGCCGGGTTCGTGAAGTTGATCAGGAAGCCTTCGGGCGACAGCTCTTCCATCGCGCGGGCGATATCGAGGATTCGGGGAATCGTGCGCAGCGCACAGGCGAATCCGCCAACGCCCGTGGTCTCCTGCCCGACGATATTGTGGCGCAGGCCCAGCTTCTCGTCGTTGATGCGCGCCTGCATCTGGCCCACGCGGATTTGCGTGATGACGTACTTCGCGTCCCGCACCGCGTCCCGCACGTCGCCCGTGCCTTGCACTGTGAACGGTGTGCCGTGCGCCGCGGACATGCGCCCGGCAAATCCGACATTGACGTTGAGGCGGGCCGGATCCTGATCCATGATCCAGACTTCGGTCACCGGGATGGATTCCAGGCGGGAAAACAGGCCGTCCAGGAGTTCCGGCGTGTAGGAGCTGCCGCCGCCAATTACCGCTAACTTCATGAAGCACAGTTCCTTGTGCGTGAAAAGCCTAGATTCGGCGCCCTGCCCTGACCGCTCCATGGCCCCAAGGCCGTTCTGAACCCGGAGTGGATCCCGTATCGCACGCGGTCAAGGAGGCTTGCGCCGATGCCCCGGATCATAGCGACCGACCCCGCGAAAGTCAATTGAACCCGCCCTCGCACTGGACTTTTGGAGGCGCCTCTGGGTAAGGTTATGAATGGAGGTCCAAGAACTTAATACACGATGTCATTCCTAGCATCCACTGTACTTTGTGTCTTCTTTGCCTGGGGCATCTACACCCTGCATAGGCGCTTTCGCCGGCAGGATGAGCTTTCGCCATTGGTTGAAGCGGCCACGCTCGTGGGCGTCATCCTCTTCTACGCCGTCGAGATCGAACAACTCCGCGAGTGGACCCGGTCCCAGCCGCTCACGTATGTGTTTACCGTGTTGGGTCTCTTCGTGGCGGGTTTGGCGCTCTACGGGCACATGGCCATCTCGCTCACCTCCCGGGTCATCGTGGATATCATCGTCCCGGGGGGAGAGTCTGTGCAGGACCGTCCGCGCTTTGGCCCGGCGGAGATGCTCGAACGCGAGAAGGACTTTGACGGGGCGCTGCAGGAGTACCTCGTGCTTGCACGGGTTTTCCCCCGACATCCCCAGGTGCATCAGCGCATCGCAGAATGCCTGATCCGGCTCGCGCGTCCCGGGGAATCCGTACGCTGGCTCGAGCGCGCCCTGAAGCACACGGACTCCGACGATAAGGCGCTGCCGGTGGTCAGCCGCCTTTGCGAGGTGCATGCCCGCTTCCTGGAGCAACCCGTGGAAGCCCAGCGGGTTCTCGAAATGTTCCTGGCCGCGTATCCGAACTCGCAGCATGCCGCGTCCGTCCGCGAACGCATCCAAAGCCTCGGGGGGCGCGCCCCGGAAAAACATGCCCTCGAATTGCAGGCGCTGAGCGAAGCGCCTCTGACCGGGGCCGAACCTGCGGAAACCCGCGTGAAGAAGCCGCGAAAGCCCGCCGCGCCGAAAGCGCCCATGCCCGGCCTTGAGGCGCTCGAATCGTTTGAACCCCTTTCGGAAGCGCCCCAAGGCGAGACACCGGACATGAAATCTGAGACCCCCCGGCGTGACCAGGACGGCCCCTCCTCCCTGGAACCGATGTGACTCCAGGGAATGTTCGCCGTGAACCTTGGCATTCCTGGCGGGGAAGCAGGGTCTTGCCGGGCTTGGCAACCGCGAAGCTTGCGGTTTGCCTGTACTGCGTTGCCGGGGCGTGGGATGAAGCGCACCCGATGTCCAGATGCACCATGGCGCGCAAACATGCTATGCTCCGGGGACACAAACCGAACGTTAGGTAAAGAGGAGCCAGGCCATGCGTAATGTGTTGGTACTCGGGACAGTGCGGACGCCGGTAGGGTCGATGAGCGGGGTGTATTCGAATACACGGGCGGTGGAGTTGGGCGCGCTTGCCGCCAGGGAGACGCTCCGGCGCACCGGCGCAGCCCCGGGGCAGGTCGACGAACTCGTGTTCGGCAACGTATTGCAGGCGGGCCAGGGCCAGAATCCCGCCCGGCAAGTCTTGCTGGGCGCGGGGATCCCGGAGAGCGTTGCCGCGTTCACAGTGAACAAAGTGTGCGGTTCGGGCCTGAAGGCTATCGAGTTGGGCTGGCAGAGCATCCTCCTGGGGCGGGCGGACATCGTGCTGGCCGGTGGCGCCGAGAACATGACGATGGCCCCCTATCTGTTGCCGTCGATGCGGGCCGGTGCGCGCATGGGCGATGCCAAGGTCGTGGATGGCATGGTCTTTGACGGGCTCTGGGAGATTTTCAACAATTACCACATGGGCCTCACCGCGGAAAACATCGCCGCGCAGTACGGCATCACGCGCGAGGAACAGGATGCCTTCGCCTTTGACAGCCAGATGAAATGCGCGAAGGCCATGCAGTCCGGCGTATTCAAGGAGGAGTTGGCGCCGGTCACTGTCAAGCAGAAGAAGGGTGAAACCGTCATCGACACGGACGAACACCCCAAGCCCGACACGACGTTGGAGAAGATGGCGAAGCTGCGTCCCGCGTTCAAACCCGACGGCACTGTCACCGCCGCAAACGCCTCGGGCATCAACGACGGCGCCTCTTCCGTGCTGCTCGTGGCCGAAGACGCCTTGCCGTCCAACATCAATCCCGAAGGGGCGGTCTATCTGCGGGACGTGCGTTCGAGCGGCTGCAACCCGGCCGTGATGGGCCTTGGCCCCATTGGCGCGGTCAAGAAGCTGCTCGAGAAGAACAGCCTCTCCGTGGCCGACATCGATCTCTGGGAATTGAACGAGGCCTTCGCAGCGCAGTCCATCGCGTGCATCCGGGAACTGGGCATCGATATCGCCCGGGTGAACGTCAACGGCGGGGCCATTGCTCTCGGCCATCCGATCGGCTGCACCGGCGCACGCGTCACCACCACACTTGTCCACGAGATGAAACGGCGCGGAGTGCGCTTCGGCGTTGCCACGATGTGCATCGGCGGCGGCATGGGCATCGCCGGCTTGTACGAGAACAAGGAGTAGCGATTCGCCGTATTGAAGCTCCTGAAACCGAGTCATCCGGCCGTGTGTCGAATGTCGGGTTTCAGGCGAGGTTCACATGGCAGTCTCACTCCGAAGGTTCTTGGGCGTTTCGATGCTCCTTGTCATCGCTCTGTTCGCCGGGGTTTCGGCGTGGGCCGCGGGCGGGCGGACCCACATGGAAATGGGCCAGTATGCCTGGCATCTTTTTCTTGACGCGCAATCCGGCGAAATGCTGCCCGGCCTGGATGGGCTTCTCAAGAGCGACGCCGAGAAGCGGGCGTACTACACGGGGTGCATTTCACCGGACTGGGGATATCCCACGGGCGACCGCGATGCCGGGGAGGCCTGTCACTGGCGCCCGTTTCACGAGCAGTATCTGGCCTTTTTGAAGGAGAAGTTCCCGCCGCCCTGGGATGAGGCCGCGCAGTGCCAGATTGCTTTCTTTCTCGGATGCCTGACCCACGGGGTCACGGATGTTGCCTGGCAGGACACGCCCGGCATACAGCCGCCGTCCATGATGGATGCCATCGCGGAATGGGACAGGCAGTCTCCGAACGCGGTGGACACGGTTTTTGACCTCTACACGTACGCCGCGTGCTCGCTCGATGTGATGCTCGTGGGGCGGCATTACTGGCCGTACGAAACCATCGAATCCGTGCTGCAGCGATGCAATTTGAAATACGACAGGAACAAGCTTCTGCGCGGAACCAATCTGATGTCATTAGCCTACAATGCAGGCACGTTGGGCGGAGTGGTGGCCGCGTTTCCGTACCGGAACACGTATCCGATCGGCAGGCAGCGCTACGTGGACTACTACAACGGCGGTTTGATTAACTGCGGCGCGGCCGCCTCGATGTGGATCAAGTGTTTCTACGCCCGCCTGAACAGCGGCTGGTACTTCCAGCGCATGCCCGTCTACAACTGGAAGCCCTCCGGCTACGAACCCTATCTGGGCGTCGCGGACGCCACGCTCTTCTCCTCCCTGCCAGATCGAAACACCGGCCTCGAGCCCGTGCTCACGCTGACCGGCGATCGGGCGGATGACCGCTGCGCCACTTTGATCCGTGCGGATCTCTCTTCCGTGCCTCCGGGCGCAACCTTCAAGACCGCCCATCTCTGGCTCTATTTCGCGGAGCGAATGGGACAGCCCCAGACGGCCGACAAGGTGATCGAAGCGTTTCGAGTCAATCGTCCCTGGGGGGAAGGCGGCGGTGCGAGCGACGACGTTTCCGGTACGACCGGCGCCACGGCCAAGACGGGCGACGCGACATGGAAGGCCGCCACGAAGGACGGCGCAAGCTGGACAATGCCCGGTTGTGAGGCCGTCCCGGCCGACCGCGAAGGGACGGCGGAAGGCCGTCTTGTGGTTCAACCCACAGACGGCGTGAACCGCTGGATGAGCCTGGATATTACTGCTGCAGTGCGTTTCTGGGTGGACCACCCCGGCCGCAATCACGGCCTCCTCCTGCGCGAGAGCGATGCCAGCCACGCCCAGCCCGGCGTTCTCCTCTTCCTCAGTTCCGAAGCGCACAAGTGCCAAAGCGAGGGCTTCTGTGGCGGCAGGCGCATGGCCTGGCGGCCCAGTATCGTCATTTCACAATAACCACGGCATGGACGTGACCGCGCGCCCTTCCTGCGCGGGCCGCTTCATGGAATCCCTTCCGGGCGGTGTGGTATTCTTATGGAGCAATCCCAAGCCAAAAGAAAAGAGCTTCTATGGGAAAAATCAGCACAAAAGACGTGGAATACGTGGCCGGACTGGCCCAGCTCGCGCTGGATGACGCCGCGAAGGAGCGGCTCGCCCGCGAGATGGACGAAATCCTGAGCTACATGGACAAACTGAACGAATTGGATACGGCGAACGTCGAGCCGATGATGCACGCGATGGAAATGACGAACGTCTTCCGCGAGGATGTCGTGGGCGAATCGCTGCCGCGCGAAATCGCGTTGCGCGATGCGCCGCAGCACGATGGCGAGTACTTCATCGTTCCGAAGATTCTCGACACGGAGGGCAGTGCGTAATGACGGCCTGGCATGAGAAGACGGCCCACGAGATTAGGAACGCGGTGCGCGCCCGGCATGTGAGCGCGGCCGAAGTGGCGGAAAGCTACCTGAATCGAATCGCGGCCGTGGACCCGAAAGTGGACTCGTACACACAAGTGTGGGCCGACTTCGCCCGGGCGCAGGCGGCGCGTGTGGACGAGAAGATCGCCCGGGGCGAAGATGCGGGCCGGCTTGCGGGCGTGCCCATCGGCATCAAGGAAGTCATCTGCACGAAACAGGGGCACACCACCTGCTCCTCCAGGATTCTGGAAGGCTATCAAAGCCCCCACGACGCCACGATCATCCGGAAACTGGAAGCCGAGGGCGCCGTGTTTCTCGGCAAGCTGAACATGGACGAATTCGCGATGGGCTCCTCGACGGAGAACAGCGCGATCAAGACTACGCGTAACCCGTGGAACCTGAGATGCGTTCCGGGCGGGTCCAGCGGCGGTTCGGCGGCCGCAGTGGCCGCGGATCTCTGCGCGTTCTCGCTGGGGAGCGATACTGGCGGTTCGATCCGCCAGCCGGCCTGCCTTTGCGGCTGTGTCGGCATCAAGCCCACTTATGGCCGCGTCTCGCGCTATGGCCTCGTGGCCTTCGCCTCGTCGCTTGATCAGATTGGGCCGTTGACGAAAGACGTGGAAGACGCCGCCCTCGCATTGAACGTCCTGTGCGGCAAGGATGCGATGGACGCGACCTCCGCGAATCTGCCCGTGCCGGATTTCACCCAGGCGCTCACCGGCGATATCCGGGGCCTTCGCATCGGCATGCCGGTGGAGTGTTTTACGGAATCCCTCGGCGCCGAGATGCGCGAGAAAGTCCTATCCGCCATTGAAGTCCTGAAGGGCCAGGGTGCCGAAGTAGTCGAAGTCTCCCTGCCCACGCTCGACTATGCGCTTGCGGTCTATTACATCATCTGCACCGCCGAGGCGAGCGCGAATCTCGCCCGTTTCGACGGCGTTCGTTACGGCTTCCGCCATCCCGCGGCGGGCGATGTGCGTGAAATGTACGTGAAGACGAAGACGGCGGCCTTCGGGCCCGAAGTCCGGCGGCGCATCATGCTCGGCACTTACGTGCTCTCGAGCGGCTATTACGACGCCTACTACCTCAAGGCGCAGAAGGTGCGGCGCCTGATCAAAGAGGATTTCGACCGCGCGTTCACGAAATGCGATATCATCGTCACGCCGACATCCCCGACCCCCGCCTTCGAGTTTGGCGCGAAGACGGCCGACCCGCTCGAGATGTATCTGAGCGACATTTACACGATTTCGACGAATCTCGCCACGCTGCCCGGCATCTCGGTGCCCTGCGGCCTGTGCGCGTCGGGCCTGCCCGCCGGCGTGCAATTCATGGCGAAACCCTTCGACGAGGCCACGCTGCTCCGGGTGGCGCACTGCTACGAGAAGAACAGCGGCATAACCCTGGGCAAAGCGCCCATAGCCTGAGGAGGCCCCTGTGGAGTACGAAGCCGTCATCGGCATGGAAGTGCATGTCGAGATTAACACGAAGTCCAAGGTCTTCTGCGCGTGCAGCACGCATTTCAGCGCGCCGGCCAACACGAACGTGTGCCCAATCTGCCTCGGCATGCCCGGCGTCCTGCCCGTGCTCAACCGCGAGATGGTTAACAAGTCCGTGGCGGCGGGCCTGGCGCTCAACTGCACGATCTCCCGCTGGTCCAAACTGGACCGGAAGAACTACTTCTACCCGGACATGGCCAAGAACTATCAGATCAGCCAGTACGACCTCCCGCTGTGCAGCAACGGCCATCTCGACATCGAGGTGGATGGACAGCCGAAGAGCATCGGGATTACGCGCGCCCACATGGAGGAAGACACCGCCCGGAATACGCACACGCTCGGCGGCGGCCAAAGCGGCGTGGATTTCAACCGCAGCGGCGTGCCGCTCCTGGAAATCGTGACGGAACCCGATCTCCGCAGCGCGCAGGACGCCTATGCGTACCTGACGGCGCTCAAGCAGATCCTGCAATACCTCGATGTCAGCGACTGCAACATGGAAGAGGGCTCTCTGCGCGCCGAGGCGAACATCAGCGTGCGCCCGAAAGGCGCGAGCGTGTTCGGCACGAAGACCGAGGTCAAGAATGTGGCATCCTTTAGCGGCGTCATGAAGGCCATCGAATACGAGATCAAGCGCCAGGTCGAACTGATCGAGAGCGGGGGAGCAGTCGAACAGGAAACCCGCGGATGGGATCCCGACCGGGGTATCACGTTCACCCAGCGCAAGAAAGAATCCGCCCACGACTACCGCTACTTCCCCGAACCCGATCTCGTGCCCGTGGTGGTTGATGCCGCGTGGGAACAGCGCATCCGTGAATCGCTCCCGGAATTGCCGCTGCCCAGGAAGCACCGCTTCATGGAGCAGTATGGACTCTCGGACTATGATGCCAACGTCCTGACCGGCACCCAAGCCATGGCGGATTATTTCGAGGCGGCGGTGCAGGCGGATGCGGATGCCAAGAAAACCGCCAATTGGATCATGGGCGATCTCCAGGCGCTTCTCACGGAAGCGAAGGCCGATATCAGCGCCTGCAACGTGACGCCCGCCTGCCTCGCGGAGATGATCCGCATGATCAACGACAACACGATCAGCGGCAAGATCGCCAAAGAGGTGCTGGCGGAGATGTTTGTTTCCGGCAAGTCTCCGAAGCAGATTGTGGAAGAAAAGGGCCTCGTGCAGATCACGGACGCGTCCGCCATCGAGGGCATCGTGCGGCAGGTCCTTGCCGACAACCCCCAGCAGGTGGAACAATTCAAGGCAGGCAAAGACCGCGTCGTCGGTTTCCTGGTCGGCCAGGTCATGAAAGCTTCGCGCGGGAAGGCCAATCCCGAAAAAGTGAACGAAATCCTGCGCAACGAATTGGCGAAATAGGAGGAATGCCTTGCCACGGCTGATTAAGAAGAAGAAGAGTGACGTTGACGAATCGTTCTTGCCCAACACGATCAAGATCGCCGAACTCGCCGCAGAGAAGAAGGCCAAGGACATCAAGGCCTATGACGTGCGCGGATTGACGCTCGTGGCAGACACTTTTGTGCTCTGCACCGCCACGAGCGAACCGCAAATCAAGGCGATCTTCCACTCCGTCAAGGACGGCATGAAATCCATCGGCGTGGCGCCGTTGCGCACCGAGGGCGCATTTCAAGACGGATGGATCCTCATGGACTACGGGAGTGTCATCGTGCACGTCTTCCGGGAGAAGGCGCGCGAGTTCTACGATCTGGACGGGTTGTGGGGGGACGCGCCCGAAATTGCCCTGGAACTGGATTGAAGCAGCAGCCGCTGAAGGAACGCCATGACTGAAGAAACCTTCATTCCGGATCGTGCGAAACTGTACCACTACAAGCTCGACCGCGTCCTTGGACAAGGCGGCACCGGCCGGGTTTACCGCGGCATTGATACTATCAAGGGCGAAGTCGTCGCCATCAAACGCTTCCGCGAGAATTTCTTCCGGAACGCACTCCATCTCCGCGACATGAAGAAGAGCATCAAGCGTTCCAAGAACTTCAACCACGCCAATGTGGTCCGGATTCTGGACTTTCTCGACAGCGATCCCGCCGATGGCAACTGCATGATTATGGAGTACGTCGATGGGCCCAACCTCAAGTGGTACATCCTGAACCGCCCCTGGAATCTCCAGGAACGCCTCACGATCGCCGCGCAAATCTGCAACGGCCTCCAGTATCTCCACGACAACGGCGTAATCCACCACGATTTCAAGCCCGCCAACGTCCTCTTCACGCGGCGCGGCATCGCCAAAGTGGCCGACTTCTCCCTTTACGGCAGCAGCCTCCTCGTCGAGCTCTTCGACCGTGGCCTGGGCGAACAGATCACGCCCCTCTTCGTCGCGCCGGAATTCCTCCGAAAGGAACGCATCACCCACTCGGTCGACCAGTACGCGCTGGGCGTCACGTTGTACATGATGTTCGCCGACCGGCTTCCCTTCTCCGCGGACAGCATCCAGAAGCTCTATCAATGCCATCTGCGCGTCACCCCCGAGCACCCCACCTCGGCCAACCCCAAATGTCCACAACAGCTCGGCGACCTGATTATGAAGTTGCTGGACAAGCGTCCCGAGAACCGTTTTGGCGACTGCGATCAGGTCCGCATTTCCCTGTCGGATATCGGCCGCAGCCGAATCTGAAATCAGCGCAACCAGGCCGCCGGACGCGGTTTCCCTGCTGCTTGCCCCAAAAGAAGCGCCACGCACCGGAGGGGGCTCCAGCGCGTGGCGGGGAAGTACTGGTTTCGTTACTACAGTTCGGTCGTGGTGCCAGTCGTCGTGGTCGTCGTCGTTGTGGACGTCGAAGTTCCGCCCGAGGGACCGGTCGCTTTCCACGGCTGTTGGCGGTAAACCAACAGCATCCGGTCAATCATCGTGGTCGTGCTTTCCAACTTGATCTGGAGGTTGCTGATCTGGCCGCGCGCCGGCGTCTTGCTGATCGTTCGGATATGCCGTGTCATTGCCCCGTCCCTTCAATTCGTTTCCTGGAAGATGAACTCGATGACCTGCTTCTGCAGCTCAATGAGGAAATCCTTCCAGACCTGCAGATTCGACGTCTGCGAAAGTTGCGGCCGCTTCGTGATCGGCTTGTGATGCTTCATGCTGCATCCCTCTCCTAAGTCGTTGACTCATCAGCGGGTATCTTGTCCGCGAACGTACATTTCCACCCCCATATAATTACCACGGCCCGACGCAGATGTCAACAATTTTTTGCCTCGTACCCTCCATCCGCCTCCGGGACGACCCCGAAATCCCACGGAGCGCTGCCCTGCAAGAATCCAGTTTTGCGCATTTCCGGCGCGGGCTTCCGGTGGAGGACAGGCGGCCATAACGGGGTCGGGCTACGCCGTCTGCTCGGGAAATACGTAGTGCGTGAATTCCGCCTGCGGTCTGTATCCGATGCGGCGGTAGATGCCGTTCGATGTCGGATTCGCTGCGTCGGCAAAGAGCATGCAGAAGCGCTTCCCGTCGTCCAGAAGCCGTTGGCTCAAGGCGGCGACACAGGCAGCCGCATAGCCCCGGCGCTGGAATTCCGGCGGCGTATACACGCCGCCGACGCAGATGCCGTGCCGCGTGGGCCGGGTTCGCCGCGCCATGGACACGGGCCCACCATCGTCCCAGAGGAAGTATTCGCCCGTGGCAACCTCGCCCGGGATGCGCTCCTCAAACTGTTGGCGGGTTGCCGACGGTTCATTTATGGCAATTTGAAATGCCTGTGCCCACGCGATCACCTGGCCCGTGTCCGCTTCTCCGGCGACACGGAAATGCCCCGGCACAGCTGGCGGCGGGGTCACGGTTTCCAGCGTGTACGCCAGCATGCGAACCTTCACCTGGGACGGCACACCCGTCTGTGCGGACCACGCCTTGGCAAACTGCGCCGCCACGTCCGTGGGTCCTATGACACCCGAAACCGGCCAGGCATGTTCTCGGAGGTGCTCGGCGAGGACTCCGTAAGCCGCGCGCGCTTCCGGCAGCGTGCTGTGGAGCAACAGCGGCCGGGGCGGCGTCATCACTCCCGCGCAAAGCATCTCCCCGTCCGCGGACAACGTGCCGAAAAAGGGCGGTGGCGAATCGCTCCCGGGAGTTCGGTGCAAGTAGTGCGCCAAGCCAAGAGGAAGGCTGTTGATGGCTTCCTGTTGTTCCAGGAATGCCCCCGCACACTCGAGAAACGCCCCCGCATCCGAATAGCACTGCATCTTCATGTCTTTCTCTCCCCATGGCCGTTGTGTCTTGCTAGACACCCATCCCATGCGCATTCCTTGGCTGGCGTTGGCCGCATCCCCGCCGCTACAATGCGGCGGCACAGCGGACGGAATCAAACGGAGGCGAACGTATGTCGGGACGGGTACTTTTCCTGGGCGTTGTCGCATTGCTGGGAGGCCTCATGAATTCCTGGACGGCCGCGGCCCAGGAGGCCGCACCGGCGCTGCCCGCCGTGAAACCCCTCTTTGATTTTCCGGTCCGTGACACGTGCGTTTGCCTGGCGGAAGGAAGCTACTATCTCATCGGCACGACCGGCGCGCCCACGTGGTGGAAAACCAACGAGGGGATCCGCCTCTGGCGTTCGAAAGACCTGGCGCAATGGGAGCCGCTCGGCCTCGTGTGGAGCTTTGAGAAGGACGCAACGTGGCAGAAGATGAGGGACAACAAGCGTGCGATTTGGGCGCCGGAACTGCACTATCTCCACAAGAACTTCTGGATAACGTACTGCATCAATTGGGAAAGCGGCGGCACGGGCATCCTGAAGAGCACGACGGGAAAGGCCGAAGGTCCCTATGTGGACGTCAAGACAGATGGCCCCCTGACGAATGAAATTGACGCCTCGCTCTTTCAGGATGAGGACGGCAAAGTGTACTTCGTTTATCAGGACGGGAAGATCGCCCGGATGAAGGACGACATGACCGGCCTCGCGGAGACGCCGCGTTTGTTGAAGCCTGCCAACGCGGAGCACGTGGGCTTCGAAGGCGCATTCCTGTTCAAGATGCAGGGCCGTTACTTCCTCTCCTGTGCCGAGTTCATCGACAATCAGTATCATTGCATGATTGCCGGCGCGGACAAACTGGAGGGGCCCTATGGCGACCGCTATCTCGCTCTCCCGCACGCCGGGCACAACATGTTCTTCCGCGACGCGCAAGGCGCGTGGTGGAGCACCTTCTTCGGAAACGACGACCGCGCCCCCTTCAAGGAACGGCCCGCCATCCTGCGGATTGAGCTGTCCTCCAGCGGAAGGATTGTTCCCATGGCCCCGCGATAGTGCGGCGACGCCGGCGCGCTCTACTCCCGCCAGGGATGGGGTGGGGCGGAATCGAAGGCCACATTGTAGGCATGGCCGTCCGTGCTGATGCAGATAGTGCCGTTCGTGGCCGTCGAATAGAGCGCTTCCTCGCAGCCTTCGAGGTCGTTATGCGTGTCCTTGTTCGACCACACGCGCAACTTGTGCGGAGGCGCGGGCAAAGTCTTCTCCGCGAGCCGTGCCACGGCCTTCTCCGAGGGGTGCCCATGCATCGCATCGTAGCCCGCGGAAAGGATGGCCACTTCCGGCGATACGGCGTCGAGCCATTTCGCTCCCGAAGAGCCCCGCGTGTTGGCTCCATGATGTGCAACTTTCAGCACTTCGCAATCGAGCCTGTCCGCCGACTTCGTTGAGGCCAGGACGGCGCGCTCCGTGGAGCCTTCGCCGTCCCCTTCGAGAATGCAGTCAAAGTCCCCGTAACTGAGCTTCAGCACGATGCTCCGTGCATTCTTGCTTTCGCCCTCTTTCTCCACGTTGGCCGCCAGGACGACTACGGCCATCTTTCCGAAGCCATCCAAGCCGGGGGCGGACGCCTGCGCGGAACCCAGCCTGGTCCAGTGATTCCCGCAGTCCTGTTTCACCCACTGCGCCAGCGCGTTAGAATTCAAGTCCCCCGCAGGCGTCAGGGTCTTGGCCGCGTGTTCGCTTCGTGGGCCGCTGGCCAAGACCCGAGCAACGCGGGAGCCGCCGAGTACGTATGGCAAGAGGTCATAGTGATCCGTGTCCGGGTGCGAAATGACAAGCGTCTCGATTTGGGGCGCGTCATTCTTCAGTGCCTCGTGAATATAATCCCGCACTGAATGCGCGGCCTGCCGGTACGTGTCCACCGGCGCGCCCTTATAGAAGGTGTTTGAGCCGCAATCCACGAGCAGCACTTTCCCATTGGGCGCCTCGATGAGAATGCAGTCGCCCTGTCCCACGTCGATGAAGTGCATGCGCAGAGTTTGGGAGCCTTCGAGCGCGGCGGGGCCGATGGCGCCCCGGACGTCCTCCGCGGGATTCTTCAATGCCGGGAAATGATGCGTGATGCGCTCCGCGGCGGCGGAGAAGCTGAGGAAGATGGCCAGCCCGATGACAGGATAAGCGCCCCGGTGCGGCAATTTCATGTGCATGCCCTCCTGTTGCAGAATCCGATAACACCGCATTCCGCTACAGTATAGCGACACAGATTTTCACATGCAATCGCGGCAGTTTGAGTCCCTGTTCTTGCGTGTGTCACGGTGTTCTCGGAAGGCGCGGCGCGCACTGATCATGGATTCTTCCTCTCGCAGAAGGCCATGATCAAGCCCGTCTGAACCCGGAAGAGTTCAGCGAGTTATCGGGGAACGCTTGACATCAGGAACAGCCGGAGGCAACGGCGATTTCCGGTCCGCCCCCGAAGTATCGTCGCTGCAGATACAACGCAACATTTACGAGCCCGATTAGCACCGGAACCTCAACCAGCGGGCCAATGACCGCGGCAAACGCGACGCCCGAGTTGATGCCGAAGACCGCCACGGCCACTGCGATGGCCAATTCGAAATTGTTGCTGGCCGCCGTGAAAGACAGCGTGGCACTCTGCGCATAGGTTGCGCCTATCTTCTTGCTCATGAGGAAACTGGCCAGGAACATCATGACGAAATAGATCAGCAGCGGGATGGCTATCCGGATGACGTCCATCGGGATTTGAACAATCAGATTGCCCTTAAGGCTGAACATCACGACGATCGTGAACAGCAGGGCGATCAGGGTGATGGGGCTGATCTTCGGGATGAATCTTCCGTGGTACCACTCCTTGCCCTTGGCCTTGACGAGGACGAGGCGCGTCAGCATGCCGGCGAGGAAGGGAATGCCGAGATAAATGAACACGCTCTTCGCAATCTGGTTGATGCTGACGTTGACGACACTGCCCTGCAATCCGAAGTGCGGCGGCAGCACAGTAACGAAGAACCACGCAAAGACGCTGTAGAAGAGCACCTGGAACACGCTGTTGAAGGCAACCAGCCCGGCGCAGTATTCCGTATCGCCTTTGGCAAGGTCGTTCCAGACGATAACCATGGCAATGCAGCGCGCGAGGCCGATCATGATGAGGCCAACCATGTATTCCGGCTTGTCGCGCAGGAAGAGGATGGCCAGCGCAAACATGAGGATCGGGCCGATTACCCAGTTTTGCACGAGGCTCAACCCCAGCACGCGATAATTGCGGAACACGTCGCCAAGCTCCTCGTACTTGACCTTCGCCAGGGGCGGATACATCATGAGAATGAGGCCGATAGCAATCGGGATGTTCGTCGTCCCGACTTGGAACCGATTGATGAAGGTTTCGACACCGGGGATAAGATAACCGGCACCGACGCCAACGGCCATTCCCAGGAAGATCCAGAGCGTCAGAAACCTATCCAAAAATGAGAGTCTTCTCAGAACGCCGCTATCCATACAATCAGATTCCTTTCAATCTCACGCTAATGGTTTCTTTGCGATCACATACAGGCTTATGACGAAGTCGCTCATCTTCGCGCCCGGTGGGAGATTCTCCAGTACTTTCTTGAACAGAGGGTCTTTCCAGTCTGTCAGCGCTTCGACATACCCCTGCTTTTCCGTCAGTGTTATGTTATCGAGACCGGCCTCTCGTGCCATCCGTTCCGTTTCCTCTACCAGGACCGCCCCTGCGATACATCCCACGAGTGCTTCGACCATCTCCGCGACATTTGGCGGAATGGGCTGAAGCAGCGCCAAGTCGGAAACAGCCACCCGTCCCCCGGGCTTGAGCACCCGAAACATCTCGCGCCACACTTGCGGCTTATCTGGCGACAGGTTGATGACGCAATTCGAGATGATGACATCGACACTGCTATCCGCCAGCGGCAGATGCTCGATCTCGCCCAACCGGAACTCAACGTTATCTAAGCCGGATTTCTCCTTGAACGTCATGGCGTTTTTTCGGGCCTTGGCAAGCATGTCGGCCGTCATATCCACACCGATGGCTTTTCCGGTGGGGCCGACCTTTCGCGCCGCAATGAATACGTCAAAACCACCACCACTGCCCAAGTCGAGAACGACCTCGCCAGGCTGCAGTTCCGCTATCGCCGTTGGGTTGCCGCAGGAGAGTCCCATATTGGCGCCATCTGGCAACGCGGCAAGCTCTGCTTCGTCATATCCCACCGCGGTCGCCACTGCCTCAGCGTTGCCACCGCCGCAGCAAGATTTCGCGGGGCCGCAACAGGAACCGCCCTGGCGCGCAATTGCGCCGTAGCCTTCTCGCACTTTCTGTCGCACTGCTTCCGGATTTGTTGTTTCCGATGTCATACTGCATCTCCTTTCGGAAGGTCTGTCTTCTGCGAGGTGGCCTTGTGACCGTTCACAATCGATCCATCTACCAGCCGTAGTGTTCTTTGCGCCGTTTCCGCCGCCCGCATGTCATGGGTCACCATGACTATCGTACGCCCCTCTTTGTTGACCTCTTGCAGGAAGCCCAATATCGCCAGAGAGGTCTCGGGGTCGAGGTTGCCTGTGAGTTCATCCGCGAGAATGATCGGCGGGTCGTTGGCCAGCATACGCGCCAGTGCAACACGCTGTTGCTGTCCCACGCTGAGTTCGGACGGCTTGTGGTCCAAGCGGTCGCCAAGCCCGATCCGTTCCAGGAGAGCGACGGCGCGCTGCTTTTGCTCAGCATCGCTCAAACGCGCCAGGAAGAGAGGGATTTGAACGTTTTCAAGGGCCGTCAGATAAGGGACCAGATTGAACGTCTGAAAGACGAACCCTATCTTCTCCCTGCGAACAGCCGCCCGGCGCTCAGGCGACAAGTCGTACAGCGATTGTCCGTCAATCAGGACGGTGCCGGAGGCTGGCGAGAGCATTCCGCCTAACATGAGCAGGAAGGTACTCTTCCCGCTGCCACTGGGGCCGACGATAGAGACGAAATCACCGCGGTCAATCTCCAGGCTCACATTATCGAGCGCCTTTATGGTCTTGCCACGGTGGGCATAGGCCTTGGTCACGGATTGCATGACAAGCATTGGATCATATCTCCTGCAGAGCGGTGCTGGGGTCGAGCCGCGCCGCGCGGCGCGCTGGGAAGAAACTCGCCACCAAGGAAATGCCCGTCGCGACACCCAAAGCCCACAACACCAAGCTTGACATCGGCAACACAGGAACGCCCGCAATCCGAGGTCCCAGGGTGACGGCTATCACGGTGCCGACCGCATAACCGGCGACGCCGCCGCCCAACCCGAGCAGCAGCGCCTTGAGCATGAACATTCTGAGCACGATGGAGGAACTTGCGCCGAGGGCCATCAGCGTCCCGATCTCCTTGCGGCGTTCAAAGACGTTCGCGTACATGTAATTGGCGATGCTGGCTCCGCCAACCAACACGATAATGGCCAAGAACAGGGATGACAAGCGCGCCATCATCTGATTGGTTCGGATCTGAGTGTCAACGATCTGCGTGATCGTAACCACCTTTGCTTCCGGGAGCAGCGTGTTGATCTTCTGAACAAGCCCTTTGGAGATCTGGTTGCAGCAGCCGACGATCTCTATGGCATTCAGAACAGGACCTTTCTTGGCCAATTCTTGAACCGTGTGCAAGTGCGCGAACGCGCGCGAATCGTCTACCGTTCCCGTCGGGGGTAGAACTGCGGAGACCTTGAACGGTTTCCCCAGCAAGTCAAGGGTATCGCCTTCTTTGGTTCCAAAGGACGCGGCGACATCCGCTCCCAACAGGACGTCATCGCCCGCGAGCGTGTCTATGACCCGCTTTCGCACCAGGGTTTCCTTGGTCGGAGCAGCGGGGGCCAGACCCGGCGTTTTCACCGTGCCGCATCCTTGCGGACGCGCGAAGATACCGGCACCTTGCCACGCGGCCTTGGCCTGGAATTCGTTTTTGGGAAGAATGCCGGTCAGCGTCAGCTTCTTGCCGTTGGTTTCCACCGGCACGGATAGCTTGGGAGATAGATTGTCCAGCCCCTGAAGGTCTGAACTTGCCAGGCGCGTGACATACTCTTCCGGGAACTCCTCGCTCTGCATGTCCGCAGTGTAATAATCCTGAAGTGAGGCGGACTTCGGCAGAATCAGGATGTTGGCCCCCAGCGCATCCAATTCCCTCGCGACGGCTTTCTCGGAGTAGAAGGTTATGTTCTTGATGGCCACGATCACGCTGATGCCCAGGAGAATCGCCACGAAGCTGGTAGCCAACTGGTTTTTGCGCTCAAAGATCTCGCGCCAAACAAAGGTTCTGAGTTTCATGAGACCGGCTCCTCGGTTATTTCTTGGGACCACACCCCTTGGGTCCACAACCACCGGCCCCACAACCTCCCGATGAGGCAGCCATCAACGCCGACACGAGCGCGTCCTTGGTGGTCGCACCACTCACTTTGGAAACCAGCGCGCCCGGTGGGGCCAAAAAGGCCGTGGTGGCTTCAGTCGCCTTCGGATCAATCTTGAGTTTGGTCAAGAAGCTCTGTTCGGTGTCAGCGGCGGGGTCAGTCTTCACCACTTCGGTAAACTGCGCGAACCGGGTGTCCGCCTTGAACTCGTCTACCCCTTTCATGGCGACATCGTTGGATGTCGTCGTGGCGTTCTGAACGCAGACGAAAACGAGCTTGCGGTCCTGCAAAGCTTTCATGCACTGCTGTTCCGATTCGCTGGCGATAGAATCTTGCAGTTGCGGATCTTTGAGCTTTTCCCCAAAATAAGCGCCTGTGATGGCTCCATTGGGTGCAAGGGCCAACACGATGGGCATCGGGGCTCTGGCCAACTGAAATTTCTCGACCGTGTCTTTTTCCGCCGCGTCGTCGCGTTTGATGAAAGCCAATTCAGCCTTATCGCCGAGTTTTGTTGCGGCGGCTTCGAGAACGCGCTTAGCCGTCGCGGTTTCCTCGCCATCGTTCACAGAGACAAACAGGAACAAGTGCTTCTTTCCATCCGCGGCTTTCTTCATGGCGGCTTGCGCGACACTCTCAGACGGTATACTGGCCGGTACGGCCTTTGCCTCGGGAGTGGGCGCAGGGGCACTTGCCGGTACATCCGCCGCTGCTACTGTCCGGTTCTGTTGTGCAACGAGCATGAAGGCGCATCCCAGCGCCACCAACACAACTACTGCCACTGCTATCTTCTTCATCACATTCTCTCCTCGTAATCCATGTTCAAGGGTTTCAGGACGTGCCCGAAGGACCTGCCCGTTAACCACAAAGATTCGGTTTGTAGCGCGTGCACAAAGCCTTGACGTCCTTCTTCATCACGGCCTTCAAGCGCTTGGCATCTTCAGAGATAACGGGCGACTTGACTAACGCTGTCTGCGCCCATTTCAGCGCGTCTTGAACCAGAACTGACGCCTCTTCGCCCGACAGGCGGTAGTAGTGCCATTTCCCATCCTTTCTGCGTTCAACCAGGCCCGCCTGCACAAGAATCGCCATGTGCTTGGAAACCGTCGAGGGGGCCAATCCAAGCATATCGATAATCTGGCATACGCAGAGTTCGCCGCCCCGCAGAAACATGAGGACCCGCACCCGCGATTCGTCTGCGAGCGCCTTGGTTATGTTGAGGAAATCACGCATTGTCAATACCTCAGTTCGCCATTTATCGAATTATAGACCCTCAACGGAATCTTATCAAGCGGAAATGGGAGCCGCGCCAACGGCTGCGAGATCATCTCGCTGGCAGAGACCCAGGCAGGCTCTCGACAAACCGCTGTATCTCATCGCGTACCCTGCGATAGACGTTCAACGCGTCGTCTTCCGTCGTTGCGTTCTTGGCCAGTGCGGGCGGGTCATCGAAACCGACGTGAACCACTTTGGCCTTGCCCGGAAAGAAGGGGCAGTTCTCATTCGCATGGCCGCAGACGGTGACGACGTAGTCGAACGGGATGTCCATGACTTCGTTGACGTGCTTAGAGCGGTGGTTCGAGATATCGACACCGGCCTCGGCCATCACTTTCACGGCCACCGGGTTGAGGCCGTGCGTTTCTATTCCGGCAGAGTACGCTTCTATCACGCCGGGCTTGAGATGCCGCGCCCAGCCTTCGGCCATCTGGCTGCGGCAGGAATTGCCGGTGCAGAGAAAAAGAATGCGAACAGGCGATGCCAAGACACTACTCCCTTGTGATCTGAATCGTAATGTCCTTGGGCAGTGCCAATCCTGCCGCCACCTGCATGGACTTGAACATTCCAACGGGTACGGCGCAGCCCGCGCAACAACCCTTGAGACACTCGCGAACCGTTGCCATAATCACGCTGTCGCTGGCGGGGCTAATTTCCTCATAGGCGTTGATTGGACCTCTCGCCGTCAAGGCGTCACCGAGGGCGCTAATCTTATCGCAGTCGGACGTGACCTCAAAGGTCACAAACATGCCGTCCTCGCTGGACGTCTTGACATCAGTACGAAATCCGCACACGCCTGCGTCAATCCCGGTTCTTGCCTGCATCGATTCACTCCATTCTTCGTCAGGGCGCCGTGTAGATCATCCAAATACCGCCCAACAATACCAGCACGCCGCAGATCTTCTTCACAATGCGCGTGCCGCGCGAGTTTTCGTTCCAATTCAGAAAGCGCTGCACCAGTTCGGTGGATGTTCCTGCTGCAACGATAACTGAACAGTGGCCGATGCCGTATGCCAGAAGAAGGAGTACGCCGTAACCGAGGTTCGTGGACGCGAGTTTGAACGTCACTGCGAGCATCGGAGCCATATAGGCGAAGGTACAAGGCCCAAGAGCAACACCAAACACCAATCCCAGGATCAGCGCGGCCAGCAGTCCTTTGCGCTTCATGCCCACTTGTCCTGGTCCCGACCACGGCATGGGAATCACTTCCAACAGATGCAAGCCGACGACGAAGAAAATGACGGCTACAAAGTAGTTCGCATAGCGTCCAACATCACCCATCATGCGTCCCGCCGCCGCAGTGACTACGCCAATCAGTCCGATAGTCACCAAAATACCCGAGGCGAAAAGAAACGACATGAGAAACGCCCGTTTAGTGGACATGCGCTCCTGATCGTCGATGAACCCCACAATCAAAGGGATGCTGGCCAGGTGGCAGGGACTCAGAATGATGCTCAGAATCCCCCACACGACAGCAGCCGCTATCGCAATGGCGGGCGCCCCTTCGACCGCATGGGTCAACGATGTGAAGAGTTGTTGCATGGCAGATTTGGCCTCTAGTTCGGCACGTTCACTTCGGTGTGCATTCGCCAATCTTGCACGCCTTGCTGATCTGCTGGGGCGTCAATTTCATCTTCTCGACAAGGGCCTGTTCAATGGGGATCATCCGGCCTGTCGCCGTGGGATGTGCCTCGACCCATTTCTTTAGGTTGTCTTCGTTTACAAAGAATGCCTGCTTGAAACAACCCGTGGACACCAGTTTGCCCTCGGCATCCTTCTTGGTTCCCGCCCAGGCTACGGCAGACTGGGGTTCCAGGGACGCAACATGCCCGGCGGCTGTCTTGACGGCTATTTTGTCTCCGGAAAACGAATCCTTTGCCGTGACTTCAATGTCTTTCTGCAGGCGTGCGGCGACGCCAAGAGCGCACATCGTGCAGCAGCCCCACGTTGACAAGCCGCCCTCAATCTTGACGCCGCAGGCGTCTTCAGGATACACGGCCCGGTCACAGAATCCGCAAGTTGTGGCAAGCTCTTTGTTCTGCAAGCCAGCCCATTCAATCGTGTTTCCCCCTGTGGCTTGCCGCTCGGCGTCGGCCGCGGCCGCATCGCCAAACGCCTTGATCGTGGCACGGTTCCCTGCGTCCACGCCATAAACGTATTTTGCCGATACGGCGGGAATCATCACGCCCGCGGCCCAGTCCGCGACGGATATGTCGTCAACGTCGGGCTTGTTCTCCGGCATGCTCGAATGGGTTATGAAGTAGCAGTGCGGAGAGCAGAACGCCACTTCTCCCTTGTCCGTCTTCAGGACAGTCCGGGTTTTCGGGTTGATGTCTCCATCGCAGAGATAGCAGATGGATTCCTTGGCGCGCGTATCGGGCGTGGCAGGTTCGAGACGGCTGAAGGCCGGCTTCGCCTCGGCCGCGGGCGCCGTGGCAGGGATCTCCACGCCGAGTTCTTTCCACTTGGCCGCTATGTCTTCCCTCGAGAAGAATCCCCCGTGCCGAAAGCGCTCCTTGCCGGCGGCGTCGAAGAAGATCTGGGTGGGAATCAGATCAACGTTGTACTTCTTGGCTTCTTCCGGCTTCTCCCATACGTCAATGAATTCCACTTCGATCTTGCCGGCACAAGTCTTCTTCAATTCCTCGAGAATCGGCGCCATCATCTTGCAGGGGATGCATTTCTTCGCGCCCAAATCCACCAGGCGCGGCAGGGACGATGCCGGTGGGGCGGGGGCTGCCGAGGTGGGGGACGCGGGGGCCGGTCCCGGGGCCGCCGGCTGGTCTTTGGCAGTCGCGGACCGCTTCGCGGCCATCACGCCGACCACCGCAGCCGCCACAAGCAGCACAATGATTACCCGCGTCACGTTACTCATGAGTTTCTCCTTCCCAAAGGCCGTTCAAGGCCTTGCGCACCTCATCCCGAACGTAGTCAGCCAGGGCCGGGTCGTCCTCGACGAGATCCCAGACTTTCTTCAGGTTCTTCCAGTGCGCTTCTTTTCCGTTGACGACCTCGGATACGACCACGGACTGCGCCTCCAGATGATAGTCGTCTTCGAAGTGCTTGTTGCCGGGCTCTTCCAGATTCAGTATCTGCCAACGCAAGCGGCCTTCCGCAAGTTCTCCCGGAAAGCTCTCTCTCACCACGGCGTCCGAAACCTGCTCGATCTTGATGCAGGAGGGGCACCGCACGCTGCGATGGAAGTAATAGGCCTTGAGCGTCTTCTCGGGCCCGGAGGGTTTTGCACAGCCCGGCACCAGGCCCAGGAACAGCAGCGCGAGCGCAATCGCCGGCCATCGGAACGTTGTGCCAGTCACTGTAAGAGTCCCCTCGCCGCGTCTGCGGCCTGTTCCAGGCGTTCGTCCGTCAGCGGCGTTTTGCCCTTCTCAAAGCCAAGATTCGCAAGCTGGAGATGCTGATATTCGGAGAATCCTGCCTCCGCAAGCGTCTTCCGCGCGCATTCCAGCGGACAGCCGTCGATAGCCAGTACGGCCGAGGCCGACTTCGTGGTTTCGATTATGCCGCTGACTTTCCCGCCGAGGCCGGCCAGGCAGAACATCTTGCCGCTTCCCTCACGCGTGAGCTTCCGCGCCGTCTGGTCCGCCAGCAGGCCCACATCGGCCGCGCCCGAACAGGCGAAGATCAGTCTCGGACCGGAACCGCAAGAACACACATGCTCAGCCATCGTTCGCTCCTTTCGATATGCTTTCCGTGCGATTACCAAGCGTGCCCGACGCAACGAGGCGCCGGCGCCATTCCTACAGAAGCCAAGCCTTGATCTCGTCCGGCCCCGGGACCTTTCCGGCAACCTTCACCGCACCATCCACGACCAAGGCGGGCGTGGTCATGACCCCGTAGGCCATGATGTCCTTGAGACTCGTGACTTTGATCAGTTCATAGTCAATTCCTGCGGCCTGGGCCGCCGCCGCCGCATTCTCGGCCAGCTTCGTGCATTTCGCGCAGCCCGTTCCCAGGATCTTCAGTTCCTTCATGCCCGGGTTCCTTTCGATGCGTCATGCCGCCCAATCCGTCTTGGGCAGTCCGTTGCCAGGTTCAAAACACCGCGTTAAAGAGATAGCCCACGCAGAGAATCCCGAAACCAACGACTCCCGCGAACACGGCAATGAGCCGGGGCTTCAAGACTTTGCGCAAGATGATCATTTCCGGAAGGGAAAGCGCAATCACGGCCATCATGAAGGCCAGCACGGTTCCCAGTGCCGCTCCCTTCTCCAGCAGGGCCTGCACGATGGGGATGATGCCCGCCGCATTCGAGTACATCGGGATGCCGATGGCCACTGCGAGCGGTACGGACCACCACGCATCCTTGCCCATGATCGAGGCCATGAAATCCTGGGGAACATAGCCGTGAATCCCCGCGCCCACGGCAATACCCGCCAGGACATAGGGCCAGACTTTCCCCACGATATCCCGCACCGCGTCCAAGCCGTAGTAAACGCGATCCATCCACGCCAGGGATTCAACCGGGCCGGAGCCCTCGCCCACCTGAACCGCGTAGACCCATTCCTCGACGTGACGTTCCAGGCGCAGCCTCCCGATCACCCACCCCGCCAGGATCGCGATCAGAAGGCCCGTTCCCATGTACAACGCCGCCACTTTCCATCCGAAGAGGCCGAAAAGGAGGACCACCGCGACCTCGTTCACCATCGGCGCCGAGATTAGAAACGAAAACGTCACGCCGAGTGGCACGCCGGTGGTCACGAATCCGATAAAGAGCGGCACGGCCGAACACGAACAGAAGGGCGTGACAATGCCCAGTCCGGCCGCGAGCACGTTCCCCGCGGTTTCCCGTTTTCCCGCGAGCATTCGCCGGGTGCGCTCCGGCGTGAAAAAGGAGCGGACGATGCCCACGCCGAAGACCACCAGAACCAACAGCATGAGCACCTTGGGTGCTTCAAAGACGAAAAAGGCCACCGCGCTTCCCAGGGCTGAATCGATCGACAGATGAAACACGTTGGACGTCAACCACAGGGAGAGACCCGGCAAACTCCGGTAAAGCAGTGCCCACAGAACGAGGGCGAACCCGCCCGTCGCGGCATAGCGCAGGCGCACGCGCCATTCCGGGCGCGCGCCCGCTTCCGTCAGCGCTGCTTCGGCGTCCTGCATGTATGCATCGCCTTTCCTTGGCTTATTGGCCGAATCGCCAATCATCGGCCACAAAAACAATCACGAAACGAGGTTCTTCTGCTGCGCCGCGTTGGAACGTAATACATTCTCCACGCAGCCCATAAAATCTAGGATGCAGGGGCAGCACAGCGTATAGAAGACCTGCAAACCCCGCTTTTCATCCTTCACCAGTCCGGCGTTCTTCAGGACGGACAAGTGTTTTGACACCGTCGACAGGTCGGCATCGATGTCCTCGGTCAGCTCACAGACGCAGCATTCTCCTCCGGCCAGCACATTGAGAATATGCAGCCGCGTCGGATGCGCCATCGCCTTGAGGACGCGCGCACGCGCCTGGAGCTTATGGAGGTCGTTGGGTTTCATTTCTATTTCCTATTTGGCAGTATAACCAAATAGTGCCCCTCTGTCAACCCCTGCCGTTACGCAGGAAGATGCAGTCACCCGCCATTGCGGATGATGTCCCAGCCCTACGCGGGCCCTGCGCAGTAGCCGTCTTCGGTCGTCAGCTCCGGACAGTAGTGATAGCCGCCCGAATTAAAGAACTGAATGACGCGGAGGAGTTCGGAAACGTTGATGTGCCAGTCGAATGGATTGTAGTCGCTCTCATGCGGCGCGCACGTTCTGTCCCCCGGTCCGGGGGCAAAGCCGTCTTCGCTGCCAAGGGCGCAGTGCAGTCCGTCGGAATTAAAGAACTGCACGACCCGCAGGAGTTCGTCAAATCCAATCTCGCTGTTGTTGTCCTCATCTGCTGAGTGGAAGCCATCTGGCACCTCACCTTCGCCTTCGCCCTCACCTTCGCCCTCGCCTTCACCTTCGCCC
>CAILVY010000107.1 GCA_903837785.1 Candidatus Hydrogenedentota bacterium
CCACGCGGCGCGGCAACGTCGCGAGCAGTTCCTCTTCCTCCGCGGCCCGCTGTTCGGCCTGGTCCAGGCGCCGCCGCAACTTCTCCTTGTTCTTCGCGAAGACCGGCTCCAGGTCCGCGCCGGAAAGCAACGTGTTCATCACGTTCACGCCGTCCATGGCCGTGCGGCAATAGAACACGTCGCCGCGCATCTCCGCGCGGTCTTCCTGGCCCCGCATCGCGACATAGGCCGCGTGCCGCACGCTCACGGGCGCGCCGCCGATCAGCACGGGAATGTCGAGCCCCTGCTCCTGCATCATGCGGGAAACCGTAATCATGTGGTTCGACGTCTGAACCAGCAGCGCGGACATGCCGATGGCATCGGCGTCGTTTTCCTTCGCCGCGTCGATAAAGCGCTGCAGCGGCGTCATCACGCCCAGATCGATCACGCGGTACCCGTAGTTCTCGAGCAGCGTCCGCGCCAGGTCCTTCCCGATCGAATGAACGTCCTGATAAACCGTGCCGACAACCACGGTTCCCTTGTAGTCGATCTCGCTGCCCAGTTCGATCCCCGCCTCGTTGCGCATGTACTCTTCGAGAAACGCCATGGCCTGCCGCATCACATCAGCCGACTTCAGCAGGTGCGGCAGCGAAACCTCGCCGCGCCCGAAGCCGTCGCCCAGTTCCTGCATGGCCGCCATGAGGTGCTGATTGATGAAATCGAGCGGGGCATGCCGATCCATGGCCTGCGCGACCTGGAGCACGATGCGGTCGCTGTACGCGTACTCGAATTCCTTGAGGGCAAACTGTCCGCTCTCGCGTTCCTTGAATCCGTCCTTGATCTTCTCGCGGATGGCCTGTTCGAGGGGCAGGTCGTCGTACGTCGTGCGGCGCCTGGCTTCGCCGCCCTTCTTTGCCTGGGCGATGATCTCGAGCTCCGCATAGGCGTCCATGTCCCGTTCGAGGACCACCCGCTTGCCCAGCGCATAGTCCTTCGGGTCCAGGTCCGTCACGAACACGTAGTGGTTCGGATTGATGATGGCCGCTTCGAGCCCCGCATTGCGCGCCTCATCGAGGAAGACCGACGTGAGGACCATGCGCATGTACGGCTTCGAGGCGAGGCCCGCCGTAAGATTCCCCACGCCGAGCACTGTATGCACGGCGGGGTATTTCGCCTTCACCTGGCGGATGGCCTCGACGGTTTCCATGGCGAAATTCACGCCTTCCGCCGATTCCGAACCGATGGGAAAGACGTTTACGTCGATGAAGAGCCGGTCCGGCGGCACGCCGTGACGGTCTCGTGCCCGCTCGATGATTTCCGAGGCCAGTTCCACTTTCTCCGCCGCCAGGGCTCCCGGGCCTTTGGGGCCCGTGCACAACCCGACATACAGCGGGTTGTGAGCGTTCACCGCCTCGATGACGGCGTCTATCTTCAGCACGCCCGGCGCACATTCCTCCATCGACACGGAATTGATGATGGGGCGGCCCGGATAACACTTCACGGCCTCCGCCAGCGCATCCACCTGGAACGAATCGATGGACATGGCGCCGGGAAAGTCGTGGCTGAGCACATGCACGACTTCCTTGAGCGTATCAACCGTGTTGATCACGTTCGAATCCATGCAGACGTCGATTACTTCGCAGCCCAGCCCTTCCGCCTGCTCGCGCGCCACCTCTTCGAGCGCATCCATGTCGATGCCGCGCTCGTTCTCCACGGCATCGCGAACCTTCTTCGAGCCGCGCGCGTTCAGGCGTTCGCCGAAGCGGATCAGGGTCTTCGATCCGTCCAGCAAGACGGCATTCTGGAGACCCGAAACGTAGAGGCCGGCCTCCGGCTGGCGCGGCTTCGGCCTGCGCCCTTTCACCGCCTCCGCGAGGCAGCGGATGTGTTCCGGCGTCGTGCCGCAGCAACCGCCGACGACGCGCACGCCGTACTCGTCCACATAGCGCCGGAGCAGTTCGGCAAAGCGTTCGGGCGCGAAGCGGAATACCGTCTTGCCCTGCTCGGAAATGGGCAGCCCGGCGTTCGGGATGACGGAAATCGGGCAATGGGCGAAACGCGCCAGCTTCTCAACCGTCTTCTCCATGAGGTCCGGGCCGATCGAGCAATTGATGCCGAAGACGTCGATGCCGATGCCTTCGATAGCGACCAGGGCCGCCTGGATGTCCGTGTTGAAGATCTGCATCTTGCCGAACGGGTCCACGCTCACCTGCGCCATGATGGGCAGGCGCTTCCCGCGCTCGCGCATGGCCCGCTGGCCGCCCAGGATCGCCGCCTTCAGTTCGAGCACGTCCTGCTGCGTCTCATAGAGCAGCACGTCGGCGCCGCCGTCGATCAGGCCGCAGGCCTGCCGGTGGAAGTTCGCCTCGATTGCGTCGAATTCCGCCTCCACCAGGTCCGCCTTCGTGTGCGAGACCACCCGGTTCGACGGGCCGAGCGACCCGATCACAAAGAGCGGGCGGCCGTCGTAGGCAGCCTCGGCCGCGTATTCCGCACGCGCCTCGCAGGCCACTTCCGCGCCGCGGCGGCTGAGATGATAGGCAAAATCGGCGTGCGAAATCGCACGCAAATCGATCCCGTACGGGAGCGGAGCGAACTTGCGCAGGTCCAGGCGCGAGAAATCGTATTCCGAGAGCCGCATCGGCGACGCGCCGAACGTGTTCGTTTCGACGGCGTGGCAGCCCGATTCGAAGAAGGCGCGATGGATGCCCTTCATCGCGGCCGGTTCCGAAAACGTGAGCAGGTCCGAAAGCATGCGGTAATCCGGCCCGCCAAAATGCGCGTCGCTGAGTTCAAGCGCCTGGATCATCGTGCCCGTGGCGCCGTCCAGGACGAGAACGTGTTGCTGTAGTGCTTCGAGAAACGTCATGGGTTTTCCAAGGGGTTGAGAGGCGTATCATAGCATTTGACGCGCCGTGAGGAACAAGCCCGGCTCCCGCGCTGTTCCCGCGCTTGCAGGCACGCTGTTCGGATACTACAATGTCTGGCCGGGATCGTTTCGGAAGGAAGCCCAGTGAATATTGCCGAGTTGTACACGCACAAGAAACTCGTGGTCTCGTTCGAGTTGTTTCCGCCCAAGAAATGGAAGGGCATGGCCAGCCTCTTCGAGCACTTCAAGGAGCTTGCCGCCTGCCATCCGTCGTTTGTCACCTGCACGTACGGCGCGGGCGGCTCCACGCGCGACAACACCCTCGAGGTGCTCGGCTGGATTCGCAGCGACTATCCCGAGATCCCCCTCGCCGCGCATCTCACTTGCCTCGGCGCGAGCCCAGAGCAGTTGCTCGCCTACGTGCGCGAGGCTGTGGGCCGCGGCGTATCCGGCATTGTGGCGCTCCGGGGCGATGCCCCGCGCGATCAGGCATACACCCCGGCGCCGGACGGCCTTCGTTACGCCGGCGAACTCGTGTCGCTCCTCCGGAAAGAGTTCCCCGATCTGACGCTACTGGTCGCAGGATATCCCGAGAAGCATCCCGAAGCGGTCAGCTTCGACGCGGACATCGAATTCCTGAAGCGGAAAGTGGATGCCGGCGCGGATATCGTGATTTCGCAGTTGTTCTACGACAACACGGACTTCTTCCGCTTCCGGGATCAGTGCGCGCGCGCCGGCATCTCCGTGCCGATTGTCCCGGGCATCCTTCCGGTGACCAACCTCGCCCAAGTCAAGCGCATCACGACCATCTGCGGCGCCAAACTTACGGACAAGCTCGTCCAGCGCCTCGAACGCCATGGCGACGATGATGAAGGGCAGTTCTCCGTCGGCGTCTATTACGCCGCGCGCCAGGTCGAGGAACTCATCGAAGAGGGCGTGCCCGGCGTCCATTTCTACGTCCTCAACCGCTCCCGGGCCGCCGGCCTCATCTGCCGCGCCCTCACCCTGGATCAGAACTAGGCCGCGAGAATCCCCGTGGGCCGTCTGTGAGCCCGTCCGCGTGACGTGCCGGCCTTCCCGGAGAAAAGCCAAGGGCGGCCAGACGTTTCGTCCAGCCGCCCGTCCAGGAGCAACTTGATCGTTCAGGCGCTCAGCCCTGTCCCACGCAGAATCCGTCTTCCGTCGCCGGAATCGCGTCGGGGCACGCGTGATAACCGCTGGAATTGAAGAACTGGATCAGGCGCAACAATTCGGACAGGTTAATGAACCAGTCCTGGGCATTGTAATCGCTCATGTGCGGCGTGCATCCATGGTCGCCCGGCCCGGGGGCATAGCCGTCTTCCGTACCCGTCTGGCAGTGATAGCCGGCCGAGTTGAAGAACTGAATCACGCGCAGCAATTCGGTCAGGTTGATCAGCTTGTCGCAGTCCTGATCGGCGCCGTGGCAAGTGATGACTTCGCCTTCGCCTTCGCCTTCGCCTTCGCCTTCACCTTCACCTTCACCTTCACCCTCACCCTCGCCTTCACCTTCGCCTTCACCTTCGCCTTCACCTTCGCCTTCACCTTCGCCTTCACCCTCGCCTTCACCTTCGCCTTCGCCTTCGCCTTCACCCTCGCCTTCTGCTGCGCAGACGGGATGCGTGGCGGGATCCAACGCGTTCGTTACATAGGTTGTGGCACCGCTGGCACTGTACGCCGCGTATTCGTCCCCGTTCGTGCATCCATCGCCATCTGCATCACCATCTTTGGAAAGCTGGGCCGGGAACCCGATCAATTGCGAACTGTCCGGCGGCGTAATGCCCAGGTCGGACAAGAGCCCGAACAACTGAGTGATGGCGTCCATTGTGTTGGCATCGCCAATCAAGGAATAGCCGGCCAGCGAGTAGGCCAACGCTTCGGGAAGATAGGGCGCCAAGGCATCGACCAGCGCCGTGTAATTCTGGGAAGCCAATGCAGCGTCGATCGTCGTGATGATCAACAAATAATTGGCGTCGTACCCGGCTTGCACCTGTGCCTGGGTCAGGCCGTTCTGATCGTAACTCGCGTTATTCAGAATGGCGGCTATCAGACCCAGTTCGTACTCTCCGTCCAGAAGTCCGTTCGGCGTGACAGGAATTTCCAGCCCCAAATCGATGGGGCCATTGATATCCGCCTGGTCGCATGCCACCAAACCGCGGAACTGCACAACTTCCGGAATCGTGGACAAAACGCCCAGGGAGCAATAGATCGTGTCCAGCGCCAGGCAGAAATTATAGTCGCCAACAGACGGCGGCATTGGGGTCAATGGGGCAAGAAGGGGGTTCGTGCCGTTGGCGCACGTGGGCACGGCGCTCGCGCCCCCCGCAGTAAATAGTCCGGCCACCGCAATAACAGTCACAAGAAAACTACACGTTGCTCTTCTCATAGTCCTTAAGACCTCCATTGCTGCTCTCGAAGGAACCACGCCGAAAACTGCCCAAGGGCTGACTTTGCGTACAGTGACAACCCTCTCCTCCGGGCACGCTCGCACCCGGCATGAACATCACGTTGGTACATCGCCTCTGCCTACTGTTATCGCACGATCCCGCCAGGAAGTCAAATTTCCCAGACACGGTTTCTGGAGACGTAACCCTCCGTCAGCGGCCTGGAAAGCAGGGCTATCTTGTACGGGGCGGGCGGCTTGGGCTATGATTCCGCCTCGATTTGGGCATTCTGTGGACGATGGCACGACGAAAGGACTACCCCGATGTTTGAGCAATTGGACCTGGCGCCGCCGGACCCGATTCTGGGTTTGACCGAAGCGTTTAAGAAGGACCCGGCCCCGAACAAGATCAACCTTGGCGTCGGCGTCTACAAGGATGCGCAGGATCGCACGCCGGTCCTCGAGTGCGTGAAACGCGCGGAAGCCCGCCTGCTGGAACAGGAATCGAGCAAGGGTTACCTGCCGATTCCGGGCGCGCCGGAGTACGGCGCCCAGGTGCGCAAACTGCTCTTCGGCGCGGATCACGAGATCCTCGCAAACAAGCGCGCGGCCACTGCCCACACGCCGGGCGGCACGGGCGCGTTGCGCGTGGCGGGCGACTTCCTGCACCGGATGTATCCGAACGCGGCCGTGTGGGTGAGCAGTCCCACCTGGGAGAACCACAACGGCGTCTTCAAGGCCGCCGGGCTCGAAGTGAAGAGCTATCCCTATTACGACGCGGAGAAGAAATGCCTCGATTTCGAGGCGATGATGAATACGCTCGGCAGCGTGCCCGCGGGCGATGCCGTGCTCTTCCACGCGTGCTGCCACAACCCGAGCGGCATGGACCCCGACGCCGGCCAATGGGCCGCGCTGGCCGCGCTCGTGCGCGAGCGCAGGCTGCTCCCCCTGATCGATTTCGCCTATCAGGGTTTCGGCGATGGATTGGAAGAGGACGCGGCGGGCCTGCGCCAGTTCTGTACACCGGGCTGCGAACTGCTCATCTCGAGTTCATTCTCGAAGAATTTCGGGCTCTACAACGAGCGCTGCGGCGCGGTGACGCTCGTGGCCGCCTCGGCCGAGGCCGCGGACAAGGCCTTCAGCCATGTCAAGACCTGCATCCGCCAGAACTACTCGAATCCCCCGTCGCACGGCGGCGCCGTCATTACGACCATCCTGAGCGACCCCGCACTGCGGGCCTTGTGGGAACAGGAATTGACGGCCATGCGCGACCGTATCAACGGCATGCGGCGGCTCTTCGTGGAAAGCCTCAAGGCCAAGGGCGTAAACCGCGACTTCTCCTTTATCACCCGCCAGAAGGGCATGTTCTCCTTCTCCGGGCTGAACAAGGATCAAGTGGCCGCACTGCGCGAAGAACATGCGATTTACATCGTCGGTTCCGGACGCATCAATGTGGCGGGCATGACCGAGTCCAACATGGACCGCCTGTGCACCGCCCTCGCTCAAGTGATGAAAGACTGACTGGACTGAGAAGTACACCCCCTCCCGCCCTCCCGCGTTCGGGGGGCGGGGTATGTAATTACCGTCGAACCGGGCTTCCAGTTCCCGATCTGCCGACGCGTCGCGGACCGATCTCTCCAGAGCGGTCCGCAAGTGCGTTCCCCTTCTGGTCGTGATACCCGCCCCGATCCCTGCCGCGGGTGCGTTGCGCCTCAAATTCCGGATTCCGGAAAATGCGTTTCCGAAATCCGGAAACCGGTCCGCGCCCCAGGACAGGCGCCAAGCGGACTCCTTCAGGTCGATGCCATTTAAGTCCTTCCTCTACAATAGCTTGCATGATTCTATCTCGGAAACGAGTCCATCTGGCACGCAACTTGCTTCAAACAAAGACATGATTACTGGCCTGATTTCGGATCAGAAGGTGCGCAATGTGCTTCAGCCTGAACAGAAGCCTGAGAAAGAGGCGATGAGGAATGCCTCTCAACAGTACTCGGGGGTGGGTAAGTCGGATGAGTTTGCCCAGATGGCCCAGCGCGTCTTGGACGGCATGGGGGGCAGCAAAGAGCGCGTGGCCGAGTGTCTGGGGATTAGTGTGGCCATGCTGGACGTGCTGATGGAGAACCATTCAAGTTTGACACAGGAGTCTCAAACAGGGGGCTGACTGGATGCGGGGAACCGCACCTCGAGCCCGTGGCATGCGGTTTTCGACGCATCCACTTAGGGGAATGCCCCGGCTGGAAGCCGCGCCAGCCGGGGCGGCCATTTATGCGCGGCCCGTGATGCGATGGTTCGACATCGCGGATCGGGGACAAGTGCTGGAAAGGGAACTGTGGCATGGTTGCGTTCCCAGACGGGGTTTCGTGTAGTCTGTAGCGGTGTTGCCGTGGGAAGAGGCGCCATGTACATACTCAAAGTAAAGATGGGACCCGGGCGGGGCGCCACGTGGACCATCTCGGAACAGCCCCTGACGATCGGCCGTGAGCGGACGTGCGAGGTTCGCATCGCGGATCCGCTCGTGTCCCGCCAGCACTGCCGCATCACCCTGGAAGACGGGGAAATCCGACTGACCGACCTGGGCAGCCGCAACACAACGATGGTGAACGGCAAACCGGTTTCGGCCTGTGTCTTGGACGTGGGCGATGAGATCGTGATCGGCCAGATCACGCTCGCCGTGGATGAAGGCGAGCGCGACAATTCCCGGGCACCCCGTTCCGTGGGCGGCAACACCACCGTGTCGCTGGGCGAGGGCGAATCCATCTGGCTCAACGAGAGCAACCTGCAAGATTTCGAGAAGAGCGGCTTCACCGTATCCGACGTCGTTCAATTGTTTCGCTATAGCCGGGTCTTCAGCCGCCTCACCTCGCTCACGGAACTGATCGATACAATGGAGGCGGGCGTCGCCGAGCGCCTGAAACCGGTGCGCCTCTGGATCGCGATGGTCGAACCCGTCAGCGGCACATTGAAGTACCGCGTGCAACGCGCGGATCAAGCGGTGACTTCCTCCCCGCCGCCCGAGAACGCGATTCGGCAGGCGCTCAAGGAACTGTGCGGACTCCTCGTGCCCGAGCGCGTGGTCGTGGGAGACCACAGCGCAATGCGGGTGAGCCTCGTGGTGCCCATTCAATTTGGACAACAGCCTATCGGCGTGGTAGTGGCACAGCAGGAATCGCCGGAATCCGGCTATAATGAAAAGGATCTCCACTTTCTCGTGGCGCTCGCGCACGCCGTGGCCCCCTTCTTCGGCGCGATTGAGAAGCTCGAGAGCCTCGAACGGGAAATCGAATGGCTCCGCGTTGCGCGGCACCCCGCCTCGGCCCTGATCGGCGAAAGTGCGGGAATGCTCCGCGTGCGCGAACAGGCCTTCCTCGTCGCCGATTCGCCCACCCCCGTCCTGATTATCGGCGAAACCGGAACGGGCAAGGAACTCGTGGCGCGCCTGCTGCACGAGCGGTCGCGGCGCGCCAGCGGCCCCCTGGTCACCGTGAACTGCGCGGCCATTCCACAGGATCTGATCGAGAGCGAATTGTTCGGATACGAGAAGGGCGCCTTCACCGGCGCGAACGACCGCCACATCGGGCTTTTCGAACAGAGCCACGGCGGCACGCTCTTCCTGGATGAAGTGGGCGATCTCAGCCCCGAAAGCCAGGCGCGCATTCTCCGCGCCATCGAAACCAAACGCTTCCGCCGCGTCGGCGGCAAACAGGAAATCGAAGCGGATTTCCGCATCGTGTCGGCCACGAACAAGGACATCTCCAGCGAGACGTATTCGATGGCGTTCCGGCGCGACCTCTATCACCGCCTGCGCGGCGTCGAGATCCGCATCCCCGCCCTGCGCGATCGAAAGACGGATATCCAGCCCCTGGCGGAACACTTTCTGCGCCAGGCCCACGCCCTCGCCAAACACCCCTTGCGCGGATTCGCGCCCGACGCCATGGAATTCCTCCAGAGCCGGTCCTGGCCCGGCAATGTCCGCGAACTCAAGAACTGCATCGAAGCCGCCGTGGCCTTCAGTTCGAGCGAACTCATCACGGGCGACGATCTCCGCCTTGTGACCGGCGGTCCCGACGCGCCCGAACGGCCCTTGCCCCTGGACGAAATGGAGAAGCGCCATATCCTCTGGGCCATCGACTATTGCGGCGGCCGCACCCTGGATGCCGCGAAAGTCCTGGGTATCGGCAAGAGCAAACTCTACGAACGCATCGCCGCCTACCGCGCACAGGGCCTGATCATCGACTAGCCGCAGGCTGCCACGCTGTGCAAGGAAGTGCCGTCCCCCGACGTCTTCGCAAGAATCACGGCGGGCCCATCGAAGGCACTCCGCGGAAGAGCGGATTCCCGGCCGCGAATAGGTTAAGATCCTCCCCATGCCTCAAGATGCGATAGACGCCTATCTCCGCAAGTGCGCGGGATTCGGCCGGTGGCCGTTGATGCGCTTCCACGCGCATCCCGTCGCGAATGTCGTGGTGATTCCCGCACTCGCGGAGTATCCGGGACTCTTCGATACGCTGCACGACCTCGAGCGTAACGCCCAAGAGGTCTTGTCCCGAACGGCAGTGATCTGTGTCGTCAACAACCGAACGCAGGCGTTGGCCGGCCTGGAAGCCGTCGACAACAACTCGGAAACCTTACGGGCGCTTTCGCACTACGCCCCGTCTGCATCGTTTCCCCTCGCCTGGGTCGATGCGTCGCGCCCAGGCAACGAGCTGCCGGACAAAGGCGGGGTGGGCTCGGCGCGCAAGATCGGGCTGGACTGGGGGCTCGCGTTGCTGCACGCTTCCGGGCAGCCCGATGGCCCCCTTATCTGCCTGGACGCGGACACGCGCGTGGATCCCGGTTACCTCGACGCACTCGACGCCTTCTTCCGAAACCAGCGCCGTTGGGCGGCCGTGATCGAGTTTGCCCATCCCTTGGACGATCCCGCCATCGTATCCTACGAGTTGTTCCTGCGCTATCACGAACTGGGCCTAGCCTATGCCCGGTCCCCCTACGCCTTTCAAACCGTCGGCTCCGCAATGGCGTGCACCGCCCGCGCCTATGCCGCAGTATCCGGCATGAACTCCCGCCAGGCGGGCGAGGACTTCTACTTCCTGCAGCAACTCGCGAAAACCGGCCCGGTGGACCGCGTCATCGAGACCACGGTGCATCCCTCCGCGCGCGTGTCCGGACGGGTCCCCTTCGGCACCGGCCGAAGCATGCAACGCTTCCAGGCCGGGGACACCGACCTCGACCGCGCCTACGACCCGCGTTCCTACGCCCTCCTCCGGTCCTGGTTCGAGTCGGTTCCGCCGTTGCTGGGGGGGCCGGCCGACGCCTTGCTGGCCGCGG
>CAILVY010000108.1 GCA_903837785.1 Candidatus Hydrogenedentota bacterium
ACTCGAAGCCGGGCAGTTCGCTGCGGACCCTTGCGGCAAACCTGGCGCGGAAGATCTCCGACAGCCGCCGTACCGGCAGCAGGAAGCGCCCCGGATTGCGGCGGACCTGTCCGTCCTCGTCCACGGCGACGCCCATCAGCGCCGCGAGGATGATCCTCTGCGAACGCCGCGCGGGCTCCCGCATCTCCGCCGGCAGAGTGAACACCATGTGATGGTGGCGTGCTGGCAGCAGCTCCCCGGCCCGTGCGGCCGTCCACTCGGCCGTCTGCCTCGCATGGCAGCGCGGACAGGCGCGGTTGCGGCAGGAGTTGTAGACGTGCTCGCGCAGGCCGCAGCCGTCGCACTCCAGCAGATGTCCGCCCATTGAAGGCGTCCCGCAGCGGGCGATGTCGGAGAGTGCGCGCAGATGGCTGGGCGGCATGTTCCCGCCGAAGCGTTCCAGGTAGGCCGCCCCGTGCCTGCGCACGATGTCGGCGATGGTGGTCACCGTGGCGGGCTACAGCGCCGAGGTGATCTCTTCAAGCGCCACACCGAGCCGGTCCAGCGTCCTGTCGGTCAGGTGCGTATATATGGCGGTGGTCTCCGGAGAGCCGTGGCCGAGGATCACCTGGATGACCCGGAGGCTGACCCCACACTCGAGCAGATGCGTTGCGAAGCAGTGACGCAGGGTGTGGAAATGGACGTGTTTCGCGATACCGGCCTTCTGCGCGGCGAGCCTGACGGCCTTCTGGAGCGTGCCGTGGCTCATCGGCTCGCCCTGCCGGTATTTCGAGGGGAAGAGCAGATCGTCCGGGCGTTCCACGGCCAGATACTCCTTCAGGCGCATGTGCAGATGCTTCGACATCGGCACGTTGCGGTCCTTCCGCCCCTTGCCGCCGAGAACACGGAGCTGCATCCTCTCCGCATCGATCTGCCCGAGGCGCAGGCTGCACACCTCTCCAAGGCGCAGTCCTCCGCCGTACGCGACAGTCATCGCCATGCATATGCGCCGTATCCTGACTGCGTCGAGCAGGCGCCTGACCTCCTCACGGCTCAGCACCGTCGGCAGTACCAGGCCCCGCTTCGGGGTTATCAGGTCGAAGACGGGCCACTTCCGCCCCAGCGTTACTTCCGAGAGGAAGCGCACTCCCGCGAGATTGACCCTCATCGTGGACTGGCTCAGCTTCCTCTCGTTGAGCAGATGCAGGAAATAGGCGCGCACCTCCTCCTCGGTGATCTGGTCCGGCGATCTCATGTAGTGCGCCGCCAGCCCCCTCACGGCCCTGAAATAAGAGTCCTGTGTTCTTTCGGCCAGTCCGCGCAGCTGCATGTCCCCGATCATCTTTCTTCTCAATGGAGTTGTCATCTGTTGTCCCCCGGTTGCACGCGGAGCGACTATCGCCCCGGTGTTGCAGGAAGACTACTCCGGACGGATGAAATAAAAAAGGCCGCATCGGTCTTTCCGAAACGGCCCCGAAGGCTGCGCGAATGCGCTTAGTTCAACGCTTTAGCATCTCCTACGGCTGAAGGCCGTTAGGAGAATGCAATGGTTCGATCCATTTCTTTTCGATCATTTTCTCTATTAGTAATTTCAGATCGTATTCTGGAATCATTGGACTGAATTGCCCCCAAGTCCATCGTCCCCTGGCACCTTTTTGAAATCCAATCATATAGTAACCAAATCTATATTCTAATCGTTCTTCTTCTTTTATCGATATACGTTGGACAACTATAAACTTGTGTGGTGCGTCACTTTGCCTTTGCGCTATTTGCTCTTCTATTTTCCAGTGACGCTTACCTCCCCATACGGTATAAACAATTTTTTCTTTATTTGAGGGATTCGGTGGTTCCTTTATCGCCATCACGCGAGACAAATACCACTTTGGCGGTTTCTTATTGTTGCGGATATTTGCTTTTTTCATTTTGAACCTTATTGCATCGAACTCTGGTATCTCCTACCCGCCTTGGCGGGTTAGGAGAATGCCTTCGTTGGGTCTCCTTTCTTCCACAAGATTG
>CAILVY010000109.1 GCA_903837785.1 Candidatus Hydrogenedentota bacterium
GACCACATTTCCCCAGGCGGAGCCGACACCATCTCGAATCTCAGACCCCTTCAGTGGCAGAACAACGTTGACAAGAGCGACGGCAGACTGAAATGCAACGTGACAGCTTCGGGAAAGGACAACGCGCGACGGTGATCTTCGAAGTCATTCAGGGTCGCGGTGTCTGAGCACTCATATCGGAACGCTCTGTGGTCGTTGACGACAGCCCAAGAAACAGGAGGATCTCGTGTGGATACGTACAGCAAAGGTATATTCACCGTTATCGCGGTGCTTCTCGCGATCATTGCGGTTGGGGTTTGGCTGCCATACATCGAGTCGCGATCGGAAGGGCACCAACCGACACTCGGCGACATGTTCCGGCTTCGCGAAATCAAGGATCCCGATGTTCAGAAAAGGACTCGTTTGGAGCTTATTCACAGCATACCCTATGTCGAGGTATACGGCACCGTTGATGTTCAGTGAACGGTCGATCTAGATCGTTAACGCAAAACGGCATGCAATTCTACGGTCGCAAGCAAGATAAATCTTGACATGTCAAGGCTTTTTGGCTATTATTGTGTTAATCCAAAAGGCGAAGGTCGCTATTCCTGCAGTTGATCGAATCGTGACCAATCCCCGGGGGGATGCGGCGCACAGTTAAATCGCGATTCGGTCCTTTAACGCGAGTGCGGGGGGGGTGAATCACAACGCGTGCCGCATCATCGGCGTGAACAGCGCCGGAATCAGCGTTCCCAGCAACACGGCAGCCGTTGTGTTGTGAATCTAATCGCGGGAACCTAATGATTACGAACAAGTGATCAAGAGGAGAGTACCAGGAACTTTTTGAAAACAGATTTTAGGCGTTAAGCCTTGAGCGGGTTCACAGAAAACTTCCACGTTATGCAGTCGAAGGCCGCGCAAGTGCTCGACGCGCTCCGTTTGGAGCGCGGTCGACACTGCGTCCTTCGATGGGGATGTGGAAGTCCCTCTGTGAAGCGCGGTCGCCGCGCTCCTCAGTTTTTCCCGCTTCTTTGCTTCGCCTGAATCAATTCGAAGAAGGAGAATACGATGATTCATCAGGTATGCGAGAGTTGTGGGAATCCGTTGGAGATTCCAGACGAATATGCTGGCAAAAAGGGACGGTGCGCAAAATGCGGAGCAACGATACTTGTTCAGAATCTTCCTGATTCTGTGACTGCGCAAGAATCACGCGCTGCGGAGCAGCCCCAATTACCTGCGGAGCCCGAGCAACCGGTGTCCGTCAAATCGAAATTGACGACACGCCTTGCGTGGTGCTGTTTCGTCGTCGTTTGCGCCACAGCGCTTTTGGCTCAGGCCCAAGTCGTTGGCTGGAAATGGAGTCGGGCTTTGGTGGTCATATGCGTCGTCTACGTTTTGGTCGATGCCATTCGGCACCACTTGCCTCGTAACAAGGTGATACTTTGGGTTCTTGGAAGTACCATTCTTTACTTCTGTTTTTTTCCGTTGTATGTCTTCTTGCGACAGGGAACTCGAAAGTTGGTTGCAGTACCCGCCAGCATATTTGCACTTCTCATCATGATAGCCGCGTTCGTTACACCATCTCTGATTGGCGATGACGCTTTGGTGCCCGTCTCAACCGCTCAAGAGAGGAAAACGGAGCCCCAGAGCGTGCAGAGTGAGGCTGCGTTACCTGTCAGTGCAGATACGGGCGCGGAAGCGAAAGACGCCTCGGCTGCAAAAGATGGAAATGTATCAGCTTCGGAAATTGAGAAGAAACTGAACATCAAGTTCTCAAAGATGGCAAAATACAAGATCAAGGGCATCTACCTTGGGATGAATAAGTCCGAAGCGATCTCCATCATGAAGAAGCTCTTGGGTAACGAAAACGTCGGTTATGACGAATCCAATCCCCATATGGTGATGCTGTCGGGGGGTGGCATGTCGCCTACCCCGTCCGTCATGATGTTCGCGGGGGACACATTGATCACGTACGTATATTCCAGCGATGTTGTTAATCGAATATTCAATGCTGGGGCTCTTGATCTGAAAACATTTGCCCAGCAATTCATCGACGGTTATGGCTTCGAGGAAATGACGGTCGACCAAGATGAACGAGGGACCGAGTTTCTAATTCACCGAAACAAGGCCGGCTTCTCAGTGAAGATTCTTGAAGATAAGTCAATGGCCGTTGAGTTACTGCAGAATGCGGGTAAACCATCTTTCGACTGAGCGGCTGCACCGCAGAAGATTCTCTTTCACCAAAATTGCAGGCGGAGGGACGACAAGTGACACCTACAGAGATTGCGCAAGCAGCTATCTCGCGATTGAATCGGCGAATTACCAATGAAGTGTTCCTGACCATACAGAATGATCGCAACCTCATGCAAGAGTATCTTGATGCCGTTCATGAGCGCGGGGTCGATACAGTGAATCAGATGATCGGAAAAGCGGTGAAGGAAGGCTATGGCCTAACGAACCTAAACGAGCGTGAAGATAATCCTTCATGCACGCTTATTCAGAGCCACCAAATTTTCGAGTGAGCGCCGTGCGGATGGCTTTGCGGTAATTGTCCGCGACCTGGTCGTGATACTTTTCCATCGTGGGATGCAGGAAGGGACGCGGTGGAATGACGATGGTGGTCCCGTTAGGCATGGTGATCGTCGCGCCGTATTCCATGATCGCTCCGATATTGACCATGTCCTCGCCCTGCGGGTTGACAGTACCGCGCAGAAGCCCGACAAAAGCCTTGTCCGCCATGGTCTTTTGCATGATGGCGTTGACGAGGAATCCCGTATCGATAAGGGCCTTGCTGGAACCTTTCCGGTCGATGGTACTTTCCGCGAGCTTCGCAAAGGGTACGCCGCCGGGCATCTGACTCTTGATGCCCCGTTGAATCTCCCGCACCAGCAACAGCGCGTTTTTCACGGTGGCCGCTCGCAAAGCAGCCGCCATGCGAGGTCCGAGCGAATTCCCAAGAACTGCTTTGGCCTTGGCCCAATCTCCCGTGCGCCTAAACGGCATCGATCTCTACCAGCCGTAGCGACTTGTGCGTGACCACGCCGAACAGCCGCTCCTCGACCACCGCCTGTACTCGGTACGTCTCGCCGTCGGCGGCAAGCCGGTCCTCTGCGTATTCCGACGATTCCGCCCTCTTGTTCCGGGCTGAATCGGAGCGCAGCAGAGGTCGTGGAAATGAGCCGGGAGGCGTCGCCCGCGACCACCATTCAATCAGCAAGCAGCGTCCCTGCGTGAGTCACGGTGATTGGCGGGGAAGGGCTTCGCCGTGAGGAGTAGGAACCACCAAGACACGAAGACACGAAGGGCGGGAAGGGTGAGGGCAACGGAAGGGGAAGGGGGGATTTTGTCGCAGAGGCCGCGGAGGGCGGGGAGGGGCGCAGAGGGAATTTGTCCGCGCCGGAGCGGGACGGATTGGGTCTTCTTTTGCTTCGTGGACTTTGTGGTGAGAGAAAGTTGAGGATGTTTTCTGGGGGGATTCACCACGAAGTTCACGAAGCTCACTAAGCAAGGATCATGGTAGGGTGCGCCGTGCGCACCCGGTTCGAGCGATATCTGGGGCGTCAGGCGGCAGCTAGTGCTTGGGGACTTTGATTTGTTGGCCGAGCTTGACGAGGTTGGGGTCGGCAATGCCGTTGATTCTTGCGAGTTCGGCTTCGGTGGTGTGGAAGCGTTCGGCAACGCGGCGGAGGTTGTCGCCCTTGACGATGGTGTAGGTGTCGAGGGCGGCGGCGTCGGGCGCGTTGGCGGTTTCGGGTTTGGGGTCTTCGGCTTTCGGGGCTTCGGCGGGAGGTGTGGGGGCCGGGGTTTCCGCGGTGGGGGGCGGGGGTGTTGCTGGGGCGGCCGTCTCGGCCGTGGCCTCGGCGGGCGGTGCCGCGGGTGTTTCGGGCTTGGCTTCGGGCGCGGGCGGCGCTGCAGGGGTTTCGGGCTTGGCTTCGGGCGCGGGTGGTGCTGCAGGGGTTTCGGGTTTCGCCTCGGGCGGGGGCGTCGCCGCGGGGGCTTCAGGCTCTGGCGTCACTGCGGGGGTTTCGGGCTTAGCTTCCGGCACGGGCGTCGTCGCGGGGGCTTCGGGCTCTGGTGTCACTGAGGGGGGGGCTGGTTTGGCCTCCTCCGGCGGGGTGGCCTTGGGGTCGGGGACATGGACAATGAGTTCGTCCCCGGCCTTGATCTCGGTTCCTTCGATCTTGTTCCAGGTCTTGAGGTCGGCGGCTTTGACCCCGTACTTATGAGCGATACCGCCGACGGTTTCGCCCTTCCCGATCTTGTGGCGGACGATGTTTGTATTGGGTGGTGCGGTTTCGGCGGGCGCGGCGGCTCCGGGGAGGTTTTCGGGGGCCGGCACGACCTCGGGTGCGGGGACTTCGGGCGACTTGGCGGCCAGGCCCGCTATGCGCGCCTGCCACGCGTCGAGGCGGGCTTTGGAGACGGCGAGGCGTTCCCGTCCGAGGGCGCCGCCTTCAGCGCTGGCAGCGGTGATGGCCGCGCAGACTTCGGCGAGTTTCTCGCGGGAGATGAGTCCGAGCATCATGGCGTCGCACCCGGCGGCCAGGGAAGCGACGGCGAGTTCGCCGAGGGGCTTGGGCTGGGCGAGCGGGATTGCGGAGAGGTCATCGGCGAGGAGGACGCCTTCATAGCCCCATTGTCCGCGGACGACCTTCTGGACGAGCCAGGGGGAGATGGAGGCGGGGCGTTTCGCGTCTTCGCGGTCGAGCAACGGTACCGCGACATGGCTCACGAGCATGGCGGGCACTTTGTGGCTCGCGGCCTCGGAGAAGGGGTACATGAGCACGGCGAGCCCCTGCATCTCGGTTTTCTGGACCGTCAGGACGCCGTCCAGCATTGTGGCGGCGGCCAGGCCGGGGTAGAACTTGGCCACGGGGGAAACGCCGCCTTCGAGAAGGCCGTCGGCGAAGGCGAGGCCGAGGCTGACGACGCTCTTGGCCTTTTCGCCGAAGGTGCGCGCCCGCAGATCGGGGCTGGAGACGTCCGGGGTGAACATGTCGAGGGTCGGCGCGAGCACGACGCTGATGCCGCGCGCACGGGCCGCGGCGGCATAGGCGAGGGCGGTGCTGCGGGCGAGTGCAGGATCGTTCTTCTGGCCCAGTTCTTCGGGACTGGGCGCGGGCTCGATATGCAGCGGATTTACGGGACCGCCTTCCTGGGCGAGTGCGATGAGGGGAGTGCTGGCCGCGTCGAGTCCCTGGCCGGTCGCGGCCTTGATTTGCTTTACAAGTTCCGTGCTTTGCGCTTCGTCGACGAGGTTGTCGGGCGTGAGCACGATGCCGCCCGGCTTATATTCAGCCAGGAGCGCACGGGTCGCGTCGTCGAGGCTGGTGCCGGGGATGGACACGAAGAGATGGCGCGCGGGCGGCACGCCCGGTGTTTCCGGAGCAGGACTGGCGGGAGGAATGGCGCTGGGCGCGGGCGTTTCAGGGGGCGTCGGCGATTCGGGCGCGGGCGAGGCCGGGGTCTCCGGCGCGGCGGACGGAGCCGGGGGCGTTTTCGCTTCCGGGCCGGGCGCCGCGGGGACGGGCTTCTTGCTGAAGTCCCAGGCCAGCGAGTCGAACACGGCATAGGCGCAGGTGAAGCCGACGACAATGCCCAGCACAAAAGTCATGACGAACGTCGGCGTGGTTCTCCGCTTCCGTCCCAACACGTGGTTGCTCATGTGGCGTTCTCCCAGTATCCGCTCCGGTCCGAGTTTCGGACCGCGCCCACTATAGCAGCTTTCGCCGCGCGGTGAAACTTGAAGCGGGCTCGCGGGTACGATACAGTCCCGACGGCGCGCGCCGGCGTGATGATGGGGAGCGCCCGGCGCGTATTGCAGTCAACAGAAAGAAGAAACGATGAAGCGAAGTGTGTGTATTACCGTCCTTGTTTGTGCGGCCGCGCTGCTCTCGCCGTGGGCGGCGGGCAGTGCCGTCGGTGCAACGGAAGTTTCCGCTGCGGCGGCGACGCCGGGATTGCTGTGGGTGCTTCCGTTCGTGGGCATTCTACTGACGATCGCCCTGTTTCCGCTGATCCCGCAGTTGTCGGAGTGGTGGGAACACAACCGCAACAAACTGATCGTGTCCGTGGTGCTGTCCGGGGCGGTTTGCGGGTACTATGCCTTGCGCGGGTACGGTTTTGCCGGGTCGGCGCCCGGCCTGCATGCGGTGGCGGATGTGCTGCGGCATTCGATTATCGGCGACTACATCCCGTTCATCGTGCTGTTGTTCAGCCTGTATACGATCAGCGGGGGCATCCGGCTGAGCGGGGACATTCCGGCGCACCCGTTGACGAACTGCGGATTTCTGCTGATGGGCGCGGTGGCGGCGAGCTTCATCGGGACGACCGGCGCCTCCATGCTGCTGATCCGGCCGTTGCTCCAGATCAACAGCGAGCGGCGCCATGTGAAGCACACCGTCATCTTCTTCATCTTCCTCGTGAGCAACATAGGGGGAGCGTTGTTGCCGGTGGGCGATCCGCCGCTGTTTCTGGGGTATCTGCGCGGCGTGCCGTTCCTCTGGACGCTGCATCTGATCCCGATGTGGGCGGCGGCCACGGGGATCCTGCTGGCGCTTTATTTCCTGCTGGATTCCGTGGCGTATCGGCACGAGGCGAAGGCCGACGTGGCGCGGGATGAAAGCGTGCGGCGGGGCCTGAAACTCGAAGGCAAACGCAATTTCGTGCTGCTGGGCGCGGTCGTGCTGGCGGTGGGCCTGCTGGTGCCGGGGCAGCGGCTGCCGCTGACGTCGTGGGTGGTGCCCAATCTCTATCTTCGGGAAATCGCGCAACTGGTGCTGGCCGGCTTGAGCCTGGCGTTGACCTCCAAGCGCATCCACAAGGAGAACCACTTCAATTTTTCGGCCATCGGCGAAGTGGCGTGCCTGTTCATCGGGATCTTCATCACGATGCAGGTGCCTATCGAGATCCTGAAGATCAAGGGCGAGGCGTTGGGCGTGACGGCGCCGATGCACTTCTTCTGGGCGAGCGGTGCCCTCTCGAGCTTCCTCGACAATGCGCCGACGTACGTAGTCTTCTTTGAACTGGCGGGCAGCCTGCACGTGGGCGGCGCGGCGGTGCTGGGCAACGTGGCCACGGCCACGGGCCAGATCGCGGTGGCCAACCTGCTGGCGATTTCCTGCGGCGCGGTCTTCATGGGCGCCAACACGTACATCGGCAACGGGCCTAACTTCCTCGTGAAGAGCATCGCCGAGCACCGCGGCGTAAAGATGCCAAGTTTCTTCGGCTACATGCTGTACAGCGGCGGCATCCTGATTCCGCTGTTCGTGCTGTTGTCGCTGATTTTCTTCCGCTAGGAGGAGGCGTGTTGGCGTGGGGCTGCCTCAGCCGATGGGGCCGTCGGGCGCAGGGATTTCCTGCTCGATGCATTCGTCCGGGTTGAGGGCGGCCTGATTGCGGGCGAGTCCGTGGAAGACGCACCACGCGATGGCGGCGTCGCGGATGCCGTGAAAGAAGCGCTTCATGCCGTACTTGGATTTGCCGAAGCGGCGGGGGTAGTGAACGACGGGGATTTCGCCGACGCGGTAGCCCATGTGCGCCGCGAAGACGACGATCATGCGGTGCATGTCGCTGTAGAGGGGCAGGCGCCGGGCCACCTCCAGGCGCATGGCCTTGAAGCCCGTGTTGATGTCGTGGGTACGGAGGCCGAAGAGCCACGCCACGAATCCGTTGTACACGCGCGAGGGGATGGTCTTGTGCCAGGGATCCTGACGCTTGGCTTTCCAGCCGCAGACGAGGTCGTAGCCTTCGTCGATCTTGGCGAGCAGTGCCGGGATTTCCTCGGGGTTGTCCTGAAGGTCGGCATCCATCGTGATGACGATATCGCCACGGGCGCGTTCGAAGGCGGTGGCGAGGGCCTGGGTCTTGCCGAAATTGCGGCGGAACTTGATGATTTCGATGGCGGGAAAGCGCTTTTGGAGCGCGCGCAACTCGTCGAAAGAGCCGTCCGTGCTGCCGTCGTCGACGAAAAGCATCCGGTGCGGGAAGGTGCAGGCCACTTGTGAAATGCCGGAGACGAGCGCCTCGAGCGTGTCACACTCATTATAGACCGGTACGACAAAGACTACGTTCATGCGCGCATTCTACCTGAGAACGCCCCGCAGAGAAAACCTGGCCGCGCCCGCGACGCGTCAATCCTCCCTCCGGGTGTGCACAGAACCACCTCCGTGCAGGGGTTGAGGTCTGTTTCTCCTGCCCCGGCGAGGCCTTCCCCTATGCGGAAGTGCAGGGATAACGCGACCACGCTCGCGCGAACCGGACGTCCGGGCCGGAATGTGATAGACTGTGCTCGTTTGTCCTATGGCGAATGCGGCAGGTACCATGGAAAAGTTGTACCTCATCAATGCGGCACTTATTTTCAGCGCGGGTATCGCGCTGTATCTGGCGTGGTATGGGTGGTCGCAGGGCACGGCGCGCGCGAGCCGCTACTTCTCCTGGCTCATGCTGGCTGTGGCCGAGTATTCGCTCGCCGTGGCGTTCGAACTTTCCACGACCGATATTGCCTCCAAGATCTTCTGGTCCAAGGTCCAATACGTCGGCGCAGTGAGCCTGGCGCCCCTGTGGCTGCTGGTGGCCGTGAGCTATGGCCAGCGCGAGGCCTGGCTCACGCGGCGCCGGGTCTTGTGCTTGTGGATCATCCCCGTGCTCTCGCTGGTGCTGGCGTGGACAAACGAGTGGCATCACCTCATCTGGACGGAGGTGCGGCTCCTGGGGGATCGCTCGGGGCATCTCGCGGAGTACAAGCATGGCTTGCCCTTTGAAGTGTTCATCGCGTACAGCTACCTGTTGATCCTGCTGGGTTCCATTTCGCTGATTGGAACGGCGCTGGGCACCACCCGGGGGCACCGGGCCGAGATGGTTGTGCTGGTTCTGGCGGCGCTGGCGCCGTGGGCGGTGCACGCGCTGGCCTTTGCACGCCTGAATCCTTTGGCCGGCCTGGAACATGTGCCGCTGGCCTTCGCGGTGACGGGTGTGCTCCTGGCGTGGGGGATCTTCCGATTGGGGATGTTGCGCAGCATGCCGATTGCCTACGAAGCGGTCCTGGCCGGCATGAGCGAGGGGGCCGTTATTCTGGACCGGGACGGTCGGGTGGTCGAGGTCAATCCCGCGGCGGGGCGCATGCTGGGCCTGCCGCCGAAGCTGACGGGCGGGCGCCTGGAATCGAGGCTGGGCGAGCGTTTCGACCCCATCCGGCATGCCGGAGAGACGTTCGAGGTTGAATTGACTTCGTCGGAACCCGGACCGGGCGAGCGGCGTTGGGTGGAGGGCCGCTTCGGATCATTATTCGATCATCGCGGCGCACGGATTGGGACGCTGTTGCTGTCCCGGGATATTACGGAGAGAAAGCGGACGGAGGATGCCCAGCGCCGGCTGGATGCCCGGATGCTGCAAATGCGGAAGCTGGAGAGTCTGGGCATCATGGCGGGGGGGATTGCCCATGACTTCAATAACATGTTGACGGCCATCGTGGGCAATGCGGAACTGGTCCTGCTCGAGACGCCCGAATCGTCTCCGGCCACCGAGCGCATTCACCGGCTCATCGAGGTGGGCCAGCGGGCCGGCGAGCTCTGCGGACAGATGCTCGCGTATTCGGGAAAAGGCCTTTTCGCTGCCGTGCCGGTGAATCTCTCGGAAGTAGTGGACGGGATGCTTCAGGCAATTGATGATTCCGTGTCGCGGGAGGTCAGCCTCCGGTACTCCTTGGCGCGGGACTTGCCGTTGATTGAAGCCGACGTGGAGCAGCTTCAACAGACGCTTCTGGGCCTGGTGATGAATGCGTACGAGGCGCTGCCGGACGGGCGCGGGGACATCAGCATCCGCACGGGGGTGACGGAGATCATGCATAGCCTGGCGGACGAGAGCGGGGTGCACGGAGAACTTCGGCCGGGGCTGTATGTCTTCCTGGAGGTGAGCGATAGCGGGTGCGGGATTGATCGGGCCACTTTCGACAAGATCTTCGATCCGTTCTTTTCGACGAAGTTCCCTGGCCGCGGACTCGGTCTCGCGGCCGCCCGGGGCATCGCCCTGGCCCACCGGGGGGCGATCAGGGCACAGAGTGAACCCGGCAAGGGGGCTACGTTCAGCGTGTTCTTCCCGGTTTCCGAGCCGGAGCCTGTTTCTGCCGCCTGAAGGCCGTTCGGCGCTTGTCCGGGCCGTCTCCGAACGGCAAGGGCGTTCAAGAGGGTCCGGTTTGTTCCGTGTCGGGGCTGGTGGGGATGATTAGTTGCGCGCCGCCCACGGCGCGGGCGATATCGATAACAGTGAGCACATCCTGGAAATCGGCGTGTTTGTCCGCGCGCAGCAGCAGGGGGGCATTGGGTTCGGCCTGGACGATGGCAGCGAGTTCCGTCTTGAGTTCTTCCGGGCTGAGCTTGCGCGTGCCGAAGAAAAGGCCGCCCGCGGCGTCCACGATGATCTCGCGGGGGTTGCCTTCCTGATTGGCGGCGGTATCGGCATGCGGAAGGACAATATCGACGCCAAGCGCGTTCTTGAACGTGCTGGAGAGCATGAAGAAGATGAGGAGCATGAACAGGACGTCAATCAGCGAGGTGAGATTGACGTAAGGCCGCCGTTCGCGGCGGTGCATGCCAAAGGCGCCTTCCATGTATGCCGTCCTCCGGGGCGGATTGTAGGGGAAGAGCACAATCGGGAGCAAGGCGCCGCGGCATTTCGCGTCCGGCGTTCGCGGGTGAATCCCGCCCTGTAGCTGTTGAGTCCAACAGGGAGAGCAGCGAGCCGCGGCGAGGTCTTCTCTCTGACCTGCGCGGGCCGCAGGGGAGGAGCAGATGTGAGTGGACGCATGAAACGGATAGCCATGGGCGTGTCCTTGGCGGTGGCCAGGGGGTGTGTGGCACTCGCCGCGGCGGGATTGGCGCTCACGCTGTTTCCGGCGGGTTTCTGGCTGCTGGACGATGCGGCGTATTGGGTGCCGTGCTATGTTGCGATCGCTTTGGCCGGTGCGGCGGGCTGCCTGTGGTTTCGTGCGTGGAAATGGGGCGGGGTGGGCGTGGCGGCCGTGGCACTGGCGGGCGCGCTGATGGTTCCCAGCTATCTTGCACCCCCGAATCCCGCGGCGGCGGGCCAGGAAGCGAATCTGCGGATCCTTCAGGCGAACGTGTTCGAGCACGGGGGCGACCCGGAGGCGCTGATGCGGCTTATCCGCGAAACGTCTCCGGACGTGGTGCTCCTGCAGGAATCGGGCGACCCCTGGGAGGCATCGCTTCGCCCGCTGGATTCGAAGTATCCCTACAAGTCCTTTGTGCCGCGCTATCCGGGGGGCGAGTTGGGCATGGGGCATTTGTGGCGCATTGTGGCCGATGCGCCGCGCGCGCTGTGCGAGGAGGGGCTTCCGGCCACGGAAATGCGGCTGCACGTGGCAGGCCGGAGCGTGCGGCTGCTGCATGCGCACACAGCCTCGCCGCATTCTCCGCGGCGCGCCCGCAGCCACTACAAGCAGATGCAGGATCTGACGTCGTATGCGGCGAAGGTCGAGGGTCCGCTCATTCTCGCGGGCGACCTGAACACTTCTTTGTGGTCGAAGCCGTACAAGCGCTTGATCGCGGCGGCCCGGCTCATCAATGCGCGGCAGGGCTTTGGGGTGCTGGGCACGTGGCCCTCCTTTCTGGGTCCGCTGCGCACGACGCTGGACAACATGCTGGTCAGTCCGGAGATCCGCGTGGTGCGCACGTGGGTGGGTCCCGGCATCGGCTCGGACCACCGGCCCCTGATCACGGACCTGTATGTCGCGCCGGCGCTTGCCGCCCGGCCGCGTTAGGCCGGTGCGTTCAGCCTTCGCCTTTCCGTGAAGGGCAGGCGCAGCTCTTCTTTCCAGTCAGACGCTTTCCGGGTATAATGGAAACCGTTGGGAATGCAACCCACAGCGGGCACATTGCGCGCCGGGGACCATGCGGGTTGGGATACCCATTTCTCCTGATCGGTAGGAGGCAGCACGTCGCGCCGCACCGCCGTTGGGCAGTGAAAAGAAGGGAGTGGGGGAAGCAATGCCAACCTTGAATGTGGATGATTTGGGCAGCAGGCATCTTGTCCCGTGTGCGGCGGGAACTTCTGTTCGTGACGCGTTGTTGTCCTCGGGCCAGGTTCTGCTGCGGGCAGACTGCAACGGCATGGGGTCGTGCGGGCAGTGCATTGTCCGGATAGACCGCGCCGCGGAATATGCGCCCACGCCCGTGGAGTGCGCGCGGCTCAGCCCCGGGCAGTTGGACGCCGGATTGCGCCTGGCGTGTCAGGTGAAGCCGCGGACGGACCTTTGCGTGGAGACGCTTCGATCGTTCTCGGACGCTTCGGGCCGCCGTCTCGAGGCCGGGGAGTATTCCGTCTGCAGTCCTGCTGAGTCCTGCTCCTCCACGCCTCGCGAGGGGAACGGGCGCGCTCTGGGGATTGCCGTGGATCTCGGAAGCACGCAAATCAAGCTGAGCCTCTGGAATCGGGAATCTTCCCTCCGCTTGTCGGGGCGTTCGATGCGCAATCCCCAGGGGGTCCAGGGCGCGGATGTGCTGTCGCGCATTGCGGCCGCTTCGGCCTCGCAGGCGGCGGCGGACCGCATCAGTGCGCTGGCGAGGACGGCGATCGCCGGCGCCGTGCAGGCGATGACGGCGGAGGCGGGCTATCGGCCGGCCGACGTGGGCGAGATCGTCGTGGTGGGCAATACGGCCATGCTGGCCCTGCTGGCGAAGAAGAATCAGCGGCTGCTGCTGCAGCCGGAATACTGGTCCCGTCCCATTGACTGCATTCCGGAGGCCCCGGAAGCATTGCTTGCGTGCTGGGGCGTGGCCCCCGATGCGCGCCTTCGTGTCGTGCCGCCGCTGGCAGGTTTCGTGGGATCCGACCTCCTGGCAGGCGTTCTTGCCCTGGACCTTGCGAAGCGTCCCGCCGGGACTTTTCTGATCGATTTCGGCACCAACTCCGAGATCGCATTCTGGGATGGTACGACGCTTTGGGTCACTTCGGCTGCCGGCGGACCGGCCTTTGAAGGCGGGGGGATCGGTTGCGGCATGTCTGCGGAACCGGGGGCCATCTATCGCGCGGTGCCTGCGGGGAACGGTTTGGGTTTCTCTTGCGCTGTTATCAGGGGTTCTTCGCCGTTAGGCATTTGCGGGTCTGGCCTAATCGATATTATTGCTTTTTTACGAAATGATGGTATACTAAATCGTCTCGGGAAGTTTGAGGGGTCACACGACAACATGTTCGTAGTCTCGCGGGATACAGCCGAACTTACGGTGACGGAGCGCGATCTGGACCAGTTCATGCGCGCGAAGGCGGCGATTGGGGCGGGTATCAGCTGTCTGATGCAACGCTGCGATGGCCGTGGGGCATCCTTGGGGGAGGTGTGCATTTCGGGGGCGTTCGGCCGCTGGTTGGACGTTCAGAATGCCCAGGCCTTGGGGGTGTTGCCGGCGCTGGCGCGGGAGCGGGTGGCACTGTGCGGCAATACGGCGCTGGCGGGGTGTGAACGGATCTTGTTGTCGCCGGACGCCGATGCGGTGCTGGAGCCGTTGCGGCGTGTTTGCAGGGTGCTCAACCTGGCGGAAGATCCGGACTTTGAGCGGTTCTACGTGGAGAATCTGTACTTGCAGCCGATGCGGCTGCACTAGGGGGCAAGGGGCGTTCAATATGACGAGGGAGGCACATGCTGGAAGAATTCAAAGGGGAGTATAACGAGGCGTTGCTGGATACGGACCGGGACCGGGCGCTCGCGGCGATTGACCGCGCGGTGGCCTCGGGGGTATCGCCGGAGGACGTGGTATTCAAGATAGTCGTCCCGGCCATCGAGGAGATGGTGAACTCGCTCGGCGGCAATCTGGACGCCAATCTGGCGCAGCATTTCATGACTTCGCAAATATCGGCGGAAGTGACGGAAGCGATGGTGGCCCGGTTCTCGGCGGAACCGGTGATGGTGGGCCGGGTCGTGATTGGAACGGCTGAGGGCGACCTGCACTCGCTTGGGAAGCGCATCGTGATGGGGTGTCTGAAGGCGCTGATGATAGAGACGCACGATTTGGGGGTGAATGTTACCCCGGAGCGTTTTGTCGAGGCGGCCATGACCCGTGAGGCGCAGGTGATCGGCATCTCGGCGATGATGGCGCACACCGCCCGGGGCGAGAACGGCTGCCAGAAGGTGCGGCAACTGCTGCGCGACCGCGGCCTGGAGAACCGGATCAAGATCATTGTCGGAGGGGCGCCGTATCGCTTTGACAGCGGGCTCTACCGGACCGTGGGCGCCGATGCGTGGGCGGAGGGCGGGATTTCGGCGGGCCGGACCATCTCGGCCCTCATTAAAGGGGTGTAGCGATGGCGTCGGGAATGGATCGCTTGACTGCGGCGCTGCGGGGTGAACGTTCGGACCGCATACCCGTGTTCTGTAATTTGCTTGACCAAGGGGCGCAGGAACTGGGCCTGTCGATCGAAGAGTATTATTCCGATGGAGCGCACGTGGCCGAGGGCCAAGTGCGCCTGCGGGAGAAGTACGGCCACGACAACGTCTGGTCCCTGTTCTACGTGGGCAAAGAGGCGGAACTGCTTGGCTGCCACAAGATCCGCTATGCGAAGGACGGTCCGCCAAACGTGGAGGAGTACATCATCCAGCGGCCGGAGGACATTTTGCGTCTGCAGGTTCCTGAAGATGTCGCGGCGCATCCGGCCTTTGCGGAGGAGCTGAAGTGCCTGCGGCTGCTGCGGCAGGAAGTCGGGGGCAAGTATCCGATATGTGCGTACATTACCGCGACGATGGCGCTTCCCGCGCTGTTGATGGGCATGGAAAAATGGTTCGAACTGCTCTTCTTCGGACCGACCGAACTGCGCGAATCCCTGCTGGCGTCGTGCCATGCCTTCTTCGTCCGGGAGGTTGAGGCGTACCGCGAACACGGCGCGGATGTGCTGATCTACTCAAATCCGTTCGGGTCCACCGACACGATCTCAATGAACTTCTTCCTGAAGCATTCGATGCCCTGGATCGAGAAGGACGCCGCCGCGGCGGGTACGGCGGGCCTGGTTTATTACTGCGGCACATCGCGCTTCAACCGGGTGATCGACGTGGTCATGGAACGCACGGGGATCGGGGTGTATTACCTGAGCCCGCTGGACGATGTCGCCGAGGGCAAGCGCCTCATCGCGGGACGCGGCCTGACCTGCGGGGTGATCAATGATTTGCGCCTGATTGACTGGACGGCGGAAAGCGTTCGGGACGAGGTGAAACGGATCATCGGGGCGGGCAAGGCGGGGGGGCGCTTTCTCTTTGGCACCGGGGTCATGCCCTGCGGCATCCCCGAGGAGAACATACGGGTCATGCTCGAGGCGGCTTATGAATACGGCGCGTTCTGACGACAGGGTGTTGCTCGTAGGCTGCGGCATTCTCCGCAGGGAGATTCTGCATCTGATTGAGAAGAATCATTGGCCGCTGGACACGATGTTCCTGGATTCGTCCCTGCATTGCGATTTGAAGCGGCTGGAGAATCGCCTGCACTCCGCCCTGTCCCGGACGCGCGACCGGAACACAATCGTGTTTTATGGCACGTGTCACCCGTTGATGGATCAGATGCTGGAGGCGGCCCGCACGTTCAGGACCGTCGGCCAGAACTGCGCGGAGATGCTCCTGGGCAAGGCCCGCTTCACGGAGGAGTTGGGGAACGGCGCCTTCTTCTTGCTGGAGGACTGGGCGCGGCGCTGGGAACAGATCACCTTCAAGACCTTTGGCACCACGAAGGTGGAGGTGATACGAGAGATCTACCGGGGCGATCGGAAGTACATGCTTTGCCTGAAAACCCCCTGCTCGGCGAGTTTTGAAACGGAGGCGGCGCGGGTGTCGGACCTGACCGGGCTCCCCCTTCGGTGGCTGTCCGTCACGTTGGGCCACCTGGAGATGGTGCTGCGAGTCGCCCTGGAGAGGAAGCTGGAGGCGATGTCATGACAGAGATGATCAGCATGTCCCGGCAGGAGAAGGAGAAGCTGGAGGAGCGTGTCCGGAAGTCGGCCGCGGACAAGGCGTATCTGCAGTTGCTGATGAGCCTGATTCAGAAGATGGGGGCGGTTCCCGGGGTGGAGAACGTTGCCGGGAACATGCTGCGGAGCATCGCCGAAGTCATCGGGGGCACGAACATCCTGCTGTACTTCTGGATAGACGATGAACTCTTCCGCATGGACGTCTATGGCCGGAACGAATCATTGAACGCCCTGGACGACCCGCTGGTGCAGCAGGTCTTCGAAAGCCGCCAGCCGCTCGAACTGGAGCAGGATTTCGCGGAGTCGCAGATGACGACGGTGGAATTCGGAAAATCCTACACGTGGGTCTATCCGCTAATGGTTCAGCCGGACCTCGTGGGCATTCTCAAGATTGAGAACCTGAACCTCTGCATGCGTGACCTCTATCAGCACCTGCCTGTTTTCTTCAATTATGCGGCCCTGGTGCTGAAGAACGAAATCCACAGCCAGACCCGTCTTCAAAAAGCCAACGAGGCCCTGTCCCTGGAGGTCGCGGCGCGCACTCGGGCAGAAGCGGCCTTGTCGCAGTCCAACCTGGAACTCGAGCGGAAGGTGGCCGAACGCACTGATGCACTTCGGGAGACGAACGCCCAATTGCTCGTATACATTGCCGAGCGCGCCCGCGCCGAGGAGGCGCTGCAGGTGAATGAGGAGAACCTGAGGTCTTGGTTCAACGCCATTCACGAATCGGTGTTGTTGATGAACCGTGACGGAGTCGTGCTCGCGGCCAATGAGGTGGCCGCGGCGCGCATGGGACGGCGTGTTGAGGAATGCCTGGGCAAGTCCGCGTTCAGCCTGATCCCGGAAGACTTTGCCGCGCGGCGCAGGGTTATTGTCGAAGAGGTGCTGAAGAGCGGGCAGATGCGTGTCTTTGAGGACGAGCGCAATGGCCGGTGGCTCCAGCACAGCATTTGTCCGGTACTGAACGAGCATGGGATTGTCGAACGCCTGGCCGTATTCGCCATGGATATCACCGAGCGCAGAGAGGCGGAGCTTCGGCTCCGCGAGAGTGAAGAGAAGTACCGCACCCTGTCCTCCAACATTCCCGGCATGCTGTACCGGGCCCGGCCGGACTGGACGCCGCAAATCATCTCCGGCAGCCAGGTGATCTGTGGCTACTCCGATGATGAATTGCTGAGCGGTACGCCGCTATGGCACCAGATCATTCATCCCGACGACCTTCCCCGCATCCTGTCAGAGAGTGTGAAGTTCTCCCGAGAATCGATTTCGCTTGTCCAGGAATACAGAATCACTGACAAGGATGGAAACATCCGCTGGGTGAGCGACCACAAGAGCTCGATCCTGGGCAAGGATGGGACATTTGCCGGCATTGACGGCATCATCTTTGATATTACCGCCCGAAGACTGTCCGAAGATGCGTTGCACGAGAGCCGGGCCAAACTGGCGGCGGCGCTGGCAAGCATGAGCGATGCCGTGTTCATCTCGGATACGCAGGGCCGCTTTGTGGACATTAATGACGCCTTCGTTCATTTCCACCGCTTCCACCGCAGGGAAGAGTGCCCCAAAACGCTCACGGAATATCAGGAAATGCTGGAGATATTCCAGACGGACGGCGCGCCGGAGGCGCCGGAACAGCGCCGGGTCTTCCGGGCGCTGCAGGGGGAAATCGGCACGAATGAAGAGCGCATCATCCGCAGAAGGGACACGGGCGAAACGTGGTTTGGGAGCTACAGTTTTGGCCCCATTCGCGATGCGAACGGCACGATTGCGGGGGTGGTGGTGGCAGCACGCGACATATCGGGGCGGAAGCGTGCAGAGAACATTCAGCTTCAGCAACACAATCTGGCCCTGGCCCTGAGCAGGACGATGGACGTTCAGGACAGTCTCCGCCTGTGCCTCTCCGCGGCCATGCGCATTTCGGAGATGGAGTGCGGCGGGATCTACCTGGCGGACCCGGATACGGGCCATTTGAGCCTGGTCTGCCACGAAGGGCTTTCCGAGGCATTTGTCGGAATGATGCGGGAGTTTGGGCCAGACGCCTCCAATGCCCTCCTCGTTTCGAGAGGGTTGCCAGTATTCTGTCACTTTGATGACGTGGAAGGGGTTCTGAAATACCCCGAAGAGCAACTGCGGGCCCTGGCGGTCTTGCCCATACTCCATGAGGGAAAGCCCATCGCCTGCCTGAACCTCGCCTCGCGCGTCCAGGACGATGTGAGTGATCCTACGCGTGCGGCCCTCGAGGCGATCGCAGTCCAGGTGGGCGGCTTCCTCGCGCGGGCGCTCCTCTACGAACAGCTGAAACGCAGTGAAGAACGCTTCCGGATTCTCTTCGAGAAGCACAGCGCCGTGGAGCTCCTGATCGATCCGGAAACGGCGGTCATCGTGGATGCGAACCAGGCCGCCGTGGAGTTCTACGGATATTCGCTCCAGGAACTGCGGTCAATGCCTGTTGCCCGGCTCAACACGCTGCCCCCCGAAGAAATGATGGGGGAGATGCGCAAGGTTGCTTCGAGGCAGCAAAACCGCTTCTCCTTTCAGCACCGCCTGGCGGACGGGTCCGTCCGGGCCGTGGATGTCTACTCCAGCCCCTTTGAAATCAACGGCCGGACCCTCTTTCAATCGATTGTGCAGGATGTGACGGAGCGCCGGCAGGCGGAGCAGGCGCTGGAACTGGAGCGGACGAAGTTAAGATCCATCCTCGAGACCCTGCCCGACGGCGTGTATATTGCCGACAGTGCGTATCGCATTGAATACGTCAATCCCGTGATCGAGCGCGACTTTGGGCCGCTGCGCGGAAGGCGTTGTTTTGAATATTTCAACGGCAGGACCGAGCCGTGCCCCTGGTGCAAAGACACGGAAGTGTTCGTGGGAAAGACGGTGCAATGGGAATGGCACCACGAGCAAAGTGGAAAGACTTATGAGTTGTTCGGCACGCCCCTGTTGAATCCGGACGGGAGCACGTCAAAGCTTGAATTGTTTCACGACATCACTGGCCGGAAGCAGGCGGAAACGGAACGGGAACGATTGCGGGAGCAGTTGACGCAGTCGCAGAAGATGGAGGCGGTGGGACGGTTGGCCGGAGGAGTAGCCCACGATTTCAACAATCTGTTGCAGGTGATCCAGGGGTATTCGGAGAGCGTTCAGGGCGATTTGGAGCAGGATTCGCAGATACGGGAGGACATTGGGGAAGTCATCGGCGCTGCGGAACGTGCCAGCGCCCTGACGCGGCAACTCCTCGCGTTCAGTCGGCGTCAGGTGATCGAGCCGGTCCACACCGACATCAACGAACTGATTGAAGGCGTCCTGAAGATGCTGCGCCGGGTGATAGGGGAACACATCGAGGTCCGCTTTCACCCCGCCCAACGCCTGGGGGGCGTGTTTGTGGACCAGGGCCAGGTGGAGCAGGTCCTGATGAATCTGTGTGTCAACGCGCGGGACGCCATGCCCCAGGGGGGCAAATTGAGCATTTCCACCGCGCCGGTGACGATGGATGCGGCGTATTGCCGGAAAAACCCGTGGGCCGTTGAAGGGGCGTATGTGCTTGTGACCGTGGCGGACACGGGCCATGGGATGGACGCCGCGACCTGTGAACGCATCTTCGAGCCGTTTTTCACGACGAAGGAACTGGGCAAAGGGACCGGGTTGGGCCTGGCGACGGTGTATGGCATCGTGAAGCAGCACAACGGATTAATTCACGTGCAGAGTACGGTGGGGGTCGGCAGCGCCTTCAAAATCTATCTTCCCGTGGCCGCCCGTGACGCCCGTGAAACCCTCCCGGAAGCGGCAGCGCCTGTCGCCGGGGGCACGGAGACCATTCTTGTGGCCGAGGACGAACCGTCGGTCCTGAGCCTGACGGCCAAGATTTTGAGCAGTGCCGGGTACACGGTGCTGACCGCGGGTGACGGAAAAGCGGCACTTGAAGTATTCCGGGAACATGCCGACGTCATCGAGCTCCTGGTGCTGGATGTCATGATGCCCGGGTTGAGCGGCAAGGCCGTCATGGATCAGATTCTGTCGACGCGGAGTGACAAGGCCTTTCTTTTCTGCAGCGGCTACAGCGAGAGCGCCATTCACAAGGACTTCGTCATTGAGGAAGGACTCCGGCTCATTCAGAAGCCGTATCGAAAAGAGCAGCTCCTGCTCGAGGTGCGGGAGATTCTGGACAGGCGTTCCACAGCCGGGATTGCCTTCATGCCGGGTGGCCCGGGCAGGCGGGTGTCTTGAAACCGCGTGCCGCGGGCGCCGGCACACGCCGGCCGTCAGGCGCGCGGGCTTGAGGGGACTTGACTGTCTTGTGCGTGCAGAGTAAGGTTTCCCCAACGGTCAACGGGGAGGAATCGGGCCATGCACAAGCATTCGGGATGTTGCGGTTGTTCTGCGGAAGGGATCGGGCGGCGTTCGTTCTTGGCCGCGGTGGGAGGCACCGCCCTCGGCGCAGCGGCGTTGAACGGCTGTGCGACGGCCGCGCGGGAGGGCCTCGGGGGCGTGGCGGCCGCGCCGCGTATTGCACCCGCGGTTTCGAAGAAGCCGCTGGTGGTGCAGCCCGCGCTCGTATACGACATCCCCCAGCGCCGCGACGCGACGAGTTGGCGTCCGTGGGGCGGCCTGAAGACGCAGGCGGACATCGATCAGGAAGTCAATCGTATCGAGGCGGAACTGCGGGAGCTTTCGGGCAAGGCCGAGTTTCCGATCACGTTCCGGCCGGTGGCGCGCGTGACGAAAGCATCCGAAGGCACGGCGTTGCGCGACGGCGATGCCGACGTGATGCTGATCTACGGCGCCAGCGGCGAACTCGAGCCGTTGATCTCGGGGAACCGGCAGAACATCGTGTTTGTGCGGCACCGCTCCGGGCCGGTCTATCTGTGGTACGAGATCGCCCATCCGCGCCTGCTGCGCAAGACCGTGGATGAATATGGCCAACCGGGCCTGCTTCCCGAAGACGTGGTTGTGGACGAATACGGGGATGTGCTTTGGCGCCTGCGCGCGAACTACGCCCTCAAGAACACCGTGGGCTCGAAAGTGCTGTGCGTCGGCGGGCCGAGCGGCTGGGGCGAGGGCGGCCAGAACGCCCCGAAGCTTTCCAAAGACCACTGGAAGATGGACCTCGTCAACTATCCGTACGAGGAGCTGGGCAAGCGCATCCTCGCGGCGCGGAGCGATGCCGCCCGGGTGAAGCGCGCGGACGCGGATGCTGCGGAGTATCTGAAGGACTCCGGGGTGAAGCTGGAGACGGATCCCGGCTTCGTGAATCGGGCGTTCCTGCTCACGCAGGTCTTCGAGGACATCATGGCGGAGGCGGGCGTCCAGGCGGTCACCGTGAACAACTGCATGTCCACGATTATGCCGATGTCCGAAACCACGGCGTGCCTGGTGCTCAGCCTGTTGAATGACGCGGGGGTGATGGCGTTCTGTGAATCGGACTTTGTCGTCATTCCCTCGGGCATTCTGCTGCACCACATCGCGTCCACCCCGGTCTTCCTCCAGGATCCGACCTACCCGCATCACGGGATGATTACGCTGGCGCATTGCACCGCGCCGCGGAAGATGGACGGGAAGAATCTGGAGAAGGCGCGCATCCTCACGCATTTCGAGTCGGATTACGGCGCCGCGCCGAAAGTCGAGATGACGGTGGGCCAGGAAGTGACGGTGATCGATCCCGATTTCGCGGATACGCGCTGGATCGGATTCAAGGGCAAGATTCTGGAGAATCCGTTCCTGGACATCTGCCGCTCGCAGGTGGACGTCAGCATCGACGGCGACTGGAAGACGCTCGCCCAGGAGATGCGCGGGTTCCACTGGATGCTCGTGTACGGCGATCAGCTCAAGGAAACGGGCTACGCGCTGCGCAAGATGGGCATCGGCTGGTACAACCTCAGCGGCGATCGCAGCATCGAAGGATAGTCCAACCCCGCAAACATTATCGCGCCCGGTCAATTCCGGGCGCGATTCACTTTGATATTTCGAGCGCGCGGCCCGGCCAAATCACCGCGAGTTCCTCCTTGGTCATGGGTCTCAGTCCGGCAACAGGATCCCATAGTTGCATCATGCCATCCGCTTGGCCCATGTAGGCAATGGCGTGGGCGTCCTCTTCACCGCCCACGGGCATGAGCAGTACGGCAGGCGCCGCAAGCTTCGTCGCGTCGCGATTGTGGAGGTAGCGTTTCTTCGCATGCAGGCCGATGCGCCGCAGTCCATAGATCATCTGTGCGGGCGAGGTTCCGTCTTCCGTGGTGCCCAGCAATGCGACCATCGAGGACTCGTCAGCGTCCTTTCCCAGACGCCGTGCGATATTGGCACAGGTGGCCGCCGCACACGTCGAGTTGTTGGTCTGCCTGATAATGCCATCCACCACGTGTGGTTCACGCAATCTCGGAATCATGGCGAAGGCGCTGTGGTGAAAGGCAGAATCCGCAGCCACCAGGGCGGTGATGCCCAAGGCCGCCAGCAGCCAGCGCGCCCGATGCCTTTCCAGGAAAGCGACTGTCACGATGGCGGCAAGCGTGAAGGACATCATGGGCACGTCGATTCCCCAGCCCAGCGGGAGCAGTCCATATTCGACCGGCGGTGGGAGATACCACGCAATGGCAGGGTAATTCTTGAGGGCGGCTGCGGCGACATTGCCGAAAACGAAGATCATGGCGATTGAGACGAGGATTCTTGCTTTCTGGGGGGCATCTGAGGCGGCAAGGCGCATTCCCCCACGGAAGATGCGCCGGCCATACAGCACACCCACCAGGAGAAAGATCAGGGCGAGCGCTATATCGACAAAGATGGGCAACGGCGGCATTTCTTCACCTCATTGTCTTGGAACATCGAACTCGCAGGCCGTGCCGGCTTCGAGTCGAAATCGCTTCAGTCCAAGCGGATGATCGGGCGTCAAAGCTTCAAGGGAGGGTTGTGTCGTGGCGGGCAGGAGGAGTTCGCCTTCGCAGCCCGCGGGCAGGGTCAGCGACACGTGATGGCCGCCCGGCGCCGGTTCCGCAATGAAACGGATGGGGCCGCGAATCGTGTTGGCCGTGAGGTCGAGCCGGCCGAGGTCGGCCAGTTGCGGGCGCACGACACACTGGGTGAATCCCGGGGCCGTGGGCCGGATCCCCGCGATGTCGAGGAAGAGCTCGAAGACGGGCGAGAGCGGGCAGTGGCTCCACTCGGCGGTGGAATCCGGTTCCGCGTGCCAGTCCTCCTGCAGGGTCTTGTTCAGGACCACGGACGGCATGGTGGCCCAGCGCTCGCGAAAGTCTTTCAGGATCACGTCGGTTCTGCCGAGTTTCGCCAGCGCCCAGTAGCGCCAATAGGCGTTCGCGGGATAGGAGAGCCCCATCTCGGGCGGGCATTCCACGAGCGTCTTGAGCGCGGCGGCGTTTTGTCCGTCCGGGCATTGATCGTAGAGGATGGACGTGGCCAGGGAGCGGTCGCAGTAGCGAGGGCCCTTCTCTTCGTCCAGCCAGGGCTTGTTTGCCACGAAGATCTTCTTGTCCGAATCCCAGTGGCGCGCGGCGGTTGCCTCGAGCAACTGATCCCCCAGCTTCTCAAAGTGTTCCGCACGGGCGCCATCGTTGAAGGCGCGGCAAATGGGCGCAAGCGCGTTGCGGAACATGGCGGCGGCGTAGAGATTGAAGGCGCATTGCTTGTGGCGCGGTTTTCGGAAGGCGTTGTGATCGATCCAGACGGCCGGGATGCCGAGGTTCTCCACGGGCAGCAGTCCATTGCTGTCGCGGATGGATTCGAGATACTGCGCGAAGCGGAGCAGCCGCGGATAGGGCTCCTTCAGCGCATCGAGGTCGCCCGTCTCGAGGAAGTGCCACCAGCAGTCAAAATTGAGGCCGACGCCGTGGTCGAGCAGCGGCCCCCAGCTTGCCGCGTCCATTTGTTTCTGCATCACGCGCGCAAGGCGATCGAAGGCGGGCCAGCAGTCCATGAAGTAGCCGTCCGGGGACTGCCCTTCGCTGAAGGTTCGAAGATAGCGGCGCGCCAGCAGCGTGTCGCCCAGGGCGTAGCGGACCGCGAAGATCTGCGGGCCGCAATCGCCGCTGTACTGCTGCCGTTCGCGGCCCATGCCGTCCACGTAGGTTTCCTGCGCGCTGTTGTTCAGCGTGTTGATGCCGGCGTCGAAGAGGCGTTGCAGCGCGGGTTCGGAGCACGCAATGTGGGGCTGTTGCGGCCACGGATAGACGCGGCGGCGCATGCCGACGTCCCGAATCACGACCGGCCGGGATGCATTGCGCACATGCAGTTGCAGCCAGCGGAACGACTCATAGTCGAACGTCTCGAAGCGGTTCACGCCCTCGCGGCAGACAAAGCGGGTCCAGGAGTAGAAGTGGGTGTCCAGCCATGCGGGCCCGCGATCGGGGTCGTGCGATTCCTGGATCATGAGTTCCACGATTGCGCCTTCGGGCGCCTCGATCGTGAAGCTGGGCCAGCCAACCATCTGCTCCTCGAATTCGAACGTGGCATAGCCCCCGTCGCGATCGGTTGCCGTCGCGGGCAGTTCCCAAGCGTTTTCGCGCGCCGCCGCCACGGGTTCCCGCAGGATCTTGAAAGAGTCGGGCATGCGGAAATCGAACCAGTCCCGCGGGTCGCGCAACCACTGGATGCGGCCGGAGTCCGCGAGGCGTTTCGCCGGCACTTCGTATTCGCGAAGGAGTGGAATCTGGCGCGTGCGCAGACTGGCCTTGGCCGGGTTCACCCGGTCGATGAGGTCATTTGACTCGTGGCCGCCGCAGGCCGCGGGTTTGTCCGCGGCACATTCGATCTCCGCCGCGGCGGTCCAGGCACTGTCCGGGGAGAAGCCGGGGGTGTCCCATCCAAAGGGATGCAGCCGCGCGTCAAAGTCTTCCTGCAGGGCGCGCAAGTACCAGCGCTTGAATTGTCCGGGGCGATGCGCCCGATCGGGCGTCACGAGCCAGGACTTGTCCGAGACAATTTCCTGAGCGGGCGCCTGATCGAATTCGAGCGAGGCCTGGAAGAGGAAACCCGGCTTGCCGCCGGGCCAGGTGCCGTCGCCGAGGCCGTAGAACAGGACCTCGGCGCCAAGAACGTTCTTGCCGGGACGCAGATAGGGGGTGAGATCGCAGGGGTCCACGTCCAATTGCCGCGGGTCGCAGGGCGCCGGCCCCCATTGCACGCGCTGGCCATTCACTGTGAGCCTGTATCGGCTATCCGCAGTGATCCAACCCGTGGCGCGTTTGGGGACAGTCTTCAAGTCGAACTCCTTGCGGAAGAGGACAAAAGTGTTCGACAGGGTCCGATCGCAGGGCATCCAGATCCATTTTGCCGGAGCCATCGTTATCGCATAGGGCTGCGCCTTGGCCTCTTCCGCGGCCGCGCGCTTTGCATTCACTTCACTCAGCGTCAACACTGGATCGCCTCCCGCAGTTGAAAGCACGCCCAAGATCAGGATCCATGCGAGGCACGCAGATTTAGCCATGATTGCCCTCTCCGTCCAGTCCAGGTTTCACTTACTTCGCTTGCATCGCTTCAGCACAGTCCGGCAGGCGATGCGCGTTACATAATGCCTCGATTGCGCGCTGCGGCTCCACGGAAGCCGGAGAGCGCCCGGCGGCTTCCCGATAGGCCTTCAGCGCAGCCTCGAAATCGGCGGCGGCCTCGAGCGCGAATCCCAGGCGCAGCCAGTAGAGGCTGTTCTCCGCTTCGAATTCCGTGGCGGCGCGAAACGCTGCCGCGGCTTCCGCCCATGCCTTGTCCGCCAGGAGGCGGTTGCCCGCATCGCAGAACAACGCCGCCACGCGGGGCCGGTGTTGCGGCGGCAAGGGGCTGCATCCCCGCCACGCGGCGAGCGCGCCGTTGATGTCCTTGTCCGCGAGCAGGCGCATGGCCAGCCGGTCCGCCATCTCAAAGTTCGAAGGAACTGCCCGGGACGCCTGGGCGAGCCACCGGGTGGCCTCGGGGAGCTCTCCGGCATCTTCCAGCGCGATGCCCAGGACGAAGGCCGGCCAAACGGCCCGGGGGTATTGGGTGTTCAGGGCGCGCCAGGCCGCCACGCGCTCCGCGGGCGCTTTCGTCCGCGCCAGCATCGCGTCATAGCGCATCCAGGCTTTCCGCGCGCGCGGTTCCGTGAAGATTGCCCAGCGATACGCTTCCGCGGCCTCGTTCCAGCGGCCGGCCTCATCGAGCACGGCGCCCAGCAGCATGAGCGCGGTTCTTGCGGCATAGGGCGGCTGATCACGGCCGGCGCGGCAGGCGGTGATCGCGGCCTCGGGGTCGTTTGCCGCAATGAGGAGGGAAGTGATGTGCTCGAAGAATTCGCTGTGGCGCGGGTCGAGGCCGATGGCCGTTCGGAAGGCCGCGGCCGCTTCGGCGTTGCGATGGGCGGATTCCAGGGATTGTCCCAGATAGAACTGTGCCCAGGGGCTGCACGGCAGTTCTGCCGCCGCCGCCTGCCACAACGCGAGGGCGTCGATTCCGGTTCCGGCGCGCAATCGATACAGTTTGTCGAAGGCGTTCCGCGATTTCGGATTTAGGCGCATCGCCTGCCAGTACAGGCCTTGCCGCCGTTCCTGTTCGGCCCGGTCCTCCGAGGCAAAGGGCGGCTCGACGAACCACACTTCAAGCCAGCGTTCGCCGGGATAGGGGTAGCATGTCGCCTCCAGGCCTCGGGCTTGAAGCACGCCCTCGAGATCCGTGTTCATGACTTCGGCGGAACCGAGATTGCGGAGCATCCACAGGGGGCGCTGCGTTTGCCGGGACAGTGATTGGAGGCGCTCCGCCATCGCATCCGTTGTGTTCTCCGCAGCGCTGCACTCGCGAAATGCAGGGCTGTTGAAGGCGCACATCAGGCGCGCGAAATCCGAGCACACGAGGGATTCCCCCGGCTTGCGGTTCGATTCCACGAGGGAAATGGCCGCGCTCCATTGTGTGCGGTGCGGCGAGAGGATGGCGAGGGCGGCGTTATGGGCACACACGGCAAGCAAGAGGAAGCCCAGCGTCTCTTTGAAGACGGGCGGGCGCAGCGAGGCAAAGCCCATGCCGAGGAGGAGGTAAAGCGCCAGCGAACTGTAGATGAAATAACGATGTGCATACACGGGCATGCCCAGGAAGAGGAGCAGATAAAGGACAAGCGGCGGCACGAGGAAGCAGAGGAGCAGCACAAGCGTGGCAAGCCATCGGGACGGCTCCGTGTTTCGTACTTTCGCCGCGCGCCACAGCGTCGCGAGCAGCAGCAGATAGCCGCTGAAGATCCACAGCCATCTTCCCGGCGCCCGCAGGGCGATAAGGGCATCGACGAGCCGTTCCCACGGAAAACGCCCCAGATAGAGGTTGTGCGGGAAGAAGACGAGGTCGGTGCTGATGATCCGCCCGAGGAAATCCCAGAGGGGGAATGTGACTACAGGGTCGTCTTTGCCGCCGGGCATGCTCGCGACCCAGAGCAGCCATGGCAAGACGAGGAGCGCGTGGGCGATGCCCCATGCCGCGATCAGGCGAATCTGCCGCCAACAAAGCAGGAGCAGGCAAAGGCCCTGCGCCAGCAGGAGCGCGCCTCCGAGCAAATGCGTCCAAATCACACAGAGGTTGAAAAAGAGGTTGCCCGCCCAGTAGCGCGTTGCGCCGCCGCGGACGCCGCGCAGGAAACAGAGCATGCTGCACAAAGCGAAGCAGGCGAGCAGCGTCGTGTGCCGGACCTCCTGCGCGTGAAACGCATGCACGGGGGACCAGGCCACGCAGAGGGCCGCGATCAGGCCTATGGTTTCGCCCTGCGCGCGGTCCTTTCCCAGGCGCCGCCCCGCGAGAAACATGAGGCCGACGACGAGCATCCCGAAGAGTACGAAGAGCATCCGGACCGCTGCCGGGGAAGTGCCCGCGAGCCGGCTCCATTCGTAGATGAGGATGAAGGGGAGCGGGGCAATGTACGGGTCTTCCGCGCGCACGCGATGGATGAATTCACTCAGGCTGGAGGCGTCGATATGGGCGAGGCAGACATATTCCTCGTAGTCCGCGGCGGCGGTGATGCCGTGGAGCCGCAGGAACAGCCCTCCTGCGAGAATCGCGAAGGGGAGGATTGCCGTGCGATATCGTCGGGGGCCGGATTGCCTGTCCACCGCCTCGTTCATGCCGGGCTACTTGGGCCGCTTGTCCGCGGGCGGTTCTTTGGCGGTCTTCAGGAGGGCGTCATCCTCTGCCCGTTTGCGCCGGGCCGCGGCGATGCTCCGTGCGAGGCCCCAGGACAGCCACACGAAGCCCGCGGCGATAACGCCGGCCAGGGCGGAAATTGCGATCATGAGATTCATTTGCATTCGCTCTGGCTTCTCCAGTCCATGCCGTGTGGCACGAGTGGCGGCGCTTGGAGCGGCTTCGCGGTGGTCCCCGCATCCTTCCCCGCGCCTCCGGTCACGGAAACTCCCATTTGCTGCTGCACGGCCTTGAGTTGTTCCTGGAGGCCGCTGAGTTCCTGGAGCAGTTGCTTGTTCGAGCCCTGGATTCGCTCCAACGTGTCTTTCAAGGACTTGTTCGCGGCGCGCAGTCGGGACAGTTCCTCTTCAAGCGGCTTCACGCTGTCCGGTTCGGGCGCCGGGCGCGGCTTGGAAGTTTCGGCGGCGCTTGGCGCAGAGGGCGCTTTCTCCTTTGGGGATGCCTCGGGCCGTTTCATCTCCTCTTGCGGTTCGAGCCGGATATCGTCGAACCAGGCGGTGCCGGTGCCTTTCAGGACACAACGGACGGTCAGGAAATCCGTGCCGTCGGGGACTTCGACGGGCAGGGAGATCGATTCCCAGTCCCGGGTGCCATACATGGGGGATTCCTGACTGCTGCTGACGGCGAGCAGCACGCCCCAGGGTTGTTTGCGCCAGCATTGGAGCCAGAGGGCGACCTCTGTGGCGTCTTTGGTCTTGATCGCGGCTTCCAGTTTCATCTTCTTCTTGGCGAATTCGCCGAGGATGTTCTGGCTCCAGTTGTTCGCGGGGTCCGTTTCGTAGGGCAGGGGGGTGTGCAGCATCACGCAGTATTTTCCGTCGTGCGCCGCGTTGTCGAGGCGTCCGAAGGCGCCGTCCTGCGGGGCGACGAAGCAGTTCCACCGCGCCGGCACGTCGCCGTTGAGCTCTTCGAAGCCGGGGTTTGCGATCAGGTTCTCTCCCGCCGCCAGCGAGGCCATCAGAATGTACGCGATCCACAGCATGCCCGCGGGTGATCACTCCATTTATCGCACGCTCAATCCCTGCATCCGGAGTTTCAGGTCCTTCGCGCTCGTGGCGTTCAGGAGGGCCACTTCCGCGGAGATCTTCTGATCCTTCCAGAGGTCGTAGAGGGCCTGATCGAAGGTTTGCATGCCCCACTGATCCTTGCCTTCCTCGATGAGCGAGACAATGTCCTTGAAGGGCTTGCCCTGTTCAATGAAGTCGCGGACCGTGCGCGTGCCGATGAGGACTTCGGCGGCCGCGGTGCGCCCGACGCCCGACGCCAGGGGCACGATGCGCTGCGAGATCACGCCGCGCAGCACGCTGGCCAACTGCTTGCGCATCTGCAGGTGCTGGTGCGGCTCGAAGAATTCGAGGACGCGGTTCAGGGTCTCGACCGCGTCCACTGTGTGCAGGGTCGAGAAGACCAGGTGGCCTGTTTCCGCGGAGGCGAGGGCCGTGCGCACAGTCTCCGTGTCGCGCATCTCGCCGATGAGGATGACGTCCGGGTCCTGGCGCAACGCTCCGCGCAAGGCATTGGCGAAGGAGAGCGTGTCGTGCCCGACCTCGCGCTGCGTGACGATCCCCATCTTGTCCGCATGCACGAATTCGAGCGGGTCCTCCACGGTGATGATGTGGTCGGGTCGGGTCTCGTTCACTTCGTTGATCATGGCGGCGAGCGAGGTGGACTTGCCGCTGCCGGTGGGCCCCGTGAAGAGCACGAGCCCGTTCTTCATCTGGCAGAGCCGCTTGAGCACGGGCGGCAGGCTCAGGTCCTCGATAGTCTTTATCTTCAGCGGAATCAAGCGCATGACGATGCGCGTATCGCCGTCGTCGCGGCACACATTCACGCGGAAGCGCGCGATCCCCTCGAACATGTATGAGATGTCGAGTTCCATCACCTTCTGAAACTTCGCGATATCCACGGGGGCCGCGATGGCTTTCAGCAGTTCCTGGATCGCCTCTTCGCTGAGCACGTCGTCCTCGAGCCGCTTGAGCGCCCCGTCGACGCGGTAAATGGGAGGATTGCCTGCCTTGAGATGGATGTCCGACGCCCGCTCGTCGAGCGCCCCCCGCATCAGTTCTTCCATGCTTTTCGCCATACCCGTGTCTCCTGTGCTGCCAGTGGCTAGATAGTAGCGCGTTGCTTCGCCGCACACAAGCCCGGGCCTCGCGCGAGAGCGGGGGCGGCATTCAGGAGGCCTGCCGCGGGACATGGCGCGGCACGGACAGCGCGAGGCTGTCCGTGCCGAAAGGCCCGATGCCGCGGCTATTAAGGTTCGGGAGGAACCGGCCCCACGTGGAAGGGGCGCATCATCTCATTGTCCTCGTGCTCCAGGATGTGGCAATGCCAGACGTAGCGGCCGGGGAGGTCGAAGACCGCCTTCACGGTCGTGACGCCGTCCGGATACACCGCGAGCGTGTCTTTGAGCCCGTCTTCTCCCGCTTCGGGCGGGGTTGGATTCTCTCCATTCGCCCCGGTCCTTCCAAGCACTTCAAACTGGACCTGATGGATGTGGATCGGGTGCGCGTCCTCGGTCGTGTTGTGGATGTTCCACACTTCGACGTCGCCGAGTTTCGGGTTCTCCGTGACGGCGTCTTTCCAGCGGTGCGACCCATCGGCGACCGTGCCCAGGAAACTCGCCCGCGGGCCCACGCCGGCCAGGACATCCGAGTCCACTTCGTTCACGGTGAGGTCGCGCGTGACGTTTGCCGTGCCCAGGGCCGGGCGGGACGGCAGCGTCAACTGATCCGGCGGGACGCTTGTGTCCACGCTGGACAGGGGGGTGACGATGAATTTCATGATCTGCCCCGTGGTGCCGGGATCGGCCACGGCGAAGTCCGTGCCCGGTTCTCCTCCGCCGAAAGGCTCGTCCGGCCCTTCGTTGATCACATAGAAGGCGGTGCCCGGAGCGGCATCCGTGAAGTCGACGATCGTGTCCACGCGCTCGCCGGGGCCGATGCGGAAGGATTCGCGCGGAAGGGGCTCCGGCAGGAATCCGCCGTCGGCGCCGATCTGCCAGAACGGCAGGGTGGCGGACGCAGGACGGGCGGTAGGATCGCCGGCGACAATCTTCAAGAAGAGGAATCGCGAGTTGCAGCAATTGAGCCAGCGGAAGCGGTAGCGGCGCGGCTCGACCAGTTGGAAGGGCCAGGTCCGGCCGTTTACCACGATGGCATTGGCGAAGAACTCGGCGTTCCAGACGGGCGATATGTCGCTGTCGGGGATGTAGGGGCCCGTGAAGCCGTCGAAGAACTCGCGGCTGTCGGGATAGAACAACGAGCCGTCCACCCGGAAGCTGCGATCCTGCACGAGAACCGGTATCTCGAAGTAGTTCGTTCCCGGCAGGTCGTCCGTCCGGGGCGCCGGTCCCGGCAGCGCTTCGGCGAGATCGTCCGGTCCGCCGCGGATGAGATAGAAACCGGCCGTGCCCGCGTAGACGTTTGAACGGGTGATCCCGAGACTATGATCGTGAAACCACAGCGTCGTGGCCCGCTGATCGTTCAGGTACTCGAACACGGCGCTGCCGGGCGTCCAGGTCTGCCCCAGATCCGCCTCGGCCTCGGCCTTGAAGGTGTCGTACCACGTGCCGGTCCGGGCGTAGCCCATCGGGATATTGGCCGCCGCCGGGAGGTACCAGGCCTCGGGATAGCCATCGCTGTAATCCTTGGAATGCCCGCCGTGGAGATGTGTAACCATCGGCACCGGCCCCAGGTACGGATCGGTGTTCTGCGTCTCCATGTCGCGCATCGTCGCCCCGCCCGGCGGGTTCGCCCAGTGAAGGGTCTGATCGACGGGCAGCAGGTGCGGCAGGAAGTTTCCTGCCGCATTCATCAGTTGATTGATCCATTTCACGCGCAACGGCTTTTCCCATCGCGCTTCGAGGGTGAACGACGGGTAACTGAACGTGGACGGGGCGTGAATCGAGCCGTAGCCCCATACGGACGTCCCGGGCCAGCCGGTCGGCAGAATCTGCTGACGGAACTGGCGGATGGCAATTTCATAGTAATCGAAGGCAGCGCTGGCGGCCATCGGCATCGCGGGAAGGATAGGTAATGGGCTGCTATATTTCTGGATGAGCCGTGGATCAAGTATGCTTGAAAGCGCCGGACAGCCGGCGCCCAAGCCCAGCGGCAAGGCTGCCGCCGCGCCCGCGGCCATGCTTCGTTTCAGGAATTCGCGTCGAGACAATCCCATTGCATGGGCTCCTCAGTTCGCAGAGCAATTCGCCAACCCCCCCGCGTCTGCGACTTTCTGCACTTACCTCCTACAACACTCTGTTTAAACATTGAGCGGAAAAGGCCTATTCCGAATTGCGGTGCGGGCGTGCGGGAACGGAGGCGTGGAGGAGGCGTCAATAAGGGTTGGCACGGGAGCTGGGGAGTGGAACACGCTGGTTGCGCGTCCTCAGAACGGCGTGCGGAACAACGCGGGCTCAGTGTCCCGCATGCTTCTGAAAGAAGGCCTCGATCTCATTCTTGAATTTGGGCCGGAAGGGCGTGGTGAAATGCCCCGCGCCGCTGATTTCCACGAACTCGAGGTGGGCGAGGTGCGCCCGGAGATCGTAGGCCAGGAAGAGCAGGCCGTCCTCGTCGCCGATAATGCAGAGCGTGGGCACCTGGTTCTTCTCGAGCGTGGTCCGGTCCACGGCGAGGTCGATGTAGCGTTGCTTGAGGGCCTTCTTGACCTTCTTGTCCATGAGTTGATCCCCGACCCAATTTCGGATGCCGTGAAAGAGCGTCTTGGGTCCGTCGGAGCCGGACATTCCCGCCCGGATCGCGGGAGACGCATCTTTGCGCACGGGAGCCTTATAGGGATTGGGAAGGGGGGACGGGTCTTCGGGGTCTTTCCAGCCGGCGGCGCAGATGGCGGCGCTGGCGACGCGATCGGGATGCGTGGCCAACAGCTTCAGCGTGATGAATCCGCCCAGCGAGTAGCCCGCGACGTGTGCCTTCGGGATCCTGAGGTGATCCATGAGGCGGGGAATGTCCTCGACCATCTGGATGCCGTACTGATCGATTTCAGTGGGCTTGTCGCTGAGTCCGTGCCCCCGGAGGTCGAGGGCGATGACCTTGAAATGTTTTGCCAGGCGCCGGATGACGCCGGGATAGCGCCAATTCAGATCGATGTTCGCGCCCACGCCGTGCACAAGGATGAGCGGTTCCCCCTGCCCTTGAACTGTGTAGTGGATGCGGACGCCGTTCGAGTCGAAATAGCCGCCTTCAACGTGATGCACAAGAAGAAAGACAACCAGGGCGAGGATAACGGCCCCCATGAGCAGGGGCAGTCCGAATCCCAGCACGAGGCGTTTCTTGAGTGTCATGTGAATAGCCGCTTTCCTGCCAGTGGCGTGGAATGCCCGGTACTCTAGGCCATTTCCTTGCGATTCGTCAAGCGCGTGATTTAGGCTGGCGGCACGGACGGGGCGAATACGCCGAGGAAACGGAGAAGCGCACGCATGAAGAAGCTCGAGATTCCTGCCATTGCAGCCATCCTGATTGTACAAGGGATGATGACGATTTCGGCCCGGGCGGCGGAGGCAACGTCTCCCGCGCTATCGACAAGAGAGGCGCCGGGCCGCATCGAGATCCTGGCGCGCGGCCAGGGCATTGCCACGTATGTCTACGAAGACACGGCCATCAACCGGCCCTACTTCTGCCAGATCAAGACCCTCGAGGGCGTCCAGGTGACGCGCGTGCATCCGCCGGACCCGGTGATCAACAAGGGGAATGACGATCATCCCCTGTTTCATCCCGGCCTCTGGCTCGCCTTCGGAGACATTAACGGGAGTGATTACTGGCGCAACAAGGCGCGTGTCCGGCATGTCCGCTTTCTTGCGCCGGTGGAAGCGGCGGCGGAGAAGGTCCGCTTCGCGGTGCTGAATCGCTATGAACGCGCGGACGCATCCGGCGCGCCGATCTGCGAGGAGGCCTGCACGTACACGATTCAGGCGGCGGACGCCGGTTACTTCCTGCTGGCCCGCAGCGTCTTTCGCTCGGATACGGCGGATTTCAGCTTCGGCGATCAGGAGGAAATGGGATTCGGCGTGCGCCTGAACACGCCGCTGACAGTCAAATTCGGGACGGGCAGCCTTGTGAACAGCGCGGGCGGCCGGAACGAGAAAGGGACCTGGGGACAGGCCTCGACGTGGTGCGCCGCTTCCGGTCTCGCCGATGGCAAGCGGGTGGGCGTGGCGGTCATGCCCGCGCCCGACAATTTCCGGCCGGCCTGGTTCCACACGCGGGATTACGGCCTGATCGTCGCCAATCCGTTTGGCCGCAAAGCCATGACCGCGCCGGAGGATGCCCAGGCCGCGCCGGACGCAACGGTGGTGCGCAAGGGCGAGCCGTTCACTCTGGCGTTTGGCGTGTATGTGTTTGGCGGCGGTGCGGACGCGCAACCGGATTTCGCGCGGGCCTACGAGACGTGCCTTGATCTGTTCAAGGCGAAGTAGCGGGGGTTATGTCATGGAAATCGGGCTGATCGGACTCGGGCTGATGGGGCAGGCAATGGCGGAACGGCTGCTGGGCGCGGGGCATCGTGTCTGCGGCTACGATCTTCGGCCGGAAGCCTGTGCGGAGGCCAGGGCGCTCGGGGTGGAGATACTGGAAGATGTGCGGGACGCAGGTCCCCGATGCAGCTTCATTCTCCTCAGCCTGCTCAACTCGGACAATCGCCGGGAGCTGTTGTGGGGGCCGCAACGCCTGACGGAAACGCTTCGTCCCGGAACGATCCTCCTGGACAGCACGACGGGACGTCCCGAGGACATCGAAGAGGATCATGCCCGTCTCGCGGCGCAGGGCGTGCGGCTGGTGGACATCTGCCTATCGGGTTCGAGCCAGGTGCTGCGCGAAGGCCGGTCCCTGGCCTTGATCGGCGGCCGCCGTGACGAGGCCCCGTATGCGGAGCTGTTGGCCGCGTTCTCGAAGACCCAGTATTATTTCGACGCGCCGGGCCAGGGCAATCGCGTGAAGCTGATCGTGAATCTCGTATTCGGATTGAACCGGCTTGTGCTGGCCGAAGCTCTCGGCCTGGCGGAGCGGGCGGGCTTCGATCTGGGCCTTATTCTCGAGATTCTGAAAGCGGGAGAGACTTACAGCGTGGCGATGGACACGAAGGGCCCGAAGATGATCTCGGGCACGTACGCGCCGGCGGTGGCGCGCCTCGGCCAGCATGCGAAGGACGTCCATCTCATCCTGGACTATGCGCGGCGCGTCGGGGCGCGCGTGCCGGTCTCGGAGGTCCATGCGCAATTGATCGACGACCTGCTTCGCGGCGGGTGGGGCGAATTGGACAACGCGGCCATATTCAAGGCCTATGCGTCGTGAACCGGCGTTTCGGAGAATCGCAGCCCATGGAAAAAGTGCTAGTAGTTATCGGCGACGGGGCGGAGGTCA
>CAILVY010000110.1 GCA_903837785.1 Candidatus Hydrogenedentota bacterium
GGAGCGTGGCCAAAGAGAACCTGGAAGAGAACGACGGCGCGGGCAACACGTTCAAGGCGACGGCCAAGCCGGTGCTTATCGGCACGGCGGTGGTCGGCGCGACCACGCTCATCTTCTCGATCATCCAGGTGCTTTCGGGCAAGTTCGGCACGGACGGCGCCGAAGGCATCTATGCCGGCCTGTCCATCATGAACCCCTTGTTCCTGCTCGGCCTGATTACGGGCGGCGCGGTGATCTTCTGGTTCGCCGGCGCGGCCACGCAAGCGGTTGCGACGGGCGCATACAAGGCGGTTGAGTTCATCAAGCGCAACATCAAGCTCGAAGGCGGCGGCGAACGCGCCTCCGTCGAAGACTCCAAGAAGGTGGTCGCCATCTGCACGCAATATGCGCAGATGGGCATGTTCAACATCTTCCTGGCCATCTTCTTCTCGACGCTGGCGTTCGCGTGCGTCAACCACTACTTCTTCATCGGCTACCTGATCTCGATCGCCATCTTCGGCTTGTACGAGGCCATCTTCATGGCCAACGCCGGCGGCGCCTGGGACAATGCCAAGAAGATCGTGGAAACCGAACTCAAGATGAAGGGCACGCCGCTGCACGACGCGTGCGTCGTGGGCGACACTGTGGGCGATCCGTTCAAGGACACGTCCTCGGTGGCCATGAACCCGGTCATCAAGTTCACGACGCTCTTCGGCCTGCTGGCGGTGGAGCTGGCCATTGAACTCCCGCAGAACGTCAGCCTGATCGCCGCGGCGATCTTCTTCGCCTGTTCGGTGGTCTTCGTGTGGCGCTCGTTCTACAAGATGCGCATCCCCGAGCACCTCAAGGACTAGCCGTCCTGGAACCGATAGCATGATTCCGGGGTTCCGCGGAACGCGGAGCCCCGGTTCCTTTTCTATGGCCCTGACGATGGGTTTCCTGCTACAATGCTGCAGCTTGGCGTGAGCAGCACCGGGGAAGTCTTCGGGCCATGAATGGACGGGAAGGACTCAAGAACAGGGGTGTCCCCCTGGGAGGAACCGCCGCAGGTTCTATAGAACTCAGCGGCGACGGGTGCTTCCGCAACATCGCCATCAACAACAACCGCACGCCGCAATCCCGCATCCCCGAATCCACCGCCTCGTTCATCGCGGTGCGGGCGGCCGGGCCCGGCGGCGTCTATGCGCGCATCCTTCAGCGCGCCCCGAAAGACGCGCCGCCCCCGCAAGGCATGGAACCGCCCCGGCTCAGCAAGGAGACGCTTGCCTGGCGCGCGCTCTATCCCGCCTCGCACTACTACCTCAACGATCCGTCGTGCCCTGCCCAAATCGTGTGGACGGCGTTCGCGCCCATCGTGCCCTTCGATCATGATGGTTCAACGCTGCCCGCGCTGTTCTCGAGCATCCGCTTTACAAATTCCACGGACGTTCCGCTGGAAGTCTCGGCTGTCTTTAACTGGGAGAATCTCTGCGGACGCTCTCAGACCCGCAGGGGCGCGGACCGCGCGCCCATCGTGCCCGCGTGCGTCGAGGACGAGGACCCGGTCCGGCTCTTGAAAGAGCCACCGCCGGATGCGGACGGGCACCCCCGCTTCAACGCGCTCGAGTTCGGCGCTCCCGAGCCGGCATATCATGACGCCGACGGCCACTACTGCCTGCTGGCGAAACGCACGCACCTGACGGAAATCTCCGTGCTCGCGTGGGATCATGAATCCCCGGAGGATCAGTCGCTCTTCTGGGAGCGTTTCGTCGACCGGGGCACGCTCGCGCGCGCCGGATCGCGGAGCGGCGTCCAGCGCTCCGGCGCCGTGTGTTGCAGCATGAGCCTGCCTCCCCGGAGCGAGTGCCGTGTCGATTTCGTGCTCGCGTGGTACTGTCCCCGATTCGAGGCGAATCCGGCGGGGGCCGGCAACGGATACACGAATCGCTATCACAGCGCGGTGGAGGTGGCGCTGCAGTGCGTGAAGCACCTCGTCTACTTCTCGAACGCCGTGGAGAACTGGCAGAAGCGCATCCTGTCTTCGTCGCTCCCGCCGTGGTTCACGCGCATGCTCGTGAACAGCGCCAGCGTCTTCTCCTCCAACGCCTTTCTCTCGCGGGATGGGCGATTTGCCATGTCGGAAAGCACCACGGCCTCCGCGCCCGTCCCTCTCGAAACCCGCCTGTATTCCTCGCTGGGCACACTGCTCTTTCTGCCACGCTTCGAGGATCATGATCTCGTCCGTCTGGCGAAGGACCTGCGCACGCCGTCCGGCAAAGAGCCGAAAGAGACGGCGGTGGATCGCTGCGCCCATTTCGTGCTGTCCGCCTGCCGGAACTACCTGTTCACCGGCAGCCTTCCGCGCATCCAGGCGCTCCTGCCCACAATGCACGACGCGCTGGCCGCCATGCTCGGCCTTGACACGGACAGCGACGGCATCCCCGACCCCGAGGCCTCCCGAACGTATGACGGCATCCTCACGCGCGGCCCCAACAGCTATGCATCGGGCCTTTGGATCGCGGCCCTCGCGGCCTATGCCCGCCTGACCCGCCATCTCCGCCTTCAGGACGAAGCGGCCGCCTACGAGGCGGTGCTCGGCAAGGCGCGTCGGAGCTTCGAGCGCCTCTTCTGGGACGACGAACGCGGTTTCTACCGGCTGGGCCGGGACAGCAAGGACGCCGTCTGTCATACGGGTCAACTCGCGGGCCAGTGGTACGCCGATGTCCTGGGCCTGGGCACGCTCTTCGAGCCGGGCCGGGTCTCTCGCGCCCTGGACGCCCTCCTCCGTTACAATGTCCAGGCGAACGGCGTCGCGGACGCCGTTCTTCCCAACGCGCCGGCCGCGAAGGCGGAACTCCAGGTTGCCTGGCCGCTGTATACCGCGGCGCATTTTGTCTGTCTGCTGATCTTTCGCAATCGCGTGGAAGAGGCGATGCGATTGCTGGAACAGCATTTCCGGAGCCTGCATGATCTGCGCGTGTCCATGTTCGACATTCCCCTGAAATGGGACTTGCGCACGAATCAGCCCGATCCCTGCAATCCGGAGCGCCACGCGGGCACCCTGGCCATCTGGTACGTGTTCCAGGCACTGTGCGGCTTCGAGATGAATGTCCCCGAGCGCTGTCTGCGCATCCGCCCGCATCTCCCCCCCGGCCTGCGCAGCTTCGAGTCGCCGGTTTTTACGCCGGCCTGCCTCGGGTGGCTCCAATTCCAGGAGGAAACAACCGAAGGGTTTCTCCAGCGCGTCCGCGTCTCGTTCGACAGCCCCGTGTCGATCGCCACGATCGAGCTGCGCGTCCCCAAAGGCATGGAGACCGTGCGGCTGTGGTGCGAGGATGCCAGCGGATTCCTGGACGTGGCCTACTCGCTCCGCCCCGACGAGGTCGGCCAGCGGCTCACAATCCACGGCAAGCGCATCATGACGATCTCGGGGACGCTGACGATCCGCGTGGCCAACGGCGAGCCCAAGCGCCCGCAGCCGTAGCCTCAATGCTCCGGAGCGGTTGAGAGCAAGAGCCGTGCGATATCGAGCGGCCCGGGCACGGGCACGTAATTCAAGTAGAAGGCCACGATGCGTTCGCGCACGTCCGGATTCGCCTCGCCGAGAAAGATCCACTTCGCGGGGCTCGCAGCATGCGACGGATCGCCGGAGAGTCCCGTGACACACCCTCCGAGCACGCCATCCGTGCGCTGCCCGAATCCGCTGAGAACCGTCCTGGCCAGGCGCTGAAGGTCCTCCGCCGTGAACACTTCGCGATCCGCCGCGAGGACATTCACAATCTGCATGGTCAACCCGGCATGCGAAACGTCCTCGCCTTTCACCGCCTCCCTGGGCTGCGGCCCGCTGACCGGTTGTTCGGGCAGCCAGTACGGCCAGTAGTAGGCGCCATCGGGGGATGGCGTGAGACGATTCTTGATATAGCGGCCAATCGCGAGCGCCCGGTCCCGGTGCGTCGTATTGCCCGTGATCTTCCATGACGACCACAGCGCCCAGCCCATCGCGCTGAGGCGGTTGCCGGGCAGGGGCTTGTTCTCGAGCACGTTCTCCTGATCCATGCCGATGTAGTGCCCTTCCGCCGGGGCGGGCCCGTCGCGCCATTGCCGATCATGGACGGCCAACGCGTCGCTCGCGCCCTTCACGATCACATCGAACTCGGCGCCCAGGGAGTCGCGGAACGCGGCATGGCCCTTGGCGTGGCCGAGAAAGTCGAAGATGGGCCCGCAGATGATGCCCGTATGCACCGCGAAGATGGCGCGGCCTCGTTCGGCGTACAGGTCGCATCCCCACGCGGCGACGACCCGTCCGTTCCAGAGTTGCTTGCCGCGCTTGTCATCCGTGGCCGCCAATGCCGCCCGAATGATGCGGAGCTGTGCATCGAGGTACTTACGGTCGCCGGTGATCTTGTAGAGGTCGTTCAGGGACATCATGCGGTAGGATAAACCCCACGCCAAACCGCCCTTGTCGTTGTCCACTTTCTTCAGGGCTTTGTCCAGGCTTTCGCCGAGATACAATTCATCGTAGCGCTGGACAGTCGCGTACGCCTGCAGGCCGGGCGGGTCCGCAACCTTCTTGTAGTGCTCCTGGAACTTCGCCACGTAGGCCGCTTCGGGGTCCGCGCCATTCTGCGCCTGCGCGCCCGCGGCCACGAGCAGCAGCGCCAACCCCCATCCCGGAATCCTTGCCCCGTGGAACATCCTGCTTCTCCATCGTGTTGGCGCCCCGGCGGGGCGGTGAACTATCGCTTCGCGAGCAACTCCACAATCTTGAGGACAAACACGGCGGAATTGTGCGCGGCCACCGCCTCAAACTGCGCCGCGTCCACATGGGCGTTCTCGTCCGCGGAATCGCTCAGGCTCCGCACAACGAGACAGGGCACCTTCTGCTGATAGCAGACTTGGGCCACCGCCGCGCCTTCCATCTCGACCGCATCCGCCTGAAGCGCCTCCCGCAACTCGTTCTTCTTGGAGGAAGACGCAATGAAGGAGTCGCCCGAGACGATGATGCCGCGCAAGATCCGCGGTACGCGGCCGCCTTCGGGCAACACGACCTTCTCGAGCGTGACTTCGTCGCGCGCCTTTTCCGCCAGCGCCAGCAGCCGCGCCTCGGCCTCGATCATCAGCGGATTCCGTTTGCCGTCGACGGGATTGCGCATGGCGTTCCGAACGAAACCGCCCTCCGTGGCGCGGCCGGCATCGTGCTGGGCGGTCTTCTCGCCCACAACGATGTCGCCCGGCTGCAAGTCCTTTCCGAGGCCGCCCGCAATGCCGGAGAACAACACCTCACTCGGATGGAAGTGATCGAGCAGCAGGGTCGCCGCCATGGCGGCATTGACTTTGCCCACACCCGATCGCGCCACGACCACGTTCCGCCCGCGCAACTCCCCGGCGGCAAAGCGGAGTCCCAGAAGGGTTTGTTCCTGCTTCAGGCTCATTTCCTTCTCGATGAGCATGACCTCGCCGCTGAGCGCGCCGAGAATCCCGGTCAGCGGCGCGGCGGCCTCTTCCCCCCCTGCGCCCGCGCAGGCAAGGACACACGCCAGCACGCATCCGCATCGTCTGAAGGGATTCATGATTCTCTCCTCAACCGCGATTCCCGCGAAGCGCCTGCAAAGTCGTGAAAGGGGCTCTTCCCATTCCCGTCTCCGCATGCTACCCTGAGTAGGCGCACAAGTCCAATTGATGGCCGAGGGCGCGTGGAGAATCGGGAACGGTGGATATGCGTCAAGCAACGACCTGTTCGTCAGGCCAAGGGGAGAGCAACCATGAAATACATGCAACTCGGATTGACGGATCTGATCGTATCGCGCATCTGTTTCGGGTGCTGGCAGCTTTCGCCGCGTTTTTGGGGGGAAGTCCCCATCGAACCCTGGCGCAGGGCCGTCACGCGGGCGGCCGAGCTTGGCGTGAACTTCATTGACACGGCGGGAGCGTATGGCGATGGATTTGCGGAAACCTGCCTTGGAGACTGCCTGGCCGAGCTCGGGCTGCGGGATCGCTTCTATCTCGCCACGAAATTCTACTGGAACTTCCAGGGCGCGGACCGCTATCCGGAAACCACCTACGAGTTCATCATGAGCGAGTGCGAAAACTCGCTGCGCCGCCTGAAGACGGATCGGATCGACCTCTATCAGATTCACGCCTGGGATCCGCTCACCCGCCCGGAGGAAGTCGCGGCGGCGTTGGGACGCCTCAAGAAGGAAGGGAAGATCCGCTGGGCCGGGGTGAGCAACATGAACGTCGAACAGATGGGCGCCTATCGCGACCTCTTCGACGTGGCCAGCCTCCAGCCCCACTACAATCTGCTGGCCCGGGAAGTGGAAGACCGCGAGTTGCCGTACTGCCTGCAACACCGCATCGGCGTGATCCCCTATTCCCCGCTCTATCGCGGACTGCTCACAGGGAAATACGCCCGCGATCACGTCTTTAAGGACAGCCGCGGCGAATATGATCTTTACACGGGGGGCGCATTCCCCCGCATGCTCGAAGCCCTGGATGAGACGGCAAAGATCGCCGAAGGCCTCGGCCTGAGCATGGCACAACTCGCCATCCGCTGGGTTCTGACGAATCCCGCCGTGACGAGCGCCATTGTCGGCATCAAGACCCCCGAGCACATCGAGAGCATCGTGCCGGCCGCCGAAGGCACGCTGCCCATCCCCGTCTGGCACCGGGCCGGGAACATTCTGGGAAAGGCCAAGCGCGACGCGCTGGCGCTGCTGGACCAGGAGTAGAAGCGCCGGTCACGCTTCTTTCGGGTGACGTCGGATACGGCGGCTGAACGCTTCCATGTACGTGTAGAATACCGGCGTGATGTAGAGCGTGAGCAACTGCGAAACGATGAGCCCGCCCACGACGGCCATGCCCAGCGGGCGGCGCGATTCGGAACCCGCGCCCACGCCGAGCGCGATGGGCAGCGTGCCCATCAATGCGGCCATGGTCGTCATCATGATCGGCCGGAACCGGATCAGGCAAGCCCGCACGATGGCGGCCTCCGGCGCGAGGTTGGGATCCTTCTGTGCCTCAATCGCGAAGTCAACCATCATGATCGCGTTCTTCTTCACGATGCCCACGAGCATAATGATCCCCACAAGGGAGAAGATGTTCAGTTCCAGCCCGAACAAGTAGAGCGTGAGCAGTGCGCCGACGCCCGCCGCCGGCAACCCGGACAGAATCGTCAGTGGATGAATGAAGCTCTCGTACAGGATTCCGAGCACGATGTAAATCACGAGCACGGCGGCAATCAGCAGCAGGCCCATCCCGCTCTGCGATGCCTGAAAGGCCTGCGCAGTGCCCTGGAAGCTCGTGCTGATTGATTTCGGCACAATCTCGGCCGCGGCTTCCGTCACTTTTTCCTGGGCGTAACTCAGCGCGTAGCCCGGCGCGAGATTGAACGAAACCGTCACGGACGGAAACTGGCCCAGGTGGGTGACCGTCATCGGTCCGACGCCCTTCCTGATGCTGGCGATCGTGCCGAGCGGAACGAGCTGGCCGGTGCCCGCGCGAACGTAGAGCAGCGACAAGGCCGCGGGATCCAGCTCGAAGTCGGGCAGCACCTCGAGGATTACGCGGTACTGGTTGTTGGGGGCGTAAATCGTGGAGATCTGCCGAGAGCCGTAGGCCGTGTAGACCGCATCTTCAATCTGGCGCGCGGTCAGCCCGAGAGCCGAGGCCTTGTCCCGGTCGATGTCGATATTGATCTCCGGATTCGTGATCATGAGATCCGTCGCGACGTCCTGGAAGCCCGGCAGATCGCGCAGGCGCGCCTCGAGCAAAGGCGCGTACTTGAAAAGCTCCTCCGTGTCGGGGGACTGGAGGGTGAATTGATACAGGCTCTTCGTGAGCTGCCCGCCCATGCTGATCGAGGGGCGGTTCTGCAGGAAGGCCTTGATGCCGGGGACCTGCGCGAGTTTCGGGCGCAGCATCTGGATGAAGTCGTCCACGCTCATGCGTTCGCCCCGAGGCTTCAGGTGCATAAAGAGCCGGCCCGCATTGCTCGAGGACGTTGGCCCGCCCGAGCCGATGGCGGACATGAAACCGTCCACCGCGGGCTCCTTGGCGACGATGGCCGCGAGTTCCATCTGATGGCGTTTCATGTCCTCAAAGGAGATCCCCTGGGCCGCCTCGGTGCTGGCGAGAACCTGGCCGGTATCCTCGGTCGGCAGGAAACCTTTCGGCAGCGTCTTGAAGAGATAGCCCATGCCGATCAGCAGGGGAATCAGCATCAGCATCGTCAGGCGCGGATGCCGCATGACCTGCGCGAGCGTCACTTCATAGACCCGCAGCATCCCGTTGAACACGGCCTCGAGCGCGTTGTACAGCAGGCCGTGATTCGCCTTGTTGACCGGCTTCAGAAAGCGGCTGCACAGCATCGGCGTCTGCGTGAGCGACACGAAACCGGAAATGAGGATCGCCACGCTGATCGTCACGGCGAATTCGTGGAGCAGCCGTCCGACAATGCCGCCCATGAACAGCACGGGAATGAACACGGCGATCAGCGACACAGTCATGGAAACAATCGTGAAACCGATTTCGCTGGACCCCTTGAACGAGGCCTCGCGCGGTTGCTCGCCCTCCTCCATGTGGCGCACGATGTTCTCGATCATCACAATGGCGTCGTCCACGACAAATCCCGTTGACAGCGTGAGCGCCATGAGGGAAAGGTTGTCGATGCTGAAATTCAGCAGGTACATCACGCCGAAAGTACCCACGACCGAGAGGATCAAGGCGAGGCTGGGGATGATGGTTGCGGTCAGGTTGCGCAGGAAGAGGAAGATCACAAGAACCACGAGGCAGATAGTCAGGACGAACGTGAATTTCACGTCGCCGACGGAGGCCTGGATGGACTCGGAGCGATCGAAGAGGATATCGAGATGCACGGAGGCGGGGAGTCCCGCCCGGAACCGGTCCAGGAGCTTCCTGATGGAACTGACGACTTCGATCGTGTTGGTTCCGGGCTGGCGCTGGACCGCGAGCACGATGCCGCGCACATTGTTGAACCACGCCGCCACTTTGTCGTTTTCCGTGCTGTCGAAGGTTTCGCCGATGTCTTCGACGCGCACGGGGGCGCCGTTGCGCCATGCCACGATGATCGGCTTGTAGGATTCCGCCTCCATGAGCTGCCCGGTGGCCTGGATCGTGTACGCCTTGCTCGTGCCCTGCAGATCCCCCAGGGGCAGATTGACGTTTGCGCCCTGCAGCGCGTTGGAAATCTCGTCGATCCCGATTTGCCGGCTCGCCAGCAGCTTGGGATCCACTTTCACGCGCACCGCGTACTTCTGCGAGCCGTAGACCTGAACCTGCGCCACGCCGTTAACCATTGAGATCGCCTGGGCGATATTCGTCTCGGCGTATTCGTCCACCTGCGACAGCGGCAGCACCGCGGAACTCAGCGCCAGGTACAGCACGGGCTGATCGGCCGGGTTCACTTTGCGGTACGAGGGCGGCGTGGGCATGTCCTTGGGCAGGTCGCGCTGCGCCAGCGCGATGGCCGACTGCACGTCCTGGGCGGCCGCATCCAGTTCGCGTTCCAGGCTGAATTGCAGCGTCACCGAAGTGGTGCCGAGGGCGCTTGTCGAGTTCATCGAATCGAGGCCCGCAATGGTCGAAAACTGCCGCTCAAGCGGCGTCGCGACAGAAGACGCCATCGTTTCCGGACTGGCGCCGGGCAACGAGGCGGAAACCACGATCGTGGGGAAATCGACGTTCGGAAGATCGCTGACTGGCAAAGCGCGGTATCCCACGATGCCGGTCAGCAGAATGGCCAGCATGACGAGCGTCGTCATCACCGGCCGGCTGATGAACAGGTGGGACGGGTTCATTTCTTCTCCCCTTCGGCGCCGCCTTCACCCAGAATCTTGACGGTTACCCCGGGGGCAAGCCGTGACTGACCGTCGATGACCACCTTCTCCTCCGGTGCAAGGCCATCCGTAATGATCGTCACATCGTTCATGCTGTCGCCGGGAACCACATTCCGCAGTTCGGCGGTCAAGTCGGGTTTCACCACATACACGGAGAAACCCGCCTGGCTCGGCAGGATGGCCTGCTCCGGCACCACGACGGCATCGGCCTGGACCGCGACCTTCAGCACAACATCCACATACTGACCCGGCCAGAGCCGGCCATCGGCGTTGTCGAAAGTGGATTTGAGCCGGATCGTGCCGTTGCCCTGATTCACCGTATTGTCGATGAACGAGAGGGTGCCCAGGGCCGGCTCACCGCCTTCACCCCGGGCCGTGGCCCGGGTTTCCAGGGGGCCTGCCGCCATGCGCCGCCGCACCTCCGCAAGGTTGCGCTCGGGCAGCGAGAAGGTCACGTAAATCGGGGAGGTCTGCGTGATTACCACCATCGGGGTGGTGTCGTTCGCCTTCACCAGGTTCCCCTGATTGAGCATCAGGCTGCCCGTTTTCCCGCGGATGGGCGAGCGGATGGTGCAGTAGTCCAGCCGGAGCTTCGCGTCCTCGATCGCCACCTCGGCCACACGGATCGCCTCGGCGGAGGCCTTCACATTGGCCTCGTCCGCCAGGACGGCCGCTTCGAGCGCTTCCGCATTGGCCTTCGCGCGATCGTATTCCTCCTGCGAGATCATTCGCTTGGGCAGCAACGAGGCGCTCCGCTTCATTTCGACCTGTGCGTTGTCCGCCTGCACCTTGTCTTTGGCCACCGCCGCGCGCGTTTGCTCCAGCTGCGCCTGTGACTTGGCAAAGTTGGCTTCGGCCTGCCGGAGGGCCACTTCGTAGGGCTTGGGATCGATGTTGAACAGCACCTGATCCTTGTCCACAACATCGCCTTCCGTGAAACAGACTTTGATCAGTTCGCCGCCCACCTGGGCACGGACGGAGATTGTGGAGTAGGCTTCCACTGTGCCGATCGTGCTGAACTCCTCCGGCATTTCCTGCTTGGCAACCGCGGCCACGCGCACCGGAACGGCCATCTTGGCCGGGTTGGGCGGCTGCTTCTCGCCCGTCGCTTTCGTGCACGCCCCGCAACACAGCATCACAGCCACCGCCGCCCCCATCCCCGCAACCACTCGAAAATGCATCATTGCTCTTTCTCCGAATCCAGGAAGATGCCACGCCGTTCGAGGAGCGTGCCTTCCGCGGCATAGAACGCGGTCAATGCTTCAATGTATCTTACGCGCGATGAGATTTCAGCGATCTGTGCCTGAATGAAGTCGCGCTGCACAAGCAGCAGATCGAGATTCGTGGTTCGTCCCACCTCATATCGTCCCTGCGCTATGCGCAGCTCCTCCGTCCGGCTGCGCACGGCCTCCTGATCGGCCGTGATGCGTTCCCATTGCCGGCGCACCTCGACCGCGGCCTGCCGCGTCTCCGTGGTGATCGACAGTTCGAGGTTGCCGAGTGTGCGTTCGCCTTGCTGGTTGGCCAGCTTCGCGCGGCGATAGCGCGCGCGTTCCGCGCGGTTCAGCAGCGGCGCAGTGAGCGACAAGCCCACTTGATAGTTGTCAAAATCGCCGTCGTCAAGGAAGCGCGTCGTGTCGGCGCGCTTGGCCCCGCTGCTCACCCGTCCGTAAGAGGCGGTCAGGTCGAGCGTGGGCAGGAGATCGTTCTTGGCGCTTGCCAGGCTGAGATCCAGGTTGGCCAGGTCCAGCCGGGCTTGCGCCATTTCCGGCCGGTATTGCAGCGCCAGTTTCTCGCTCGCCTCGATGTTCAAGTCCACTTGAACCACCTCGGCCGGCTCGGCCGGCTCGAAACTCAGCGACCACTTCTTCGCGTTGTCGGGATTCATCAGGCGGATGAGCGCCAGGTTCTGTGTGCGGATTGCGGCTTCCGCGTCCACGACATCGGCCATGCGCGACGCCTTCTCCGCCTGCGCCGTCATCACGTCGCCCTCGATTGCCCGGCCCACCTCCAGGTAGTCTTCATTCCGTTTGCGCTGTTCCTCGGCGAGCGTCACGGCGAACTGCCGGATTTTCAACAGCTCCTTCGCCAGCACCAGCTCCCAATACGTGGTTTCGACCTGGCGAATCGTATCCAAAACCGCCGCCCGGAAGACATGCGCGCTCTGGGCCGAGCGGTTCTTCGCCTGATTCAGCGCCACGAGATTCACTGCCAGGCCCGCGTTCTTGAGCAGCGCCTGATCCACGCCCAGGGTCCAACTGCCCTCGTGGTCGCTTCCGCTTCCGCTGACATACGCCGCGGAGACGGCCCCCGTCAGAAACAGCTTGGTGCCCGTCGGCAGGTAATTCTGCAGTGTGAGCGAGGCGTTCGAATTCTCGCTCGTGACCCCCCGGTAGTCCGACTGGTTCAGGGCCGAGGCCAACTGCCGGATCTGTGTGAGCAACTGGATGGTCGTAGTGGGAATCGTGGTGGCCGCGCTGCTTCCAGTGCCAGTCGTGGTCAGCGTGCTGGGCGCGGTCACGCGCTGCGTGTTGTGCCCGGTGGAGGCGGTCCCCAGCAGTACCGGGTCAAACACGGCCCGCGCCTCCGGAACAAAGGTTGCGTCAATCTGCGGTCCGAGCCGGGCCGCATCGATGCCGCGGTTATTCTTCAGCGCCGTCAAGAGCGCTCCGTCACGCGTCAGGGGGACTGATTCCTCGGGGCCCGGCGCCTCCGGCCCCTTCACTAACTCCGCACGTTCGCCCAGCGACGGCGCCACCTCGACACCGGCCTGCGCGGCGGCAGGCGGGCTTACGGACTTCGGCGTCCACCGCGTCTGCGCGACACACCCCCAAGCCAGCACGGGAACCAAAAGAACCATCCAGACACATCTGCTTTTCACGTTCCATTCTCCTGCCTCGAAACGGCGCGACTGCATCTTGGACTCGCCGGAACAGGCCTTAGTAACATCCGCCGGGGCATCTCCACGGTTCGCCGGAATTGAATACTGGCATTTTTCGGCGGGCCGGTCCGCCTCAGCGAATCAAGTGTCCGGCGGCCCGGCTCCCCGGATTCAATCATCCCATAAGTGCCCCAAACCCTCCGGATCATTACACTTCCGCCCGAAGCGGCGTCCGTTGAGAGCGCTTCTCGCGCGGTCCATCCCGGAATTGGCAGTTTCCGCAGGGCATGCCTGTATGCTGCAAAACCCGGAAGTCAGAAGTGTACACCTCCCGGAGGAGAATTCCAACGCCCGGGAGCGCGCAATCAACGCGCCCGTCACGCGCCCAGGACGCGATGGAGGGTATCCAGGAGGTCATCCATGCGATAGGGCTTCTGGATGAAGCCCGCGAGGCCCTTGCCGGAGAAGCGCTGGGTAACATCCTGTTCGTTGTAGCCACTGGAGAGGATTACGCGCACGTCCGGCCGCATCCGGCGAAGTTCGCGGTAGGCCTCCTCGCCGTCCATGTGCGGCATAGTGAGGTCCAGTATGACCACGGAGACCTCGTCCGCGTGTTCGCTGAAGTGCTTCACCGCCTCCAGGCCGTCCCGCGCCGTGAGCACGCGAAATCCCACCGCCTCCAGGAACTCCTGGCCGACCGCGCGCACGCTCTCTTCGTCGTCCGCGATAAGCACACAACCACCGCCCGGCCATGCCTCCGGCCGCTGCTGCGGGACCAGTTGCTCGTATTGAAGCTGATGTCCGGCGGGAATCAGGACTTTGAACGTGGACCCGCGCTGCGGTTCGCTGTAGACCTTGATCGCGCCCTTGTGCCCGCGGACGATCCCCAGGACGGCGGCCAGTCCCAGGCCGCGCCCGGTGAATTTCGTGGTGAAGAACGGGTCGAATATCCGCTCTTGCGTTTCCGCGTCCATGCCGCAGCCCGTATCCGAGACTTCGATGTACGTGTACAGCCCTTCGCCCAGGTTTTCGCCCACGTACGTCGTCTTGAGGTATTGCGCGTCGCAATGCATGGCGCCGGTCGATACGGAGATCACGCCGCTTCTGTCGCCAATGGCGTCCGAGGCATTCGTGATAAGGTTCATGATGATTTGGCGCATCTGGGTGATATCGGCCTCAATCAACGGGAGATTGTCCGAGAACTTGTACTTCAGCACGGCCCGCTTCGAAACCGAGACTTCGAGCATGTGTGCCATCTCCTCGACCACTTCCGAGAGGTTGAGCGGTTCGATGAGGAAACGGCCCTTGCCGGAGTAAGCGAGCATCTGGCGCGCGAGGTCGGCGGCGCGCTGCGCGGCCTTCACCACGTTCTCGATGCTCTCGCGCGCGGGCGCGGCCGGGGAAAGTTTCAAGAGGGCCAGGTCGGCATTGCCCAGAATGCCCACGAGCAGGTTGTTGAAGTCGTGGGCGATGCCGCCCGCCAGGACGCCCAGGCTCTCGAGCTTCTGCGCCTGCTGCATCTGCGATTCGAGTTTGCGCCGCTCCTCCTCCGCCCGCCTGATCTCCGTCACATCGCGCACGTACTCGATCACCCCCCGCACAGCCCCGGTTTCCTCCTCCTGCCGCGGGAAGCTGAAGAGTTCGAGCCATCCCTGCACCTCGCCCGCGGGTCCAAGGCGGGGAACCGTCTCGCGCGCCGCCTGCCCCGTGGTCATGGTCCGGCAGGTGGGGCAGGCATCACAGGCGTGGCTTCGGCCGTGATAGGCGATGAAGCACTTCTTTCCGATGAGGGGCATTTGATGGGCGTACCAGCGTTCCATGGCCGGATTGACGCGCACGATGGTGAGTTCATTGTCCAGGACGCTGATGCCGTCCTGGATGCTGTTGAAGACGCTCGAGATGAAACTCTCTTCTTCGCGCAACGCCTCTTCTATGCGTTTGCGCTTGATGATCTTCCACATGCCGTCCATGAGCAGCGTAAGTTGACGCACATCGGACTCATCATAGGGATCAACCTTGTTCCCGACGCCCGCGACCAGCACAATCTTGTCGCCGTCAAACAAGGGGATGTTCATGTGCCGGAGAATATGGACGTGCCCCTCCGGGTACCCCTTCTTCCAGGGACTCGGCCCGAGGTAGTCGTTCGTGATGATGGAGCGCCGCTGCCTGACCGCTTCGCCCCAAAGGCCCGTCGACTCCACCGGGTAGACCTTTGGCTTGTTGTCTATCGCACACTCGGCCATGGCCGATCGCGACCAGGAATACATCGTGAGCACGGTTTCATCCTCGCTCATGAAGGCGAGGTAACCGATGGTGCTCTGCGTCAGCGCGATGGCGTTCTCTAGCGTGAAGTCCGTGAGTTCGTACAAGGGGCGATCCGAGAGGCGCATCAGATCAAGCAGCGTCTGTAAACGCGCTTCATCGAGCCGGCGATGCTCTTCGGCCTGTTTGTACGCCGTGACATCCCGAATGATCGCCTCCACCACCTTGCGGCCCTCGGGCGCGTCATCCATAACGAACGCATCGAGCGAGAGCCACTTCTCCACCTCGTTCGACGTCCGGAACGGGAAAACAAAATCCCGGACCTCGCCCTGCTCGCGCAACATCCGCTGCAGGGTTTCGTTCGTCGCCCGGGCCGGGCGGATCAGGTCATCGACGTTGCGCCCGTTCAAGGACTCCGGCGCACAGTCCAGGTCAAGGATGCCGACCAGCCCCCGGTTCGCGAGCAGGACCCTTCTGCCATCCAGCTCATAACGGCAGATCCCGTCTCTCGTGAACTCCAGGAGCCGTTCCAACAGATCCTTCATGGGCCTACATCTCCCGGCCGGTGGCACGCTTCGGCACCCACTCAGTGTAATGGAGCGGTGCGTCCCCTTCAACCACGCGCATCACACGCTGCGGTCTCTGATTGCCGCATACGCCGCCAGCGCGCCGCTTCGCGCCTCCGCATGATTCACTACGGGCAGCGGGTAGCTCTCCCCGAGGCGCACGCCGGCAGCGTTGCGGGCCGCGTCCGGACTCTCCCAAGGCCGGTGGATCCATTTTGCCGGGAGCCGCGCAAGTTCGGGGATCCAACGCCGGACATACTCCCCTTCCGGGTCGAACTTCTCCCCCTGCAAGACCGGATTGAAAATGCGGAAATAGGGGGCGGCATCCGCGCCGCAGCCCGCCACCCATTGCCAGCCAAAGGTGTTGTTGGCCAGGTCCGCATCGACCAGAGTGTGCCAGAACCACGCCGCGCCTTCCTGCCAGGGCCGCAGCAGGTCTTTCGTCAGGAAGGATGCCGCGATCATGCGCACGCGGTTGTGCATCCAGCCCGTGCTCCAGAGTTCCCGCATGCCGGCGTCCACGATGGGGTAACCGGTCCGGCCCCGTTGCCAGGCCCGAAGCATGCCCGCTTCCTGCTGCCAGGCGAACGCGGCAAACGCGCCGCGCAACGGCTGCTCCGGCGTGTGGGGAAAATGGGCCAGCACGTGGTGCGCAAACTCGCGCCAGGCCAGTTGGCGCAGGAAGGATTCCGCGGCCTGAATGCGGCCGTCTTCCGGGTGCAGCGCCGTTTGCGCCTGCACTGTCCGCCACACGGCGTGCGGGCTGATTTCGCCAAAATGCAGATGGGGCGACAGGCGCGACGTATCGGACCGATCCGGCCGGTCCCGGCCCTCAGGATAATCCGGCAGCCCCTCCTCGACGAAGCGGTGCACACGCGCCCAGGCGCCCGCTTCGCCGGGCGTCCATGCCGCGCGAATTCCGGAGGCCCAGTCCACTCTTGGCTCCAACGCCAGGGCCGCAAGGGGCAGCGTGTCAGGCCACTGTGCCGGCGCGGGCATGCCGGGCGGCGCGGGAAGCTCGGGGACAATCTCAAGCCGGTGCTGCAGCGAGCGCCAGAACGGCGTGAATACTTGATAGGGCTTGCCTTGCGTGCTGAGGAAAGCCTTGGGTTCATGCAGCAATGCCGCGGGATGCAGATGCAGGCGCACTCCGCCAGCGGCCAGCAACGCGGCCAGGTGCTCGTCCTGCATGCGCAACACAGGTTCCACGGACTCGTTGGCGAAGATCTCCTGCACGCGCATCGACCCGGCCAAGGCGCTTAGCGCTTCGCGGCCGGACCCCGCCCGGATGATCAGCCGGGACCCGCGCCGGCGCAATTCGGCGTCGAGCGCCTCCAGCGACTGATGAAGCCACCAGCACGACGCCGGCCCCGGCCGCCAGGCTCCTTCCTCCTCGGGCGCCCAGAGGAAGACAGGCACCACCGGCTTCCCGGACCTCAGGGCGGCCGCAAGCGCGGGATTGTCCGCGAGCCGCAGGTCCCGCCGGAACCA
>CAILVY010000111.1 GCA_903837785.1 Candidatus Hydrogenedentota bacterium
ATCACGCATACGGAAAGTACAATACGCATTTCGTCCAATGCTGGCAAGGGGTTTCAAGAGGTGGCAAGAAGTGAAGATGGTGGGCGGTACAGGACTCGAACCTGTGGCCCTATGCGTGTAAAGCATATGCTCTAACCAACTGAGCTAACCGCCCGGAGCACGGGCGCTAAGCCTATCAAGCGGGTTGGCCCGTATGCAAGTTGTTCCCCGCGAAAAGGGCGGTTTTACTGGGGGCGCAGGATAAGTTCGTGGGTTTTGTGCGCGTCGATCTGGCCCGGAGTGATGCGCGGTTCGCGGTATTGTCCGGCCATGAACAAGGGGGCCTGATCGCCGTACGACGGGCTGGTGCAGTCGCCGGAGTTGCCAGTGGGCAGCACGGTCAGCGAGTGTTCGGGATCGTTGAAGTCGATGAGGCGGCGGGTGGACGGCCCGGCGATCACGTGGTAGTTGCACACGCCGCGCGGATAGAGCATGTTGTTGACCACTTCGGCGGCGCCGGAGGAGGGGAAGGGCCCGACGTTGAAGAGGCGTCCGAGCAGCGGCAGATAGCCGAAGGGGTGCTTGAATTCCATCGTGTGGATGCGTCCCCAGCGCCAATCCCTGATGTCGCTGCCGAGTTCGCGTTCGAGTTTCGCCGTCATCGCGTGGAAGGATTTCAGCACGATGTCGTGCCGGGTCTCCCTGGCGGGGGTACGGATGTCGTCCCAGAACGCGGAGTTCTCCTCGGCGATAAACCACTTGAAGAAGTTCCAGTGGTCGGCCAGCGGGCAGTACGCGCGGTAGAGCGCCGGCCCCAGTTCGTCCTCGATCGCGTTTTGGCAGATGAGGTCCCCGAGGGTCTGATAAATGCTCGGGCCGCATTCGTCTACGCCGTGCCGCCGGTCCCACTTCTGCAGCGCGTTCAGGACCTGCTGTTCGTAGGCCGACAGCGGCCCGTCGCCCAGGGCCTGCACCACGTTCGCGATGATCCGGTCGGCCGCCCAGGCCTTGTCGTCGAACTGGACCGCCTTCAGTTCCTCGAGGCTCCAGCGCGACTGCTGTTCGAGGAGTTCCTCAATGCGCGCGGCCCGGTCTCCGGGCTGCCAATAGCCCTGGAGACGGGGCATGGCCCCCACCGGCTTGACGGTGGACTGGTTGTTCGCGGTGACGATGCAGCCGGACGCCGGGTTGCGTGTCTGGGGGTTCTGCGCGAACGGCACGAAACCCTGCGACTCGTCGTGGCCGGAGGCGCCGTCGAGCAGTTGTTTCGGATTGACGTGCGCGGGACGGATCGGGATGAGTCCCGCGGCCCACCATGCGATATTGCCCTTCACGTCCGCGTAGGAGATGTTGAGCCCGGGCGAGGTGATCAGCGAGACGGCCTTCTCGAAGCTGTCCACATCGCGGGCATGCCCCATCTGATAGAGGGCGAGAAAATCCGTGTACTCGACCTGCTGCCAAATCCAGAAGATCGAAATGTCCGGCCCGTCATAGCCCATCAGGAGGCGGAACAAGTCGGTGATCACAGGGCCGTGCGGCGTGATGCGCACAGTGTATTGCTGATCGGGGGCGCCACGCACCTTGATCGTTTCCCTGATGGTTTCCACTTCGGTCCATTGGCCCTTGTACATCACTTTGAACGGATTGCCCGGCAGAAACGTCTCGCGGAAGAGGTCCGTGTCGTCGTTTTCGAACATCGTGATTCCCCAGCCCCGGTCGGCATTGTGACCGAGCATGGGGAAGGGGATCAGCGGCATGTGGTAGCCGTAGTTCTCGAAAGTGCCGTATTTCATGTGGGCCTCGTACCACACGCTGGGATTCGTGAAGCCGATATGCGGATCGTTCGCCAGGATGGCCTTGCCGGACTTCGACCGGGACGGCGCGAGCACCCACGAGTTGCTTCCGAGCGCCGGGCCGAAGAGGTCATTGATCTGTTGCAGGTCGTTCAGGAAGCCCCGGAGCGCGGCGATGGACGGGCCGGGCGCGGGCGCGGCGGGCGCCGGAGGCGGCGTCGGATTCTGCACGGCATCCGCTTCCGCGAGGTCTTCCATCACGGTAACGGGAGTTTCTTTTGAGTATCCGGGAAAGAGCGAATCGATGTCCTTGTCCGGATGCTGTTCTTTCAGCAGGGAGCACAGAAGATCCTCGCGCAGGCCCTCGTTGAACGTGATGGGCAGAATGGCGGCCACCGCGAGGCAATCCGCCACGCAGAAGGGGCGCGCGGGAATGCAGAGGGCGCTGTACTCGAAGGGGAGCGGTTCGCATTCCATGCGGTGGTTGATCCCCGCGATGAACGCTTCCGCGGCGGCCTTCACTTCGGGATGCTGCGGCAGTTTCTCCGCGACATAGCGGTCCGCGTTGGCGCCCAGGCGGAACGCCCGCGCGACCTGATCCACTTTCACCGCAAGCGGGCCGAGCAGTTCGGCCAGTTCCCCGCGGCCGAGCCGCCGCCACAATTCCATCTGAAACAGGCGGTCCTGCCCCATGACATAGCCGAGCGCGAAATACGCATCCGTCTCGCACCCGGCTTCGATGTGCGGCACGGCCCAATCATCGCGCAGCACCCGCACCTCGCCCTTCAGCGAGGGATGAATGAGCATCCCGTCCCAGCGCGGCACATGGGCGTTGGCGGCATACGTGAGATAGCCCACCCATCCCGCGAGCGCCAGCACGCCCAGCACGATCAGGAACAGCACCGCCTTGAGCAGACGTTTCACGCACTTCATGAGCCTCTCCCGCACCTCGCAGGCCCGGCGGCGATCGGACACCGCGTCCCCCCGCTGCCAGGCACACTCTCTTCCGAAGGATTACCTTGGCATATGACAGAGGGATCTTTCAATCAAGGCGCGACATCCGCCGGAGCCGTCTCTAGGGCTGCACGACTTCGACGGGGATGGCGGGAAGATAGCCGAGGGCCGCGCGGGGGCTTTGCTTGGGCCTCTTGGCAGTTTGCTTTGGGGGCGGGGCGTCGGCGGAGACTTCGACGATGAGATTGTCCGCCAGGCCGGCCTTTGCCGCGTCGCCGTCGGCCTTCAGCACAAACGCCAGGCCGCGGGGCAGCAAGGTCATGCCCTCGAGGGAGATGCCCTTGGGCGGCTCGCTGAGCGCCACCGCGAGGTTCTCCAGGTTGGGCAGCCGGGGGATGTCGAACTGCACCTGGACCTGGCCGCCCGCGGGAATGCGCACGGGCGTGTCGCCCGCGCGTTCGATCGCGCCGGCCCGCAACCGGGAGGGGATCACGGCCACCTGGAGTTCGCCGGAGGGCACGAGATGGCGATAGGCGAATGCCTGCATCATGTCCTCGGC
>CAILVY010000112.1 GCA_903837785.1 Candidatus Hydrogenedentota bacterium
AACCACCCAAACCAGGATCAATCAGCTCGACGCCAATCTCCGCGACATTTCCGAACAGCAGCTGAAGGTCATTTCCGACAACGTTGACGCGGACTTCGCGGACGTGATCGTCAATCTCAACGCCCAATCCAACGCCTTCCAGGCCTCGCTCAACGCCGCCTCCCGCATCATTCAGCCGAGCCTCCTCGATTTCCTCGGATAGCAGAGCCGGTACTTGTCCTTGTACTGGACCACCTCGCCGATGCGTTCGGCGCCGTGGACGCGAAGTCAAGGGCTTCACGATACGACTCAAGGTGGGAGCCCGGTGCGGCAGTGCCGCACGCCGGGATCTGTGCGGGGGGCGCGGAACAGGTGCGCTTCGTGCGCAACGGGAATGTGATTGTTCTCAAGGGGAATATCCACGAGGGAACCACGGCTTGGGGTGGCTTCAGCGGGGATGAGCCGCTCGTGGTGTACAATGGGTGCGATGAGGAGAAGGTGGCTGTGATTACGGAGGACGGTGACGTGTACCTGAAGGGTGCTGTCACCGATGGGCAGTCGCTGACGGCCGATTCCTTCCGGCAGGTGGGACTCACTGTGAAAAACGCAAGTGACGAGGTGCTCTCGATGATCGACGGAGACGGAAATCTGAAGGCTTCAGGCGAGGTCATCGTCCAAGGGGTGCCGTATCTTCTCGACCGGGATCATGGGGACGATCCGTATTCCACTTACAACTAGGAATATCAGATGCCAAACGAGAATCACTTTCTTCATGCTCTGCTTTGGAGTCCTTTGTGTCTTCTGGTTATCGCTGCAAATATGTCCGGTACGGTGAGCGCCGCCGTGGCCGGCAAAGAAGAGTCGCGCCCGTCGTCGGCCTATTTCTGGCAGCAGATGACCGCATCGGCTGCGTGGCCGGCGCGATCCATGCATGCAGCCGTTTCGTTTCGCGATGAACTCTGGGTGTTGGGCGGCGGCATAGACCGGTATTCCTCCGAGTCTGTGAACGACGTGTGGTCGTCGACAGATGGTATTGACTGGGTGGAGCGAACGGCCCACGCCGCGTGGACTTCAAGAATGGCGCATTCTGCCGCCGTGTTTCGGGAGAAGGTGTGGATCATGGGCGGTCTGAGCCTGGCGTCAGATGTTGGAGACGTTTGGTGGTCCGATGACGGTATTGCCTGGACCGGCGTGCCGCAAGAATCACCGTGGACGGAACGTTCAAGCCCGACCGCGGTGAGCGAAGGTGGAATCCTATACCTTCTTGGCGGCCTTCACCGGGGTACCACTCTTGCTGACGTGTGGCAAACGGCCAATGGCTCCGACTGGACTTGTCTGGCACCGCAAGCACCCTGGTCTTCACGCGCAGGCTTTCAATCTGTTCTCTTCAGCGGGGGGTTATGGATTCTCGGCGGTGTACACACTGATACGCCTACGGGGACAGCGGAGTGTCTTAACGACGTCTGGACGAGTCCAGACGGCGCTGTGTGGACCCCCGCGATGCTCCATGCGGCTTGGCGTGGAAGGGACTTTCACGCTGCGGTCGCGTTTGACCGTAAGATTTGGGTCCTGGGCGGGGAATATGTCGAAGGAACTGGGCATGCCGCAACTACCTGTGTCTTGAACGATGTCTGGTATTCGGAAGATGGAACGGACTGGCATCAGGCTCCGAATGCGCCCTGGGCAGCGCGCTCACGTCCCGCGGCAGTGACATTCGGCGGGAAGCTCTGGGTTCTGGGTGGCAAGACGATCGTGAACGACGACTTCATGTTGTTGAACGATGTATGGAGCCTGACGCCGGTCCCGTTGTCGATCGAGAGTGAACATGCGAGTCCGTATCACGTGGGTGAAACGCTGACGCTGCGGGTTCTGGGGCCGGGCCTTCCGCCGGGCGTGACGTATCAGTGGAAGAAGGACGGTGCGGCACTTCCGGGTGAGACAACGGACACCTACCGGGTGACGGCCGTGGCTGAGGCTGCGTCGGGGTCGTACACCTGCGAGATTGGTGGTTCTGCTTTTGGCACGGCCGGTCCGACCGTGATTGCCGTTAATCCCGCGCCCCAAGTGCCGCTGGGCACGCCTGCGCTCACAGGTGCCGCTGTGGGGCTGTTGATCGTCGGCATCAGAAGCCTGCGGCGCTAAACGGCACGGTGGGCATCGGGGCGATCGAAGTGCAGGACGGGAGCATCGACTTGACGTGTTCGGGGAGCCACCGCGCGGATTTCGACGGGGATGGCCGAATCAGCCTGAGCGAATTGCTGCGCCTCATTCAGTACTTCACTTCCGGCGGCCACCACGCGTGCGCGGAGGGGGAGGATGGGTTTTGTCCCGGCGCGGAGTAACTTGGAATGCGGCACGCGCACGCTGAACCCGCCGTTCGTGGCCACCCGCAATGCCAATGGCGAGATCACCGCTGTTGCCTATCAAGGCAACGCGGAGAAGTTCAAGATTGAAGTCTCGGCCGGGGTGCAGGTTGAGGTGAACGAAATCGGCTCCGAGGTCTTTCAGCAGACCACCGGGAACTCCGTGGACATCTTTCAGACCCTGATCAACATCCGCGACGCGCTGCGGGTGGGCAATAACGCGGGTGTGGCGGCCGGCCTTCAGGACATTACGGACGCCCAGGATCAGCTCATGGTTTCCGTGGCCCGGCAGGGAACCACCCAAACCAGGATCAATCAGCTCGACGCCAATCTCCGCGACATTTCCGAACAGCAGCTGAAGGTCATTTCCGACAACGTTGACGCGGACTTCGCGGACGTGATCGTCAATCTCAACGCCCA
>CAILVY010000113.1 GCA_903837785.1 Candidatus Hydrogenedentota bacterium
ATCACCACGTTCTATACGTGCTGCGGCCCCGCCTTCCCCAACACGTTCGTGTTCAGCCCGCCGGCCGAGTCGCGCCTCCTCGCGTGGAACGCAATCCAGGCCGGCTGTGACGGCTATCTCCGCTGGGCCTTCGCCAGTTGGCCCGAGGATCCCGCGGCTTCCGCCGTGTGGAAGCCCTGGCCTTCCGGCGACACGTATGTCGCCTATCCCGGCCCAAGGAGCAGCCTCCGCTTCGAATTGCTGAAACAGGGCATTCAGGACTTCGAAGTGTTCCGGCTCGCCAATGCGCATGCGCCCGGGGACGCGCGCCTGGCCGAAGCCGTCAAACGCGCGAACGCCCAGCACGATGGAACGAAATCTGATCCGGCGGAACTGGATGCCGCGCGCAGGCTGCTCAACGACGTGCTGGCGGGCAAGTAATCCATCAACGAAGGAGCGTGAATCCATGGCAAGAAGCTTCGCTTGTTTACTCGCCGTCTCGAGTGTGTGCCTCAGCGCGGCCGCCGACTTGGCCAAGCCCACGCCCGAGCAGGCCGCCTGGCAGGACACGGAAATCGGCATGTTCATCCATTTCGCGCCGAACACATGGCAGGACAAGGAAGGGGATGATCGCAGCACGCCGCTCGGCAAGATCAACCCGGCCGAACTTGACACGGATCAGTGGGTGAGCGTCGCCGAATCGATGGGCGCGAAATACATCGTCTTCGTGGCGAAGCATGTCGGCGGATTCTGCATGTGGCAGACCGACACGACGGACTACGGAATCAAGAACACGGCATGGCGCGGCGGCAAAGGAGATGTCCTGGCGGATCTCGCCGCTTCCTGCCGCAAGCGCGGCATGAAATGGGGCGTCTATCTGAGTCCCCGCGACGACGCGCACGGCGTGGACACGGGCGGCAAATGCAAGACCGCCGAGGATCAGCAGAAGTACGATGCCATCTACCGCCAGCAACTCACGGAAGTGATGAGCCGCTACGGCGAGTTGTACGAAATCTGGTTTGACGGCAGCAACATCGTCGAGGTCGGCGACATCCTCAAGCAATATGGCCCCCACGCGATGATCTTCCAGGGCAAGTACGCGACAATCCGATGGGTGGGCAACGAAGACGGCACGGCCCCCGATCCCGCGTGGAATGCCGTGTCGGAAGCCGCACGACTGAAGGGTGCGACCGCCGCCGACGGCAACCCCGATGCCGAAACCTGGCTCCCCAACGAATGCGACGCGCGTATGCGCCAGGACTGGTTCTGGAGTTCGAAGAACGCCAAGACCCTCAAGAGCGTGGATCAACTCATGGACATGTACTACCGCTCCGTTGGCCATGGCGCGGTGCTCTTGCTGAATGCCACGCCGGACACGACCGGCCGCATCCCCGAATCGGACGCCCGGCGCGCCGCGGAATTCGGCGCGGAAATCCAGCGGCGTTTTGGAAAAAGTCTGGCCGAAAGCCCCGGCACGGGCGATGTTGTGGAATTGGCCTTGTCAAAGCCCGGTCCAATCGACCACGTGCTCGTGATGGAGGACATCACCCAGGGCGAACGCATCCGCGCTTACGTAACCGAAGGCTTCTCAGGCGGCGCCTGGATAACCCTCTCCCAAGGCACCGCGGTCGGCCATAAGAAGATTGATCGCTTCGACCCGGTTCCCGTCGAGCGCGTCCGCCTCCGGGTGACGAAATCCGCCGCGCCCCCCATCATCCGCAAGTTGGCCGTGTATCATGTGGGCGAGGCCACGCGGTAGCGGTGGCCCGGCCGTATCCCAGCGCAGGCGTCCCGTCCGGATCAAAGCATGAAAAGTGCTAATTGGAACGTGCGGCGCACCCTTGGGATTCACTATACTTAGCGCACGTTAGCAATCCATGAGCATTGGGCAAAATGAGTCTGGTTACCCGTTACATCCTGCGGCAGATCTGGGTCCCGGCGCTGATAGCGTCGGTCGTCATCAGTTTCATCCTCGTGGCGGGCGCGATCCAGAACGAAATCAAGGCCCTGCTCAAGGATGTCCCCATCGCCCAGATCACCCTGGTCGATATCTCCTGGATCTCCTTCTACTCCCTGCCCACGCTCGCTGGCTTTCTGCTTCCGGTAACCTTCCTCATGGCCATCATGCTCACTTTCGGCCGCATGGCCCAGCACAGCGAAGTGACGGCCCTGAAAGCGGCGGGCATCCCCCTGAAACGGCTGCTGCTCCCGGTGATTCTCATGGGCGTGGCCCTGAGCGGCGTCTGCTTCTTTGCCCAGGACATCGGCCAGCCCTGGGCGCATCAACGCCTGAACCAACTCCTCCGCAGCGACCTCCCGCTCCGCGTCAGCATCGACATGCTGCCCACCGGAGTCATGCACGAATATGGCGACTGGCGCATTTACGTTGGCAGCAAGGATCCGGACGGCACCCTGAAGGATATCGTCGTCCTGCAGCCGACGGCGGACGGACAGGCGAACGCCTTCTATGCGGAGAGCGCCCGGCTCGTGAAGCAGAACGGCGTATCGACCCTCGAAATGCAGCGGGGCCATTACATCCAGGCGGAAAAGAAGGACATCGTCCCGAGAACCACCTTCGAGATCGGCAAGCGCGCCGTGCCGCCGTTGCATCCCCGCGAAAACGAGGGGGAGCGCAAGGGCATGACGATGGGTGAACTCTTCGCGACCGAGCGCGACACGGCGGAGAAATACGAAAAGACCAAGGCGATTCCCGTCGAGCGCGATCTGCGCGCCGTGCGAATCGAATTGGCCCATCGCTTCTCCTTTCCGCTCATGTGCCTCGCCGTCTGCGTGGTGGCCGCGCCCATTGGCGCGCGCACGAAGCGCGCGGGACGCTCCTACAGTTTCGCCTCGGGCCTCGCCATCATCGTCGCGTACTTCGTCATCACGAAAGTCGCCGAACCGCGCGGTCTCCTGCCGATGGGGACCGTGGTGCTGCTGACCCAATTGCCGAACGTAGTGCTCTGTTTCCTGGGCTCGTTGCTGATCTGGCGGGTGGACCGCGTATGACGCTGCTCGATCGATATCTCGCCCGGCGCATGGCCGCCACGCTGCTGCAGATCATGCTGGCCATGGTCCTGCTCTACGTGATCATCGACCTGCTCACGACGCGGCAGAACAACATCGCGAAATACGACATCCCGTGGCTCGTCGTGGTCCAGTATTACCTCGCCACGGCCCCCGTCATTCTCTTCCAGTATCAGACCACGGCCCTCGCCGTGCTCATCGCAGGACTCATGGTCCTCGGCCGGGCCGCGCAGGATCAGGAGATCACCGCCGCGCTCGCAGGCGGCGTCAGCCTGCGCCGCCTCGTCTGCGCGCCGGCCGCCGTCGCGCTGCTGGTCGCCGTGGGCGCCTTCCTCTTCGAGGACACGCTGGGTGTCCGGGCCGCGCAGAACGTGGCCCATATCGAACGCGAATACTTCTCCCAGTTTCAGCGTCCGGAGAATCCGGTCGTCAGCCTGGCCCATCTCCGGGGCGGATGGACCTGCCACATCCTCAAATTCAATCGCGAAGCGCTCACCGGCCAGGATGTCTACATCCACGCGATCACGAAGGATAGCGTGAATGAAATCCGGGCCCATCGCATCTTCTGGGATGAAGGCCGGAGCCAGTGGATGCTCGAAGACGGCCGGGTCTTCACCTTCGACCCGAAGAAGGAATGGGAACAGAAAGTCGAGCGCATCACCCAGATGCCCGCGCCCTTCAACGAGACGCCCGAAGAACTCTTCTGTCTTGAGAAACCCTCCAAGGAAAAGTCCTTCCGCCAGCTCGGCGCCGACCTCCGGCATGCGGAAGAGCGCGGCATGCCCGTCAATGCGCAATGGGTCGACTTCCACGCCAAGTTCGCCCGGCCCGCCCTCTGCTTTGTCATGATCTGGCTGGCGATCCCCTTCGCCATCCGGCTGCGCCGAGGCGGTATCATGATGGGGTTCGGCGTCAGCATCGCGATTGCGCTCGCCTACCTCCTCGTCTTCTATGTCACGATGGGCCTCGGCCAACTGGACAAGCTCAACCCGGCCATCGCGGCCTGGTTTGCCAACGTGCTCTTCTTCGCCGCGGGCCTCGTCATGTTCCACAAAACGCCCACCTGAGCGCGGCAGCGCCGGGTGTTCGTATGGAGAAACGGCGCCGGGGAAGTGTATGCTTCCGCCGAGCGCTTTGGGCTTGCTGAACAAGTACAGAATCAATCCGGAGGGCATGGGATGACACAGTCTTTTTCTCGGCGTGCGTTCTTCAAAGGGGCTGCCATTGGCGCGGGCCTGCTGGCCATGGGCGGCCGGGCCAAGGCCGCGGATCAACCCATCCAGGGATTCGAGGACACGAAATCCAACACGGACAAGGCGAAGGCCTGGGAACCCGTTTCCGACCGGAAGCTCCGCGTGGGCATCGTCGGATACGGCGTCTGCAAATTCGGCGCCGCCTTCGGGTTCCAGGATCATCCCAACGTCGATGTCGTTGCCGTCAGCGATCTCATTCCCGATCGCTGTGAGGCCCTGGCCCGCGAGTGCCGTTGCGGCAAAACCTATCCCTCCCTGGAAGAACTCGTAAAAGACAAGACGATCGAGGCCGTCTTCGTCGCCACGGACGCCCCAAACCATGCACGGCACTGCATTGAAGTGCTCAAAAGCGGAAAGCATGTGGCCAGCGCCGTGCCCGCCGTGTTCGGCTCCCTCGAAGACGCCGACAAGCTCTATGAGGCCGTCAAATCGTCCGGCCTCAATTACATGATGTTCGAGACGACCGCCTTCCACAACGACTGCTACGCCATGCGCGAGATCTTCCGGGCCGGCGGCTTCGGCAAGATGGTTTATACGGAAGGCGAGTATTATCACTACATGGAGACGCCCATCGACTCCTACAAAGGCTGGCGGGTGGGCCTGCCCCCGCAGTGGTATCCCACCCACTCCAACGGCTACTACGTGGCCGTCACCGGCGGCAGTTTCACCGAAGTGTCATGCATGGGCATCCCCAGCGAGATCCCGCACCTGCAGCCGGCCAACAACCCCTACGCCAACCCCTTCGGCACGGAGATTGCCCTCTTCCGCACCAGCGAAGGCGGCATGGCGCGCATGGCGGTCAGTTGGGACACGCCGGGACACGGCGGCGAAATGGGCCGCGTCCGGGGTCAGAAAGGCTCGATGCTCGACATGGCCTTTGACGGCTCAAGCGATGTTTCGAAAATGAATCTCGCGAAGCCGGCCTTGCCCCCCAAGGTTTCCGCGGGAGGGCACGGCGGTTCGCACGGATATCTCGGCAACGAGTTCGTCACCTCCATCCTCCAGGGACGCACCCCGCTCGTCAATATCGCCTGGGCATTGAACATGACGGTGGCGGGCATTGTTGCGCATCAGTCGGCCCTGAAGGGCGGCGAGTTGATGAAGATCCCGCAGTACGCAATCTAGCCCGGGGTACCCCCCGGATCACGGCGGGCGATCACGTCGATGGAAGGCGGCAATAGTCATGAGAGGGATACGGCGTAAGAGCCGCGCGGAACGCGCGAACGCTCTCCTGGCGGCGCTGTTCGTGTTGCTGGCCTGCGCGGGATGCCGAAGCATTCCCGAGATGCCCGTCATGCACAGCACCGGACCCTTCCGGATAGACGGGAAACTCGACGAGCACGCCTATGCAGCCGTCCCGCCACTCAAATCCTTCGTGATCGCGGGCGACGCGGAAATGACGGCGTCCCCCACGAGAGCGTGGGTCTTCTGGCAGGAAGATCAACTCCTGCTCGCCTTCGAATGCACGGACAAAACCATTGTCGCTGCTGCGCCCTCAAACAATGAGCGCGACGTCGACGGACAGGACCGGGTCGAACTCTTCCTGTGGTCCGGCAATCCGCATGACGCCTACTACTGCCTGGAATTCGCGGCGCGCGGCGCGCTGCACGACTATCAGAGCCGCTTCTATCGCTGCTTTGACTCTTCCTGGAAACTCCCGGGCTTGCAGTACGCGGCGGAACTCACCGCACAGGGCTATTGCGTCGAAGCGGCCCTGAGCCGGAGCGCCTTGCAGCAATGCGGCTTCCAACTGAATCCGGGGACACAATTCCGCGCCGGCCTCTTCCGGGCAGACTTCTCAACGGCCCAAGACGGCGTGGAACCCCTGTGGATCACCTGGGTCGATGCCCGCACGCCCAAACCCGACTTCCACGTTGCCGGGTCGTTCGGGCGCTTCCGTTTGTCGTCGGATGCCCGCCCGGAACATTGAATGAAAGGGGAACGTATGAAACCGATCACGGCAATGCTCGTCCTGGCCGCCATGATATGCCCCGTTGCGGTCCACGGCGCGGAGATCAGCTCGGAACGCCTTCCCGATGCCGTTCGCGCAAAGCAGCTCCAGGACCTGCGCTTCGGCATGTTCATCTGCTGGTCCTTCAGCACCTTCTCCGGCCAGGAATGGACCCGGGACGCGTCCAGCGTCAATCTCTTCCAGGCCACCGGCTGCGACACGGACCAGTGGTGCGAAACGGCCCGCGACGCCGGCATGCGGTACATCCTCTTCCTCACAAAACATCACGACGGCTTCTGCCTCTGGAATACGAAGACGACGGCGTGGAAAGTCACAAAGAGCCCCCTCGGAATTGACGTATTGGCGAAACTGCGCCTTTCCTGCGACAAATACGGGCTCAAATTAGCCCTGTACTTCTCCGAGGGCGACTGGACCTGGCCCGGCAACAAGAATCCGGAACTCAAGAAGGAACAATTGCGCGAACTGTGCACCGAGTACGGCCCCATCGAGTTCTTCTGGATGGATCACGCGCAGGAGGATGGCGGACTCGATCACAAAGCAACCTCCGATTGGGTTGAACACTTCCAGCCCAACTGCTTCGTCGGCTTCAACCATGGCGCACCCGCGGGACGCCTCGCGCTGCGCGAACGCGGGACACCCGGCCCCATCGGCGACGTCAATGCGACGCAATACAACAAGGACGGCGAGCAAAAGTACGGCGGCTACCTCGTCGCCGAATTCACGTACCCCATCCTGCCCGAGCACAAGGGCGGCGCCGACTGGTTCTACTCCCTGAGCAAACACGACAACCTCTGCATCGCACCCGAGAAGATCTTCCAGGACTATGTCGGGGCCGTGAAACACGGCAACATCTTCTCCCTGGATGCCGGCCCGGATTACGCGGGCAGACTCCGCGCCATCGATGTGCAGACGTTGAAGAAAGTCGGGGACATGATCCGGCAGTGGGAGAAGGACAGCGCGGCCCCGGCCACCGCCTCGCCGGCGGCCCCGGCGCCGCACTGAGTGCCGCCAGCAGAAAACAGGACCGGCGGGCAGCAGCATCACATCCCGGCTGGAAGCCTTCACGGGCTTCATGGCACTATGGATGCGCCAGCATTGAGTCGACCTCGCGGGAGAGAGCAGAAAGGGTTTCTTATGCAGACAATTCTCATCAGCATGATCATGTGCGTGGCCGCCGCGGACGCCTCAGCCGTCCCCGCCGCCAACCCAAGCATCGTTCCCGCGCCAGTAAGACTGGAACGCGCCGCGGGCGCCTTCGCCCTGAACGAGAAGACGGCCATCACGTTCCAGGCCGGGAACGCGGATGCCGAGAAGACTGCCGCCTATCTCACGTCCGTGCTGCGTCCCTCCACGGGCCTGGCGCTGCCCGTCAGCGGGGCTGCGGCGGCCGCCCCCAATGCGATCCATCTGCGTATCGAGGACCTGAAGCTGGGCGACGAGGCCTATCGGCTGGCAGCCTCAAACGACGGTATCGAGATTACGGCCGCGTCCGGCGCGGGACTCTTCTACGGCGTCCAGACGTTGCGCCAACTCCTGCCCGCGGCCATCTTCAGCGCCACGCGCATCGAAAAGCAGGCATGGACCGTCCCGGCCGTGAATATTGAAGACTACCCCCGCTTCGCCTGGCGCGGCATGCTGCTCGATTCCGCCCGCCACTTCCTCCCCAAGGAGTTCATCCGGAAATTCATCGATGCAATCGCGCTCCACAAGATGAACCGCCTGCAATTGCATCTCACGGATGATCAGGGCTGGCGCATCGAGATCAAGAAGTACCCCAAGCTCACGGAAGTGGGCGCATGGCGCGCGGAAACGGTTGTCGGCCGTCCCGGCAAGAATGCCAAATACGACGGCCAGCGCCACGGCGGATTCTACACGCAGGATGAACTGCGCGAACTGGTCGCTTATGCCGCCGAACGCCATGTCACCATCCTTCCCGAGATCGAAATGCCCGGCCACGCCCAGGCCGCCATCGCAGCCTATCCGGAACTGGGAAATCTCAACGTCCAGCTCCCCGTGCACACCTCCTGGGGCGTGAACAAGAACATCTTCAATGCCGAGGAGAAGACGATCCTCTTCCTTCAGGACGTCCTCACCGAAGTGCTCGAGATCTTCCCCGGCACGTACATCCATATTGGCGGCGACGAAGCCGACAAGGATCAATGGAAGGCAAGCCCGGCCGTGCAGAAGCGCATGGCGGAACTGGGCCTCGCAGACGAGGCCAAGATGCAGAGCTATTTCATCGCGCGCATGAACGAATTCCTCAAGAGCAAGGGCCGCAAGCTGATTGGATGGGATGAAATCCTCGAAGGCGGCCTTGGAAAAGACGCCACGGTCATGGCATGGCGCGGGATCAACAAGGCCGTCGAAGCCGCGCAGGCGGGCAACGATGTGGTCATGGCCCCCACGGAATTCACGTATCTCGACTACTACCAGGGCAAGCCCAAGACCGAACCGCTCGCCATCGGCGGAAACCTGCCCCTCAGCAAAGTCTACGGATTCGATCCCATGTCCGTGGCACTGGCTCCGGAAGCGCTGAAACACATTCTCGGCACGCAAGGCCAGCTCTGGGCAGAGTACTTCCCGAATTCCGACCACGTCGAGTACATGGCCTTCCC
>CAILVY010000114.1 GCA_903837785.1 Candidatus Hydrogenedentota bacterium
CCCCGGCGAGAGCATCCGAAGTCCCCGGATTGCGCAACTCTATTGGACCGGAGCCGACGCCGCCCGCGCCCATAACCTGTGGCGGCGGATGATGTTCAGGCATGTGCTCCCGAAAGTGAACGGGAAGACCGCCACGCCGCCGATCGCGCATCTGAGCGACGCCTTCTACGAGATGAACGCCACAAACGAAGCGAACGTCTTCTCCCATCTTGAGGCCGTCAAGGGGCTCGGATTCGAGATGTTCTGGCTGGACGCCTATTTCACGCACGACGGCTTTCCGGCGGGGATGGGCCATTATGGATTTCCGATTGCGCGGGCCGTGGCCCTGGACCGTTTTCCGCGCGGACTCCAGCCGATCGGCGAAGCCGCACATGCCGCGGGCATGGGATTCCTGATGTGGTTCGAGCCGGAACGCGTGGCCCCCAAGACCGAGTTGGCCAAGGAGCATCCGGAATGGGTCATCTCCCCGGCACAGGACGGCAGCGGCCTCTTCAATCTGGGCTTGCCCGAGGCCCGGCAGTATATGACGGAGTATCTGAAGGCCGTCGTGCGGGAATATGGCCTGGACTGCCTGCGCATCGACTACAACATCGACCCCCTTCCCTTCTGGCAATTCGCGAACGGACTGGACCCAAAACGCGTCGGGATGACGGAGATCCGCTATGTCGAGGGGCTGTACGCGATGTGGGACGAATTGCGGGCCGCGTATCCACATCTGTTGATTGATGACTGTGCCAGCGGCGGGCGGCGCATCGACCTTGAGACGGCCTCCCGTTCGATTCCGCTCTGGCGGACCGATGCCACGATCGACCCGCTCATGCGGCACGACTTCAATCAGGCGGCCATTCAAAATCAGGTGATGACGGCGGGGCTCAGCCGCTATGTCCCGTTCAGCGCAAGCGGCCAGATGGGCGCGTCGCCGTATCTCTTCCGGAGCGGTTTCAACGCGGGCATTTCCTTCGCGGAAGATTGCCGCCCAAAGGATTATCCGCGCGATTTGTTGCGTCAGGCCATCGCGGAGGGCAAACGAATCAGGAAGTACTTCTTCGGCGACTTCTATCCGCTGTCGGACGTGACGATGAGCCCGAAGGACTGGTGCGTGCTGCAGTACCACCTCGAAGCGGAGCGAGAAGGCTTGTTGATGGCTTTCCGCCGCCACGCCTCGCCGTACCGCGCCTTCGAATGCGAAGTCCGGGGGCTGGCGCCGGAAAAAGAATACGATGTCCGCGTGTCGCGCTCGTATGAGCCCTCCGAGTCCGTGCGAATGAAAGGCAGCGACTTGGGTCATTTCAGCGCGGAGATTGACGAGAAGCCGGGCTCGTTGATCATCGAGTATCGCGAGGTTAGAGAATGATCAACCAAGTTGTCGTGGGAGCGTCACGAGAAAGGAAAGGTCGGGATATGTGGAATATCGAGTGTGGGGCGGGTCTCTCGCGTGTGGCGCCGGTCTTGACGGTGATGCTTGTGCTTACAGTCTCTGCGTTCGCCGGGGCCGCCGGCCCGCCAGCACAAACCAAGGTGTTCATCTCAGGGCAGGGCGGCTATGACACGTACCGCATCCCTGCCCTGTTGCTGACGCAGAAAGGGACGCTCCTGGCCTTCTGCGAAGGGCGCAAGGACAGCCAGTCCGATGCCGGCAACATTGACTTGCTCCTGCGGCGGAGTCTGGACAATGGCCAAACCTGGGAGCCGGTCCAGGTCCTCGTCGATGACGGAGGAAACACGTGCGGCAACCCCTGTCCGATCCTGGACCGCCGCACCGGAGCGATTGTCCTGCTGATCACGAAGAATAACGGCTCGGAAGACGAGGCGCAGATTATGCGGGGGACCGCCGCGCCACGAACGGCCTGGCTGACGATCAGCCGCGACGACGGCCTCACGTGGTCCACGCCCGCCGACATCAGTGCCCAGGCCAGGAAACCCGAATGGCGGTGGTACGCCACCGGCCCCTGTCACGGCATTCAACTCGCCAGCGGGCGGCTGATGGCCCCCTGCGACCACTCCACGGGCCCCAAGCCCGATGAGATCCACTCGCACGTCATCGTCAGTGAGGATGGCGGAGCGTCCTGGAAGATCGGAGGGGTGCTGGACGGAAGGACCGACGAATGCAGCGTGGTTGAATTGGCCGACGGGTCGATTTACATGAACATGCGCAGCAATCGCGGCCAGCACTGTAGGGCGTATGCCATCAGCCGTGACGAGGGGATGACGTGGTCGCCCGTGGCCGATGACGCGTCGCTGATCGAACCCGTCTGCCAGGGGAGCGTGCTTCGCCTCAGCTCGGAGAAGACCGGTGGACAGAACAGCGTGTTGTTCTCCAATCCCGCCAGCAAGCGGCGCGAGAACATGACCGTGCGCATGAGCCTGGACGAGTGCAAGACCTGGACCGCGGGAAGGCCGCTCTGGGCCGGCCCCGCGGCTTATTCCGATCTGGCAGTCTGCAACGACGGGCAAATCGGATGCCTCTACGAATGCGGCGAAAAGCACCCGTATGAGACGATCACCTTCGCCCGATTCGCGGCGGAGTGGCTGACAGCCTCCGGCAATTAAGCTCCGCGGATGCGTGGCTACGGGATCGTCAATTCCGCCCAGATCACTTGTTGGCCCGCCGGCGCCTCTGCCTGTCGAATCCGGACGGCGTTGTAGCCATCCTTGAGCGCGTCCAGGGGACAGTCAAAGGCAAGGGCGCAGGCGGCACCGGGAAAGGCCGAAGCGTCAGGCGCACTCGCGGCGCGCGGGCAGGACTTTCCATTGACGGACACGTCGAAGGCGGGGCCTTCCGGCGGCGCCGGTTTCGTCAGGCCCACAACAAAGGCTGCGGCTCCGTTCTTGGGCGCGGCTCCGATGTAAATGCGGAACTCGCCGCCCTTGGCCGGATCAACAGGAAGTGCCGCGCCGTTCGACATGCCCGCGGGGACTGTGTCGCGATACGTGACGGGACAGCGCCGGGAGAGTCTCATCACATCGTCCAGTGCCAGCCCGTGTTCGAGCAGCGCGCGATACGATCCAGGCGGCCCCTGCATCGGCTCGGGATCCATATAATTAAACAGATAGATCTGATCCGCGCCCCGGTGGAAGTGCGCGGCCGCGAATCCGCGGACGGACCTCAAGTCGTTTCCGATCTGTTTGGCGCCGGGATAGGCTTGCAGCAGGATTTCCTGGCCGGCGGCCAGCACGATGCCTTTCGCCGCGCCCCCGATACGTTCCCGCCACAGCTCAATGGGAATGTCGAAGTCGGATGTTGCCCAGAACGGCGTCGGCACGAGCATGTCAATCAGGCCCTCGCGCACCCAGCGAACGCCGTCCATGCCGAGCCCTGTGGCCGCATCGGGATGCGTGGGCACCCGCGCGCCGAGTTGGATGGGGTGCCCCCGCTTGACCGCCCATTCCTTTGTAAGCGCCCGCACGTCCTTCATAAACTGCGTGAGAAGCTCACACCCTTCCGCTTCGCGGCCCGGCTTGAAGTGATAGCCGAAGCGCATCCAGTCCAACTCGAGCCCGTCCGGGTCGTAGCGCTCCAGGAGTTCGCGGATGAACACCATGTGATAAGCGCGAACCTCCGGCAGGCCATAGTCGAAGGCGCGCTCCACCCAACTGCCCTTGCCCTCGGGCACGCGCCAGTACTCGTGATGCTCCCGCCAGAAAGAACTGTGGATATAGCAGTCCACGTCGTCCGCGTTGTGCACGTCGTTCATCCGCATCGAGATCCAGGGGGATATTCCCTTTTCGCGGCAGCGTGCGATCCACATCGCGTACGGATCGAGTCCGCGTTCGTAGAGCAGCCGGGCGTTTTCCACCCATTTCTTCGCGAACTCCTCCTGTGGCTGCTGCTGCGTCCCCTTAAAGTCCCAAATCGCGTCCCACACCGCGCTGCGGTAACTGGCCTTTTTGGCGTTCGGACACAGAAAGAGGTGCGATACGCGCGTGCCCGCATATTGATCCACAAACGCGTTGAGCCCGTCGACTGTCATCTGCTCGGGACTTCGAGAACCGAAGAAATGGCTGTCGTCTTCGTTGATGATGATGCCCGGCGAAGCCCAGGCGGAGGACGCGCAGATCAGCAGCAACGATGCGAGACGTGTGAAGCACGGAAACATGTCCATACAAGGTTTCTCCTGCCTCTAATCAATAAACCCAGTATACGGAAGCGACACCGCCTCCGCCACAGGAATCTGACCGGAAACACGTCTGTTCCCCTTCCGGACGTTGGAGCGGGTGGCGCTTGCGCACGGAATCCTTGTAGACTTCCTGTCCCCCAACCCGGAGGAGAGGATCTTCATGTCCCTTGCTGTATCGAATTGGGCGGCCGCCACGGCTGCGCTGGCCGCCCTGGACAAAGACGGCACGTGGGTGCCCGGTATCGGCGACCCGAGCCTTATGGGCTGGCTGACGACGCTGCTGTATTGTACCGCAGCCTTCTTGTGCCTTAACGCGGCCCGCTCCATCCGCCACGGCCAAGGCCGCTGGGATCGTGGATGCCTCTTCTGGAGCGCCTTGTTTCTCCTGATGCTGATGCTCGGCGTAAACAAGCAACTGGACCTCCAAACGTGGTTCACGCAATTCGGCCGACAGTTGGCCCGGGCCGAGGGAATGTATGCGGCACGCCGCACGCTTCAGGTCGTATTCATTGGGGGCATCGCCCTGTCCGGACTCATCGCCATCGCGATCCTGGGCTACCTGAGCTGGGGCAAGCCCCGGGTATTTCACTGGGCCCTGATTGGCGTCGTGTTCCTGCTGTGCTTTGTCGTGATTCGCGCCGCCTCATTTCATCACGTGGACCGGGCGCTCGGGCTTCGGTTCCTGTGTCTGAAAGTGAATTGGATACTGGAAATGGGCGGCATTCTGTGCGTGTTGGTTCCGGCATCGCGTGTGAACCAGCGCGCGCCGGCGCGCCGATGACGGATCTTCAAACCCCGTCCTTGAATTCGACTTAGGGTGCGGAATTCAGTACCATATCCGTCGAGATAAACCAAGGCGACGGGGGCGTCGTCCACAATGGCAGGTGGACAGTCTTTCTCGTCCTTTCCTGAACACAGGGAGAGCTATGACGTGGCGTGGATATCTGCGCAAGTGCCCAGCGAAGAACTCGAATCCAGGCATCGATGGGGAATTGGAAAGCTCATCATTATCCTGTTTTGCCTGGGAATGCTCCTGGAAGTCGGGTCGAGTGTCTTATGCCACATGAAGAACGAGGACACGAACCAGGACGAGTTGCTCAGCCTCCTGTCCGTTGCGGTCGTGAGTTGCGGGGCGATGATCTTCGTGCGCCGCGTCGTGGGGCTGCGCGCGGCCATGTTCCTGTTGATAGGAGCGGCAGGCCTCTTGCTCTTTTCAAAGAGCCTGGACGTGCTCAACAGCACCCGCTTTATCCTCCGGGAATTCCCGATAGTGCGAAGAGAGTCTGATCTCTTCAAAGTGCTCCGGGACCTCACGTTCACGGCGGGCTCGCTGCTCGTCCTGCTGAGTTTCATCGCATCCGCCATCCGCCTCTATCAAACGCAGCAGCTTCTCGCCCGCCAGAACGACGCGCTGCGCAGCGAAACGCAGGAACGCCAACTGCTGGCGACCGCCATAGAGCAGGCGGCAGAGGCCGTTTTCATCACAAACCGCGAAGGCATCATTCAGTATGTGAATCCCGCTTTCGAGAGGCTCACCGGCTATGTGAAGCACGAGGCCGTGGGCAATACGCCGCGCATATTGAAGAGCGGAAAACACGATGCTCGTTTCTATCGCCGCCTGCGCGACACGCTCGCCCGGGGCGACGTCTGGCACGGACGTTTCATCAATCGGCGGAAGAACGGCTCCTTGTATGAAGAGGATGCGGTCATCTCCTGCGTTCGCAACGAAAAGGGCGAAGTCACGAGCTATATCGCGGTCAAGCATGACGTGACTGCGCAAGTGAACCTCGAGAAACGGCTGCGCCAGGCCCAGCGGATGGAAGTCATCGGCGCCTTCGCGGGCCGCATCTCGCACGACTTCAACAACATCCTAGCGCTCATCCTCGGGCACAGTGAGATCGCCTTGCGCCAGATGCCGGAAACGGATGCCTCGCGCATCAATGTTCAGCATATCGCCAAGGCTGGAAACCGCGCGTCCCATCTCGTCAAGCAATTGCTCACCTTCAGCCGGCAGGCAGAACAGGAGCGGCGCCCCATCCTGATGCACATCGTCGTGCAGGAAGTGATCGAATCCCTGAAAGCCGCCTTGCCGCCCACAATTCAGCTCCGGCAAGTCGTGCGGGACTGCGGATTTGTCCTGGCCGACCCGACGCAGATACATCAGGTCGTCATGAATCTATGCACGAACGCCTGTCAGGCCAGCGAGGAACCCGACAGTGTGGTCGATGTCAGCCTGAGCCAGGTGCAGCTGGGCGGTGATTTTGTGGCGGATGTGGGACAGCCCGCGCCGGGCGCCTATGTCCGGCTGTCCGTGCGTGACAACGGCCGCGGCATCGATGCCGTCGCGCTCCCGCGCATCTTCGATCCCTTCTTCACCACAAAGAAGCAGGGTGAAGGCACCGGCCTGGGGCTGTCGACCGTTCACGGGATCGTAACCAGCTACGATGGGGCGATCACGGTGCGAACCGTCGAGGGACACGGCACCACGTTTGACGTCTACTTCCCGCAGATGGAGGGGGTGGACGCGCGCCAGGAACCGGCGGCCGACTCGCTTGTGGAGGGAAGCGGCCGCATCTTATTTGTCGAAGATGATGAAGAAATCGCGGAGATGTGCCAAGTCACGCTGCAGCAGATCGGCTACGAAGTGTCCGCCTTCACCCGAAGCGCCGAGGCCCTGAGTGCGTTTCGCACGCACCCCCATGACTTTGACCTCGTGATTACGGACCAGGTGATGCCCGAGATGACGGGCGCCGAGTTCGTTCGCCACGTGCTCCGCGTTCGGCCCGACGTACCCATTGTCATGGTTACCGGGTTCGGCGAGGGGATTACCCTCGAACAGGCGCGTGCCTTCGGAATTCGGGAGTATCTTCTGAAACCGGTCAGCACGCACGCGTTGAGCGTCGCCATACGGCGGGCCCTTGACGGCGTGGATTACGCAAACACATAGCATCAAGGGAATCCCTGCCGCAGCAGCAGGCCCAACGATGCTTCGGGCCTGCCTATTCGCAAAGGAACAGTTCGTTCGGCGACAGGTCGAGGGCACAACCGGCGTTCGCCCGGCGAAGAACTGCAGGGGACACCTCCTCGAATTTCCCATCGCGCCACGTGCAAAGCGATGCGTGCGTTGCGGGGCTTTCAGACTGCCACCACAACGGCCCTCCGGCGGTCGAGCTTAAGGCCAACCGGTGCGACCTGTGCAGCGGTTGGCCGTCGAGGCTGGCCACCGTCCAGGCGCCTTCACCGCTCGCGAGAGGATCTCCGTTGAGCGACCACCCGCCGCTGCCCGTGGCCAGCAAGGCTTCTCCCTGCGGATTCAGCAGAAGCATGGCGGGCACGGCAAGATTCGTAATCAGTTCGAGCTTCACGCCGTCGCCGGTGATGCGCACGTGCGTGGACGCCGGCACGTCGGAACGGGGGAAGAGGCAAATCAGGCGATTGGCGCCGCTTGGGGTGTCTGTCATGCGCCAGACGCCCCGCTCAGCTTCCAGGCGAAGCGTGGGGGAGATGCCGCAGGCCGGCAAGAGGCTCAAGTAGTAGTTGTGCGCGGGGTCCACGCTCAGTTGGGGCTCGTGGACGAAGAGATCGTGGCCGGCGAAGCTCTCCCAGGGTTCGGGGGACCACGTGATACTCCCCGCGCCGCGGTGTTCCCGATAGAGACGCAGGCCACACGGATTCTCCAGGGACTGCGCGCCCAGCGGGGTCACTTCGGGGACAGGCAATCCCGAGGCGTGCGTGATTTCCCGTTCGAAGCGCACCCCGAGGAGCGTTTCAAGGCGTGCCGATTGGCGTTGCCCCAGAGCGTCCATCGACGGATCGCCCGAGAGATACAGATGCGACCCCGCCTCACTCACCCGGCCCAGCGCCGCCAGCGACGCTTCCGAGAGGGCGTAGGCGCAAGGCATTACGACGAGACGCGGCGGATTCCCCCCCAGAGACGGAAGCTGCGACTCGTTCGCAACGTCGAACGGGACGTTCGTTGCCAGCAAACACTCTACGGCATTCATCACAACGGCATGGGACAGGGCTTCGGACGCGCCAAGCCGCCAGTTGTCCGGCAGAACCAGCAGCACGGGAGCGGGCCGATAGTCCGGCTCAATCAGGTCCGAAACCAGGCGGAGATTGCGATAGAGTTTCAGCAGCGGCTTTGGGCGCAGGGGATTGTTCCACGCGAGCCCCCACGGAAAGACCCGGTCCGGATCGTCGCTCCAGCACCAGTTCTGGATTTTCGTGACGCCCAGCGCGAACGCGGAATGCGCGACCCACCAGAACAGATGCTCCGCCTCAGTCTCGGATCGTTGCACGTGATAGCCCGTGCCGCCCCGTTCCGGGCTCCAGGCATCATGCGTCTTCACGCCGAATTCGCCAATATTGATGGACTTCCCCGCATAGCGCAAATCGTTGCGCTTGATCGTGGCCATCAGGCGGGCCGTGTCGTTTCGCGGCGCATCGAAGTAACCGATGTTGGCGCTGTCCATATCGTCGATGCTCAGCCGGAGCTCCATGCCGTTGATCGGACGCTGATAATACTCGGCCGTGACGGGATGCTCCGTGTCCACTTGCCGGATTGCCGCGCACAAGGCATGAATCCAGCGCCGCATCAGCACAGTCTTGAATTCGCTCATGTCGCGCGCGCGCACGTCGTACCACCCGCTCGAGAGCGCGTCCTTCACCGGAAGCTCGCCCAAGGCGGCTTCGGGCGGCGTGGCGCCCCAGGCGTGCTGCAACGCGGTATCGTTCGCGTAGCGGTCCTTCAAAAACGCGTTCCAGAGGCGCCGGAGGTCGGGAAGATCCTCCAGCCGCAACTGAAAATCCCCGTTCAGATAGTAGATAAGTCCCGGAACGCGCTTGTAGCGGAGGGCGAACTGCCGGCACAGCTCCGCCTGCTGCACCAATTCCGCGTCGCTCACGGCCACATTCTGCCCGATGAGCAGCCCGGCCATGTACGGCAAGCCGAAGCGCTGCGACATCTGGATCAGCGCATCGATCTGGCGCCATTGCGCCTCGTTAAATTGATACTGCTTCGGCGTGTACTGCAAGTTTTCAAAGAGATGCAGGCCGTGATCGCGCATGGCCTCAAGTTCGCGATGCCACGTCCACGGGTTTTGCGAGGGCGAGAAAAACAGGTTCGCATACGTGTCCGTGCCGAAGAGACAGCTTCGAGATGCCCTGCCCCCGAACGGCTCCAGCACATACGCGTTATCCCGATAGCGCAGTCGTGTGCCGCGGGCAAGGACGGCGTCGTCATATACGCAGAAACCCGAGGCGGCGCGATCAAGCATCAATTCGCCCTCGTGGAGGACTGCGTCGAGTCGCAGGAAATCGGGGCCGTGCGGCGCAGTCCAGGTCATGCGCACCTCTTGCGTTGAGTGCTCCGCCAGCGTCACAGGCCGCGTTTCCTCAAGGAGCGGGGGAGAGGCCTCATCGCGTGTCGTTGGCACAGCTTGGACGGACAACGAAAGCGCTCGCGCAACCCGGGAATCGTTGCGCAGGAGTAGCGTGATGTTGAGGGGCTCGCCCGGGTGATATATGGCGAAGTCAGTGTTCACGGAGGGCAGAAACGTCTCTGCACGCAGTTGTTTCAAGGCGGCCTGCAGCAACGCCGCACCGGAAGCTCCGTCGAAGACATCGCGGTTATTGACTCCGAAGAGTGCCCACGTCGATCCCGTAAAGGGGCCGGCGTAGTGGCGAACGATGGCGCCCGCGGTGCCCGCGAAGCGCCCTTGGGCATCCTGAACATCGATCAGCGGCATCCATCGCGCCGATTGTCCCAACTGCGCCGTGGCCTCGCAGCCGGCCGCCTCCCCGGCCGATTGCCACGCGGGCTCCAGGACGCCGCTCGGCGCGGCGACGAGCGAAGCCCCTCGGATCGGCTGATCCGGACTGAAGATCGGCAATTGCAGCGGCTCGATCACGAGGCTGTCTTCCGGCCGGCCGAAGTGCGCATTGATGGCGGGTTTGGCCGGCAGTGCCGCGCAAGTGAGATCGTCAAACCAAGCCGTTCCCGACGCCTGATAGAACCCCGCGTGGAACGAAACCCTCGCCGCCTGAGCCGCGACTACGACTTCCGTTTCATGCCGCTTCCAGTCGCTGCCTTGGAAGTGCTGCGCAAAATCGATGAACTGAATGAGCGCGCCCTGGGCATCATATTGATAGACGGCCATATAGGCGAAGCCGGAACCCTGCACGCCGTCCGACTTCATCCGCGCGCCAATGAGATAGCGCTGGCCGGTCTGCACGGGCAGATCCTTGAGCCAGGCGCCCCCGCTGCTCGACAGCGGATTGCTCACCCGTCCGCAGGCCTGTCCGGAGAACGCCCCCTCGTGCACAACGGAGCAGCTTGACGCGTCCGTCGCGCTCCAGCCTTCCAGGCCTTGTTCAAAGCCGCCGTTCGCAGTCAACGAAAACTCGGGATCGCGCGCGCGCTCGCGGATCTGCAGCCACGCCTCGTGGCACGGCGCCCAAGTCCCGTCCTTTCGCTCCCAGAGGCGGTCGAACGCATAGCCGCCCGAGCACAGCAAATCGCCGCCCGCCTGAAGAAACGCAAGCAGCGAATCTTTGGCCATCACGGGGAACGACGCGCCGGTGGGGACCACGAGCACATCGAATTGCGCCGCATCGAAGCGTTGCGCATCCCCCAGTTGTTCCGCATTCAGCCTCGTCGTCGAAACGCCCTGTTCCGCGAAGACCCGCTCGAAAACCGCCGGAGGCGTCGCACAGCCTTCGATGGGCAGGGTCGTCTCGTCCAGTATGGCCGCCCGGTACTCTTCCGCCCCGAGAGGCAGTGAAACTGTCAGCGCCGTCAGGAAGAGCATAAGCGAATGCGGGGGATGATAGGACATGGAAACGCCGCTCCTTGGCTTTCGACCACAATCGCGTAAGTCTACGGCCCAGTGCGGCGTTCGCTCAAACAAGTTTCTTCAGCAGTGCCCGCGGATTACTTGACGCTCTTGAGCGTTTCGTGCATGCGATTCAGAAGATTCATCGCCGCATGATGCACCACGCCCGCCACCTCCGGCCCGCCCGAATTCTCTTCGCCATACTGGCCCCCGGGTCTGTAGGCATGCGGGGCCTTGGCGTCCCACTGGCTCTTCGGAATGATGTAGCCGATCTCGTCGTTGGCGAGGCCGATCATCATGCGCATCTTGCCGTCCATGACCTCCTTCCGCAGCGGCGGCACTTCCACCGGCGCGAGCGGGAAGTAGTCCGCGCCCTGCGGCGTCTCGATGCCGCCGTCGGCGATTTCGGGATACAGTTCGCCGGGCACGGTCACAATTTCCACGTCGCCAATGCGGACCACGTCCACTTCCGATCGCGCATTGCAGGGCCAGTAGACGCCCGGATGAATGAGGCCGAGCAGAATCACGTATCGGAAGATGCCGCTCATCGGCGCGTAGATCGTTTTCGCACCCACGGAAACCCGGGGATTCTCGTTCTTCCAGGCTTCACTGCTCCGGAGCGCGTCCACCGTCTTGATCGCGAGGTTCTGGCCGAGGGCCTCCGCCTTCTCGAAAGAACCTTCCTTGAATTTCCGGACGCCGTCGCGATGCGGCACCTCGATGTGCAACTGCGTCATGAGGCCGCCGACCATCCCCTGGAAGTACAGGCACATGCCGCCCAGGCCCTGAACGCCGTTGGGCTCCGGCACGCCCTGCTCCACCCCGTCCCGCCAATAGCCCGGGAAATCCGACGTGATCAACGGGTTGTCGCCGTCCAGCGTCTCCGGATGGTTGCCCCAGTTAACCATCGTGGCGATGGTTTCGTCCGTGCCCGGCTTCACGAAGCGGATGCAGTTCAGCTTCTTGTCGATGACGATGGGCTGGCGCGTGTCCTCGACGAAACCCTCGGGATTCAGTTCGTGCGCGTTGCAGTACATCTCCGCGGGCTGCAGATTGCGGACCGCTTCTTCGACCGCCTCCTTGCACGCGTTCTTGACCCGCTCCAAATTGGCGTAGTCGAAGCTCCAGGGGTTGGGCACCAGCCCGGACCAGTTGCCCATCGTGTCCGGCGTCTCATGATTGTGCAGCGAGGATACAATGACGTGGTCCACCTTGAGGCTCGGATCAATGCGCTTGCGGATGTCGATGATCTTGTCGTGAAACAGGCCGATGGCGTCACACGTGACCATCGCCACCGTCACGCCGTTGTTCCGGAAGGCGATGGCGCGCGCCCAGATCGGATCATGCACGCCCTTGGCCGGCCGGTCATTCCCGAAACCCGCAATCCACACCGGGTCGAACTTGCCGTTCTTGTTCCGGTCATTGTACGTGTCCGGGCCCTTCGCCAGCTCGAAGTGGCTCAGGAAGCCGGTCTTGGGCCGGTACTTGTTGTCATTGTCCGCATCATTGTACGTATCGTACAGGCTCAGGTCCGGCGTGATATCGCGCTTGGCCACGCCCACCTGCAGGACCCCCGGCGCCTCGCCGCTTCCCGTGACAACGAAATCCACGGCATAGGACCGGTAGGGTCCGATCATGCGGTAGCCCAGGAAGCCCAGGAGCAGCAACACGAGGAGGCCCAGCAGCGTAAGGATCTTGTGGCGGCGGATGAAGGACTTCTTGGATGACATGCGCACTCTTCCTCATGAGTAACGCCGGTTCCGCGGGCTGCGCCTCGGGATGTCCGGCTGGATGCAGATGCCGCCCCGGGTTTGGGCGGCGAGTTCTCGAAAGTATAGCAGTCAGACTCCGCCGGTTCCACGCCCGGTTTCCTGCCCCGAAGAAAGGTTACTTTTCACACCTCGCGCCCGTGTGCGCACTTTTCTCGGGAAGAGCCAGGAAGCACGCCATGTTTCCTTGATAAGAGCTACCAAACGCAGAAGGAAACAAGCCATGAAGACGCTAACACGACTGGGCAGTGCGGTCCTGATCACCGTGCTGTTAAGTATGGGGGCGCTGGGCTGTAATACGGTTCGGGGTGTAGGGAAGGATATTGAACGCAGCGGCCGGGCGGTCGAGTGCGTGGCGGACCATGCTGAACGCCATATGTGCCGCGACCGGCACAAGGCGACGTGCCACCACCACAAAGGCTATCGAGGGCATCACCAGGGCTGCTGTTACCACCACAAGGGTTGTGGCCCCCACGACAAAGACAAGCACGAAGCTACACAGGAATCCAAGTGAATCCGTCCAATGGAAGCCAGCAGCCTTTCCGGAAAGGGCAGGCATGATCGCGGGAACGCGGAGGATCAAGACAAAGCGAGTCTATGAGTCTGCCGAATGCGGCGACGGGAAGCGGGTCCTCGTCGACCGCTTGTGGCCGCGCGGACTCAGCAGGGCGGGCGCCCGCATCGATCTCTGGCTGAAAGAGATCGCGCCGAGCACCGAACTGCGCCGCTGGTTCGCCCATGACCCGGCCAGGTGGGCGGAGTTCAAACAGCGCTACCGCGAGGAACTCGACACAAAGCACGATGCCGTGCGGCAATTGCTGGACGAGGCCGCCACGGGCCTGACGCTGCTCTACAGCGCCCGTGACGACACCCGCAACAACGCGGCGGCGCTGCAGGAGTACCTCGAACGCTTCTCCGCGCACGGGAAGCGCGTGCCGAGCCAATCCAAGGCTGCCTGACCCGGAACGCCCTTCTTTGCCGGGTCGATGCTGCTTCTTGCCGCCGGCGCGAAGCACAAAAAAGCAACGGCATCGGTAAAAACAAGCGCCGGCAAAAGTCTTTTCCAGTCCTCCCGCCCTACCCTCAACGCAGTCAAGGCCAATGGCCGGCGGAAAGGCCAGGGAGGAGCACCCATGAGAGACTTTGTTCGGCAACCGGCAGAGCATTCCAGAATCATCCGGCTGGCGCCGGACTTGATCGACAGGATGATGATTCCACGAGGCTTGTGGAGCGAAACACCAGAGGAGGTGGAGGCGGCCTTCGCCTGGGCACAGCGAAGAGACGAACTGCTGCGCTGGGTGCGCAGGCACCTCGGCCGGCGCCTCACGCGGCGCGAACGCCGCTGTCTCGAATTGCGCTACTTCCAGGGATTGACGTTCCAGGAGATCGGGAACAAGACGAAGATGGACGCCTCCGCGACCTCCCGTGCCGTGAAACGGGCACTGCGAAAGCTCCAGCAGGCCACCGAAGAAGACCCCTCCTGGCGAAAGGGCGCCCAACAGAGGAAAGTCCGCACGCGCCGCGGGTAAAGGGCAGGTTTGGACAGAACGTTGAATATCGCGCAAGGCGCGTCCGCACATTGTGAACGGCGAATATGGGAGATTCACTTGCCGAGTACGCCGTGGCATAATGCAGGGAGAGGTGGAGACGGGACACTCTGAGCGAGTCCAGGCTGTCTTTGGCTGCCCCGACGTGCCACCCGGATCTTCATTAACAGCGCCGCGGCGGGAAAGTGGATGAGCAATCCAAAACCCATCGTGCAGGAGCCAATGATGAGCAAGACCATCTTATCCGGGGTCGTGATGTTTTGTGTCCTGGCTTTCGTTATTGGATTTCCCGAAAGGACATTTGCAGACTCCGGGCCCGTCGCGCACTGGCCACTGACGGACGATGCCCGGGACAGTTCCCCAAATGGGCGGCACGCGGAGAACCACGGCGTTGTATTTGACACGCCCGCCCCGGACGGGCGCCGCGCCGCACGATTTGACGGGAAGTCGGCCTTTCTTGAAGTGCCCGGGACGCTGGCCCCGGCGTTCGGAGCGGCGGACTTCACGGTATCCGTCGACCTCTTCGTCGAAGAGCCCCTGGACGATGCGCCGGGAGACATCCTGAGTTGTTACGACCCGGACCGGCGCCAGGGATTGAATCTTGGCCTGGCAAGCTACTCCGGGGTCGGCAATTCGCAGCCGAACTATCGGAACCTCTATTTCGGCATCGACAATGGCCAACTGGAAGCGCAGTGGACCGACTGCGGCCGTCCGGGGAATGCGGTGATGGTCTTCGGGTTTGCCGTGCATGAAGGCGCCCTCTACGCCGGAACCTGTGAGCCGCAGGAAGGCGCCGCGGGACATGTGTACCGCTATGAGGGAGAGGGCCGGTGGGCGGACTGCGGAAGCCCTGACAGGAGCAATGCCATCGGCGCCCTGGCGGTATGCGGCGGCAGGCTGTATGCCGGGGCCTCCCGCTACGACACGACGGGCTCGGCCATGGCGGCGTCGCCGAACACCACGCCCGGCGGCAAGGTTTACCGCTATGAAGGCGGCAAGGAATGGACCTGCTGCGGCGCGCTGGAAAACCCCGAAACCGGGCAAGCGGCAACCCTCGGCGGGCTGGGCGTCTATCAAGGCGCCCTCCACGCGACGACACTGAAGCAGGAGGGTTTCGGGCTCTATCGATATGCGGGCGGCACCCGATGGGACTACTGCGGGCATCCTGGACGGAGAGTGCTCAATCCCTGCGTCTTCAACGGGGCCTTGTACATGGTTTCCTACGATGCGCCGGGCGGTCCGTTTCGTTATGACGGCAAGAGGTTCGCGTATGCCGGCGCGAGCATCGACCCGCCCATCCAGCAGGACTACAGTCTTGCGGTGTACGGGGGGTTGCTGCACGTGTCCACGTGGCCCGCGGCGCAGGTGTACCGGATGAACCAGGACGGCGTGTGGAGCCTGCTCGGAAAGCCCGGGGAAGAGCTTGAAACCATGGGAATGATGCTTCACAACGGGAAGCTGTACACGGGCACCCTGCCTTCCGCGCGGGTCTATCGCCTGGACGCCAATGGCACCTGGACGCCCATCGGACAGGTCCTCGACGCCTCGGACAACAAGTACCGGCGGGCGTGGTCCATGGCCCTCTATCAAGGCAGGCTGTTCTGCGGCACGCTGCCTTCCGGCCGGGTCTTCAGCATCGAAGCGGGACGAAATGCCACGTGCGACCGCGCGCTCGGGGCCGGCTGGCAGCGCATCACCGCCGTGCGCCGCAAGGATCGGCTGCTTCTCTACACGGGCGGCACGCAGACGGCCTCCAGCGCGGCGTTCGAGCCGGGCGCCTACGACCTGGGCGCGGGAATGCCATTCCGCATAGGTTTTGGCGCGGGCGACTATTTCAACGGATGGCTGCGTGACCTGCGCGTGTACAGCCGCGCGCTTTCCGAGGAGGAACTGCGCGGCCTGTAGCCAAGCGGCTACGGGGATAGCCCTCGGCGCATCCTGGTAGGCCGCGTCGACTCGAGGCGGCCCGTTCGTCAGCGCTTGCATTGCCCGCCGGAGACGGGGAAAAGGGGTGGCGCGCCACGCGTCACCTGAGGTGGATTCCCCGTCTGGAGTGCAGGCAGTCATGGTCCATCGTAGAAGCGGCGTCCTCGCCGCTTCCGGTCCGGCGCGCCTGCCTGGGCGTATCGCGTCCCGAAGGGAGCGCTCGTCTCCCTCGCGCTGAATTGGGCATGGCGTCCGGAGGCGGCGAAACGCGATTGCCGCGCGGCCCCGCGTTCTTGACAGAGATCATGGGGATGATTCATATTCTATCCACAAACTAGGATAAGCGTATGGGCAAAGCAAGACGTTCCCTGCGGTTTGAAATCCTGAGGCTGTTCACTCCCCTGGTCGCACTATTGGCTCTTGCGCGCACGGGAGGCGGTGTGGAAAGTGCGACGGTGGTCTTGAGCGATTTCCATGCGTACTACTGGAACTTAACCAATGCAAATGCGCCGTGGTCGGGAAGGACTGGCCACGTTGCGCTCGACTTTCGCGGCCAGTTGTGGGTACTTGGCGGAAGCATCGCTCTGAATCCAGACAATTCTGTGAATGACGAATGGAACTCGGTCGATGGCACAAACTGGATACAGGCGTCGGCTGCCGCTCCGTGGTCCGCTCGGACCGAGCATGCAGCGGTCGTTTTCCAGGAGAAGATGTGGGTCGCCTCTGGCCGGTCTGCCTCCGATTTGACTTTGTTCAACGACCTTTGGAGTTCTCCCGATGGCCTGCATTGGGATCCTGGCGTGTCCCCCGTACCGTGGTCGACACGAGAGGGCGTTGCAGTTGCCGCGAACGGAGACAATCTTTATCTTCTCGGCGGTCAACACTATGGGACTTTTCTTGCTGAGATTTGGCGATTGAATCTTAACCTGGAATGGGTCGCGGTTGCCCCGCCGGTCCCTTGGGCCTCGCGAAGTCAGCATCAGTCGCTTTGGTTTCACGATACGCTCTGGGTGCTGGGCGGGGTACACTTTGAGGGAAGCACGTCGGTCTGGCTGGAGCTCAACGATGTTTGGAACAGCCCCGACGGTTCGTCGTGGACTCAGGCCACACCCCATGCGGGCTGGCACGGGCGAAATTCGCACACGGCCACGGTATTTGACAACAGACTTTGGGTGCTAGGCGGGACGTACATTGAAGGCGTCGGTCCTGGTTCGCATCTTGTTACGCTGAACGACGTCTGGTATTCCGAGAACGGAGCGGACTGGCATCAGGCGCCGGACGCTCCCTGGGCGGCGCGGTCCGGGCACGCGGCATTGGCGTTCGCTGGGAAGTTGTGGGTGCTTGGGGGGACGACCATTAGGAACCATGACTTTGAGTTGTTGAACGATGTCTGGTGCCTGACGCCGGTGCCAATGTCGATTGAAGCGGAACATGCGAGTCCGTATCAGGTGGGCGAAGCGTTGACGTTGCACGTGGCGGGGCCGGGCCTGCCGCCGGGGGTGACCTATCAATGGATGAAGGACGGGGTGGCGCTTGCGGGGGAGAGCTCGGACAGGTACCACCTCGCTGCGGCGGCAGAAGGGGCCACGGGGTCGTATACGTGCGAGATTGGGGGTTCGGCTTTTGGCACGGCGGGTCCTGCGGTGATCGTCGTATCGGCGGCGCAACGGGTGCCGGTGGGTGCGGCGGTTCTTGGGGGCGCAGCTCTCGGAGTGCTGTTCTTGGGTGCGAGGAGGTTGCGCCGCTAACGCGGTGGGCGTTGACTGCACAGTCGGCGAGAACGGTTTTTTTTGGGGGGGAGGGTGACGGGATCGGGGTTGGAGGGAAGAGATTAGCTACTCCCCCATCACCCCCCGCACGCGGGGGGGGGGGACGGGATGGACGCGGCGAGGACGTCGCGTCCGCCGCAGTCGGATGTGAGGGAGGGCGCGGCAAGGAGCGCGGCTACGGGGATAGTCCTCGCCGCTTCCGGTCCGGCCGGATTGCCCGGGCCGCGGCGGGTCACGGTTCTCACCCGGCGCAAGTTGGCCGGATTTCCGCTAGGGTTTTGGCAGGATTTTCGCTGCGATATCGGTTGCGATATCGGGAAATGCCAGGGGCAGCACGCCGTCCGTGGAGTTAGCGGTTTCGGTCTTTGTGAGCTCGCCCTTCCAGGTGTCATACCAGGCGATGGTGTATTCGCCGTCGGGCAGGCCGTGCACCGCGGTGATCGCGCCCTGTATCGATGCGATCGACTTCTTCTCGAAGACGTTCTTCCAGTGGTGATCGGCGTTCTGCGCCCACAGCAGGGCGCGCCCGCCGCGCCGCAGCCCGTACAGGTTCATTTTTGGAAATCGGTTGCTGGAATACCCGGTCAGCGTGTAGCTGGAGACACTGAGCCAGTCGCCCTCGGTCACCTCGAGCAGGATGGTGTGTTTTCCGGCCGGCACATCGAGCCCGCAGGACTTGTTGAAGCGCGCCTGATGAATCCCGTACTCGGGCTTGAACTCGGTCGATTCGTAGTCCGGTTTCACGTTCGGGTCCGCCGGGGGCGCGGCCGACAGCGTGAGCTCGTGCGCGGTGGCGCCATCCAGCAGGAAACGCAGGGTGGCACTGGCGGAGACGCCGTCCACGAGCACTTCGAATCGGCCGGGCTGCTCGAAGTCGACGTGGAAGGCGGGACGGGTCCGAAGTTCCGGCTTGGCGGGACTGTACAGGAAGCCGGGCAGGGCCGCGCCGCAGGCGCCGCGCCGGGGCGAGATCGTGAATTCCTCTGTCGGGCATTTCTCCCAGGCACAGGCCGGTGAAAGCACGAGGTCATGGCGTCCGTTGGCCTGCGGAACACTCGGAGCATCGGCGTCGAGCGTTTCCCAGGGGCCTTCGGCCCAGGGCACGTCTTCGACGAAGTTCCGGAGCGCCGCGTACTGGCCGTAGAGATTCCCGGGCGGGACATAGCTGTCCCACCACCAGTTTGCGGCGCCGCCGGCATTGCCGCTCACGACGGAGGCCCAGAGCCCGTTGTGCAGGTTGACCCCTTTGAATTCGGGGTCGTATTCGTTGTCCGCCTTGCGGTAATCGATGCCGAATTCCGCCATCAGGTGCGGCTTGCCGTACGCGAGATGCGACTGGGCATCGTCGTGAATCACGGGGCCCGAATCGGGGATGTCCCCCTTCCCGTAGTGGTGCGTCATCGTGAAATCAATGACCGGCAGCTTCCAGATTTTCGGATTGCCGTACGTGGTCGAAACCAGATGCCCGAAGGCATCCGCGGGACGCCCCTGAAACGGCCCTTCGCCCTTCAGGCACTGCGCCATCTCTTCCACCCAGGGCGAGGTTGCGTGCGCTTCGTTCCAGAATTCCCAGGCGTGAATGCCGGTGCGCCAGCCATAGCGCGCGGCAATGTAGCGCAAGCGCCGCTGATAGAGTCGCCGGGCCTGATCGTTGCGCCAGAAATCGGCGGGCTTTGCACAGGGGCCGCCGTTGGCGCTGTTATAGGGGTTCAGGTTCCACTGGCCCTCGTTGAAGAAGCCGCCTGTGGTGAATTCGCCGTACGTGCCGAAGCACAGCATCGTGTAGATGCCGTTCTGCTCCGCGCAATCGAGAATCGTGTCCAGTTTCCAGGCGTTTGCGAGGTTGTAGGTGCCCGCGCCATAGAAACCCGCCCCCGTCCACTCGAGCGCGCAATTCCAGCTCGCCATCCAGATGCGGATCCAGTTGCCGCCGTTCTTGCCGAGCGCCGCAAGCCAATCCTCGAAATCATACGTGCCCCGTTTCCACGCCCAGCACATGTTCTCCCCGACCAGAAAGAACGGCCGCCCGTTGTCAAAGGCGAAGACGCGCGGATTGTTCCGGGCGATGCGGAGATACCCGGGGCTTTCGGAGGCCATGGCTTCAAACGACGCGGCGGGAAGTTCCGTTTCCCCGCTGCGATCCCGGGCGTGGACGGCATACGTCCACCGCCCCTCACGCGTCGGCGCGAATCGAAGCATCCATTGCGCTTCCCCCGTCGCCGTAATGGACTCCGTGTCCTTGTCCAGCTTCCGCGCGTGGGCTTGTCCCAGGAAGCCGTTGACGCGCACCGCCTTCCCGGCCGGCGGCGTGAACACGGCCCACACGTCGATATCCTCCGGGTTGAACGGATTCTCGTACGTGGCGGACAAATCCAGGAGGAGTTCAAACTTGGCGTAGCAGGGAACGCTGGCCAGGTTGGGTGTGGCCGAACGCAAAGCGAGCGCCTCGCTCCGGGCGAACGGCGCCGGCTGCGCCAGCACGCTCATCATGATCCCCAGCAGTGCCGCAGTGAAGGCAGGCATAGTCTTTCTCTCCGTAGGTTGGGCGAAAGCCTAGCAGCCCGCGCCGGAAGCGGTCAACGACTCAATACATCCCGTAGGGATCGAGATCGACCTTGAGTTGCACCTTGTTCCCCACGGCTTGTTCCAGGAAGGCATCGCGGACCGCGCGCGTGAGCCGGTTCAGCCTCCCCGAACTGCGCGCGAGCAAGGCCAGATTCCAGCGGTACTTTTTGTTCACGCGCTTGATCGCGGCGGGCGCCGGCCCGAGAATCTCCGTGTTCTTGAATTCGAGGGACTCGATGCACTGTCGGGCCACGCGGCGCAGAAGCGCGGCATGGCGTGCCGCCAATTCCGGATCCTCGCTCTCGATGGCGAAGTTTGCCATGCGGCGGAACGGCGGATATCCCGCCTTCCGGCGTTGTTCGATTTCCCGTTCATGGAAGGCCGCATAGTCATGGCGCGCCGCCGCCTGGATCGCGTAGTGATTCGGGCGGTACGTCTGCAGATAGACCTCGCCCGAACGATCCCCGCGCCCCGCGCGCCCTGCCACCTGCGTCAACAACTGGAAGGTCTGTTCCGCGGCGCGGAAATCGGGCACGGCGAGGCCGGTGTCCGCGTTGATGACGCCCACGAGCGTGACGCCGGGATAGTCGTGGCCCTTGGCGAGCATCTGCGTGCCGATCAGGATGTCGATTTCGCCCGCGGCGAAACGCCCGAGAATCTTGGCGTGGCCGCCTTTGCCCGACGTCGTGTCCGCGTCCATCCGTTCGACGCGCGCCCCGGGAAACGCGCGCAGCAGATAGTCCTCGGCCTTTTGGGTGCCCGCGCCGAGGTAGATCAGCGGATTGAAGTGGCAAACATCGCAGACCTCGGGGCGTTTTCGCTGCGCGCCGCAATAGTGGCAGCGCAGCACGCCGCCGCTGCTGTGATACGTCAGACTCACCTGGCAGTTCTCGCACGGGGCCACCCAGCCGCACATCGGGCACAGCACGAACGGCGCGAAGCCACGGCGGTTCAGCAACAGGATGGCCTGCTCTCCCGCCTGCACGCGGGTTCTGACCGCGTCTTCGAGGGGCCGCGAGAGGATTACCTGCCCGCCCGACTCCTTCGTCTCGATGCGCATGTCGATCAGGCGGACCTCCGGCAAGGGACTCGCCGTGGCGCGCCGGGACAGTTCGAGCCGGACGGACTTTCCGATTTCGGAGTTGTGGAAGGATTCGATCGAGGGCGTCGCTGACCCGAGCACGCACACCGCGTCGTTCATCTTTGCGCGCATGATCGCGACGTCCCGCGCGTGATAGCGGGGCGTGTCCCCCTGCTTGTACGAGTTGTCGTGCTCCTCGTCCACGACAATGATCCCCACGTGCTTGAGCGGCGCGAAGATGGCCGAGCGCGCCCCGACTACGATGCGGACCTCGCCCCGCTGGGCGCGCCGCCACTCGTCGTAGCGTTCGCCCAGGCTGAGGCCGCTGTGCAATACCGCAATCGCCTGCTGGAAGCGCGCGTAGAAGCGGCCGACCGTCTGAGGCGTCAGCGAAATCTCGGGGACGAGAATGATGGCATCCCGGCCTTGGGATAAGGCGCACTCGATGGCCTGGAGATAGACTTCGGTCTTCCCGGATCCGGTGATCCCCTTGAGGAGAAAAGGCTGGAAGCGCCGGGCCGCCAGCGCCTCGGCCATTGCCTGATGCGCCTCCCGCTGCTCGCCGTTCAGCAGGTGCTTATGGGCCGCCCGTTCGTCCGCCGTGAACGCCGGCGCCCGGTAGAATTCCCGCTCCGAGCTCGTGATGAGGCCCTTCTCTTCCAGCGCGTGCAGCACAGACGCGGTCACCTTGTGCCTCTCGTAGAGCGCGGTGGCCGCCCGTTCCGGCTGGCCATGCAGCAGATCCAGATACACGGCCGCCTGCTTCGGCGCGCGCCGCTGCAGTGCGAGGATGGCCTCGTTGGCGGGAACGCGGTCCTCACACAGCTGGACCCAGGTTTCCGTGCGAATCGATACGCCACCCTCGTCAAACGCAGGCTCGGCATGAAGCACCCCCCGTCGCACCAGCGCCTGCAGCGTGTTGCTCAGGGCCTTGCGCCCCGCCAGCGCCGCCAGTTGGCCTTCGAGCAAGGGGCCCCGCTTGTACAGCGCCGCGATGATTCGCTTCTGACGTTCGGAGAAGGCCCCATCGTTCAGGCGCTCCGCGTGCAGGTGATAGCGCAGCCGGGCCCCCGATTTCAGGCCGGCGGGCAGGGCGCAATGCAGCGCCTCGCCCCAGGAACAGCAGTAATACTCCGAGATCCACCGGCACAAGCCCAGCATCTCCTCCGAGAACACCGGCGCGGTGTCCGGCAGATCCAGCAGTTCACGAACGCCCTCGACTTCCGTGTGATCTGTCAGCGCCGTGATATAGCCCGTCTCAACCCGGTTCGAAACCGGGACCGAGGCGCGCATACCCGCCGCCGCGCGGTCCCGCAACGCCGTGGGAACCGCATACGTGAACACGCGGTCCACCGGCAGCGGAAGTGCGATTTCGGCGTATGCGCTCACGGCTGGCTGATGTACTCCATCGATTGTCTCGCTCCCTCGTTTGCCCGGCGCCTATCCTCAAGTCGGGAAAGTGCTTGCGGTGTGCAGGGGTGCAGAGGGGCACAGGGAGTATATCGGCGGCGTGGAAGCGGCCGCAATCGCGGGGCGTCAGTCGCCGATGTCCGTGTTCCAGTAGGCCAGGTCCACGAAGCGCTGCCAACTCATCAACTCGTTCTTCGGGATCTGCGCCCCGAAGCGCGGGAGCCAGTGCGGCGCCACCGGCCGCCGAAGCAACTGCATGCTGGCCTCGTCCGGCGTACGGCTGCCCTTCTTCAAATTGCAGCGGAGGCAGGCCAGCACGAGGTTCTCCCACGTATCCCGCCCCCCGCGCGAGCGCGGCATGACGTGGTCGATCGTGAGGTCCTGCTTCGAGAAGCGGTGGCCGCAATACTGGCAGCGCTGCTCGTCGCGTTCGAAGATGTTCCGGCGGGACAAGCGCACCTCGCGCTTCACAAAGCCGTTGAACACGTTCAGCAGAATGACCTCGGGCAGGCGCACCTGGAAGGAGGGCGTGTGAATAAAATGACCCCCGTCGAAATTCTCCCGGTACTTGGACAGTTCGCACCAGTCCGCAAAATCGTAAAGGCGGTAATCCTTGGGGTGGACGACCCGGGCATGCCCCTGAAAGAGCAGGGTCAGGGCTCGCCGTGTATGGGTGACGTGAACAGCCACCCACGAGCGGTTCAGCACTAGCACCTGTCCATCAAGCGTCATAAGCTCCCCCGGAAGGGGTTGCGGCCCGGAGACATGGGAAGAGTATAAGACCCTTCCGGCAGAGAATCAAAATATGCGCAACGCCGGCCCGCCACGCGTGCAAAACCCGGGCAATTCCACTTGATAAAACAGGTGTTCCTGGGGGATAATGTGAACAAGAGGGAAGGTAGAGATTACCTTAGGTGGGCGAATCTGTTGCCTTGTGCGCAAAATGGGCGCATTTCCCCGGAACGCATCCAGTAGAACCGCATTCATCAAAGGGTATCAGCATGCGTGCAATCCTGTCTCTTCTGCCAGTAGCTGTGGTAATCGTGCTCTGTGCCGGGCCCGCAGCGGGTGCCACGGATTACAGCCAGACACACGAGGTGCTGCCGTTGAACGTGGGCATCACCCCCACGACTATCTACACCACCACGCAGAATTACAGCCTGCCCCTCATTGGCGGCATTACGGTGAAGGTGGAACTCAACGGCAAGGCCAGCGGAACCGCGCTCAATCTTGCCGTCAACGGCGACGGAAAGCTCACCTTTCCCAAGGCGCCGGGCAAGGGCGACTTGTGGTTCCAAGGCGGGTCCAGCAGCGCCTCCCAGAACATTGTGGTGGAATATTCCGGCCGGGTGGGCATCGACATCAACATCAACCTTCTTGGCCTGCCCATCACCTATACCGGCTGGAGCGGTTACTTCACCACGACCCCCGAGGGATTGCTGCGGACCCTGAATTTCACGGCGTACCAGCAGGGCAATTCGCTCACCTTGACGCAGCAGGTGGAAGCCCCCAACCTCATCAACTGGAACTTCGGCGGCTCCACCCTGGGCGGCAGCATCGTCCTTGGCGTTCGAACCTCGGATTCCATCCCGGTGGCGCTCAATCCCCTGAATACGGACAAGGGCGTATTCACCTCGGCCCTGCAGCACATTGAACAAGACGTGTCCAGCCCCACGTTCACGGTGGGAAACATCTTCCAGAATGTGGGCATCAACAGCCCGACCATGACGTTCACGCCCCATATCAGCGGCGATGCGCACTTTGTGGTGCTCGGCCAACCCTTCTCCTACCCGTTCAACGCCGACTTGAGTGTGGCCACCGTCGAACTCAAAGGGATGCCCGCCTCTCCGTACACGACCACCCCGGCCCGCAGCATCACTTTCCAAATCCCGCATTGGGTCAACTCATTCGCCCTGAACGGCGGCGCGGTCAACGCCCTGGGGCTCGCGGCCATTCTCAACAATGACAGCACCAACGGCCCCCTGGAATACGCCGCCAGTGAAGACGTGGCATTCCCGGGCGCTTCCTGGTACCCCTACAGCACGGCACCGCTCTATACGTTGAGCGCGGGCGACGGACCGAAACACGTCTATTTCAAAGTGCGCAGCGCCGCGGGCGAATCGAACATGATGGAAGACATCATCAACGTCGTCAGCACGGTTCCCACCGTGAACGCGCTGGTGACGAAGGACACGACGCCCGCGTTGTCCGGCACCGTGGCGGAAGCCACGGCGGTGGTCAGCGTCACCGTGGGCACCCAGACGCTCACGGCCGCAAACAACGGCGATGGGACCTGGACGTTGCAGGACAACCTGTTGTCCGCGCTTGCCGACGGCACCTACGACGTGCTGGTTTCCGCCGTGGACGCGGGCGCAAACACGCTGTGGGATGCCACCGCGAATGAACTCATCGTGGACACGGTCCAGCCAACGATCTCATTGGCGACCAGCGCGCCGGACCCCACGCCCGCCCCCATCATCGTGAACATCACCTTGAGCGAGCCCTGCCCGGGCTTTGACGCGGGCGACCTCGACATCTACAACGTCACCGTCAGCAATTTCACGGGCGGCGGCACATCCTATTCGATGACCTTGTCTCCGTATGCCCAGGGATACTTCTCCTGCCAGGTGAATCCGGGCGCCTTCTCGGATCCCGCCGGCAATCCCAACGAAGGCTCGAACGTGATCAGCGGCACCTATGACACCCTGCCGCCAACCGCCACCCTTAACACAACGGCCACCGACCCCACGAACAACGCCATCACGGTCTCCGTGACGCTGAGCGAGGCCTGCGCGGATTTCTCCGCCGGGTGCTTCACGCTCCAGAATGCGTCGCTCAGCGATTTCAGCGGCGGGGGGACGGGCTACTCCTTCACATTGACCCCGATCGCCGAGGCGGCATTCTCGTGCGTGGTGAACGCGGCTTCCTTCCACGACGCCGCGGGCAATGCCAATGACTCAGCATCCAACACGATCACCCGCGTGTATGACGGCACCCCGCCCACCGTGACGATGGCCTCCACCGCCGCCAATCCCACCAATGTTTCGCCGATTCCCGTCACCGTCCACTTCAGTGAACCGGTCGTCGATTTCGATGCGCTGGCGGTTCAGGTGCTCAATGGCGCCGTCAACAACTTCGCGGGCTCCGGCAGCGATTACAGCTTCGACCTCGTGCCCGCCGCCACGGGCACTGTGACGGCCACGATCCCCGCGGGCGCGGCCCACGATCCGGCCGGCAGCGGCAACCCCGGCGCGGCCGTGCTCAGCCGGGACTACGACAATGTGCGGCCCACGGTTTCCATGACCTCCGGCCTGCCCAATCCCACGAATCAACGGCCCGTCGCCGTAACCGTGGTGTTCAGCAAGCCGGTGACCGGATTCACCGCGGCGGACATCACCACCGCAAACGCGTTCCTCTTCGGCTTCTCGGGGTCGGGGGCAAACTACTCCTTCAGCCTGACGCCCCAGAGCCTGGGTTCTTTCTCGGCAAGCATTCCTGAAGGCGCGGCGCTGGACAGCGCCCTCAACCCGAATGAGCCCGGCCAGTTCATCTCCGTTTTTGACAATGCCCTTCCCTCGATCAGCCAGGTGATTGCCGTGCCCGCGAAAGCCCGCGAAGGCGCCCCGGTCGCGATTTCCATCACCGCCTCGGAAGCCCTCCGGGTCAGTTCGACCGTTTCGGTCAACGGCCATCCCGCGATCTACCAGAGCAACGCGGGCCTCGTCTACACGTACGCCTACGTCGTGGGCGCGAGTGACCCGGACGGTCCCGCCACGATCAGCATCCAGGCCACGGACCTGGCCGGCAACAGCCGCACGGTTTCCAACAATACCGCCCTGACGATCGACAAGATCGCGCCCACCGCCGTGATCACGCTGCAGGGGCCCGCGCATTCCACCGCGGACACCGTAAGCTTCAGCGTGGTCTTCAGTGAATCGGTGGCGGGGACCTTTACGGAGGGCGACGTCACGCTGGTGTCCGGTTCGCTGGCGGGCACGCCTTCCGTCAGTGGCGCCGATTCCGCCTACACGATAAGCGTGGCACTGGCCAACCCCGATGCGGACGGCACAGTCGCGGTGGTCCTGTCAGGGCCCGGCATCAGTGACGGCGCCGGCAACACCTACGCCGGCGGATTGTCCCCCACGGGCACCGTCCATAACTGGCCCGGTTTCGCCACCGAACCGTCCGAACTTCATCTCTACCTCCAGGACTCGCCGTTGTTGGCCGTCAGCGTGGACGAAGCCGGCGTCGCCACCGGATACCAGTGGTACCGCGAGGACAACGAGTCCAAGACGATCCACACGGGGCCCGCGGCCGCATCCTGGCAGCTCTCCGATATCTCCGCGGCCGACGAGGGCGACTACTGGTGCGTCGTCACCTACGACGGACAGCCGCATCCCTCGGCCCGGGGCACCCTCCATGTCGCACCCCACGTGACACTCACCGGCGTAACCGTGGACGGCGAAGCCCGGATCGGCCGGGATATGACGCTCACGGCCGAGGCCACGGGCGGCTATCCTCCGCTGACGTACCTGTGGTACAAGGACGGCGCCGAGGTGAACTCCGGGCACATCCTCGTATTCGACGACCTCGCCGGGCAGGACTCAGGCGAGTATCAGGTTATCGTCACCGACTACTACGGCGACCATGCGGACTCGGATCCCATCCAGATTAGCGTGGACGTGCAGCAGATGCCTGCGGCGGGCCTCGCCGGCCTCGTTACCCTGGTCGCGGTCCTTGCCCTGGGCGGCGCCGCCACGCGCCGCAAGCGGAACTAGTTTCCGCACTGGACGAAAGAGAGCCTACGGCCTCGTAGCGCGTAAGCCGGGCGAATGGCGTTTGCCACGCCCGGCTTCCCGTTTCTTATTGGCACTTGTGTCAATCGTTTTGCCGCGGCCGGGCCGGCCTGCCTGCGCTCCCGTCACTACTTCACACTCAAGTTGTATAATCTATACGCCGATCAACTGATGGGAAGGATGACGGCAGAGTGACTGAAGGAGTGTTGGCAATGTGCGATGTTCTGATCGTTCAACGCCCGAGAACCTGTCATGTTTTTTGTGAATGCGGGTTCACGGCCATGCTTGTAAGCGCCCCGGGGCAATGTCCTCTCTGCGGATGCCTTTGGGAGGCCCCCCGCTTCGAAGAATGCAGATAATCGGGAATTGGTTCAGGTTCCCTCATCTGAAGTCAGATCAATGCGTTCGCCGGGCTGCAGGGCGAGCGTGAGCTCCTTGCCGCTGAAGGGGGAATGGAGCCGGCAGGTTCCGCCACGTTCCGAAGCAATCTCGACACGGACGGTTTTGCCGCCCTTCCGTTCGGCGGACACGAGGAACGCGCCGCGGGCGCGCAGGGTGCGGAAGGCGGCGTCCTTCCAGGAATCCGGCACGGCCGGAAAGACGTGGATCACGCCCGATTGGCTCTGCAGGAGCATTTCCTGGAGCCCGGCGGCGGCCGCGAAGTTGCCTTCGAGGGTGAAGGGGCGGTAATCGAATTTGCTGTGGCCCTTCCCGGATTGATCGCCGTTGCAGTGGAAGCTGTTGCGCAAGACGAACGCGGTGGCGAAGGTTTCCAGGGCCGTCTCCGCCTTGCCGCCGTCACCCGCGCGCGCGGCCAGGCTCGCGAGCCACGCGAAGCTGTAGCCGCACCAGTAGCTCGAACCGAGCTTGTCCAACTCCGCAAGCGAGGCGCGGATCGTCTTCGCCGCGGCGTCTCCTTGTGCAGGGTCGATGAGTCCGAGCGGGTGAATCGCCATCAGGTGGGAGAAGTGGCGGTGCGATTCGGGCAGGGGATAGTCCCTGGCCACAAGCAGCCGCCCGTCTTCGCCATAGCTGAACCCGGGCAGTTCGGCGCAGACGGCATCCCAATGCGCCGCATCGTCCGCCCGGCCCGTTTCCCGCGCCAATTCCGCCGTCGCGCCCAACAGCCATCGGATCAACGCAAGATCGTAATTCGTGATGGACGGGAACCAGGCGTTGGGCCGGTTGTCATTGATTTCAGGCGAGGAACTCAGCGGCAAGGTCCGTTTGCCGTCCGGGCCCCGCTCATTCGTCACCGCCTCGATGAACACCGCGCAATCGCGCAAGTACGGATACGCGCGCTCTTCCAGGAAGGCGCGGTCGCCGCTGAACTGCCAATGCAGATAGAAGTGCTGCGCGAGCCACGCGCCGGTGGTGGAGGAGTGCGTGTATTGCCGCCACCCGCCAATCTGATCGTTGTTTAAGTCGGCCGTCATCGGTACGTTCATGCCCGGCATCCTGAAGAAACGCTGCGTCCACTCCCTGCAGGCCTCGCGCGTGTTCCAGAGCCAATCGAGATAACTGAGCCCTTCCTCGAGGCGGTTGCCGCTGTAACAGGGCCAGTAACTCAACTCCGTGTTCAGGTCGTGATGATAATCCCCTTTCCACGGCGGCAGTTTGCCGTCATCGGCCGTCCAGGGGCCCTGCAGCGTGATGGGCGGCGAACCGCGCCGGCTGGCCGCGCCGAACTTGTACGTGTCGAGGTACCACTGCCGCTCGATGGCCGCGTTGGGAATGGAGACCCCCGACTGCTGCCAGTATTGTTTCCACCACGCCTCGTGACTTGCGCGGAGGGCCGCCAAGTCCCCGGCCAGCGCGTTCTCCACGCGCTGCTTTGCGATTTCAAGCGGCGCTTCGCCCTCGAATTTCGACGCGACGGACCACGCGGCGACCCACTTGTCCGCGCTCTTCTTCCAGGCGAGGTAGACCGCGAAGCGGAATCCGCCCCAGCCTTCCTGCTCATAGGCGGACCAGGTCTCGCCGCTGCTCTTTACCGGCGCCGGATACCCGAGCTGCGTCAACTCGCCCGCGACGATTGACGGCTTTGTGGGGCCCGTTTCTTTTCCGGCGAAGGCCGGCGCCACGAGCACGGGCGTCAGCTCCGCGGGGCCGGCAATCTCGATGATGCCCACGGGTTCGATGCCATGAATCCACACGCGGGCGGAGGTGCCGTCCTTGAAGGCCGTGGCCCCGGTGGCATCCGCGATGGAGAGGTCCGTGTGCTGGAAGGCGGCGCCTTTCAAGGTTAGTTCGATGCGGCCGGCGGGGATCTTCGTGGGCGCGGGGCGTTCATACGGCTGATCGTAGACCCGCAGCAGGTCTTTGATCCGTCCCGCCTTCTCCCATTCGCGCATCGTGGCATACGTGTACTCCTCCGAATGGAATTCCGGCACCGGCCGCAGGTCCCACAGGTCCGTGCGGTCGAGCGAGATCTTCAACGGCGCGCCATCGCCCCAGACGAGTGCTCCGAGAATCCCATTGCCCAGCGGCAGCGCTTCATCCCACGTCGTTACCGGCGTCTCGAAGTGCAGCCCGTGTTCCGGCCGGGGTCCGCCCTCCGCGGGCGGCACTGCCATCAGCGCAAACATCAGGGTCGAGATGAGCATGGGTTCCCCTCCTTCTCAGGGTCGGATGCGTTCAAGATTCACGCCGACGGATCGTCGATCCATTCGGTTACTGTGTCGAAAATAACCAGCCCCGCGCTTTGATACGCGGGAATGGCGTTCGGGCTGTCCAGCGAGCACGTATGCACCCAGAAACGGGTTGCGCCGTGGCCAAAGACCTCCTGCACCGTCCAGTCGAGCAGGTAACCGCCGATGCCCAGGCCGCAATACTCGTTGAACAGGCCGAAGTAATTGAGCTGCACTTCGGGGAAGCGGCGCTTGTCCAGCTCCAGCATGCCGATGGGCAGCCAGCCCATGTACGGCACATAGAAATCGAATTCCGGGCTGTGCACTTCGGCGGCGATTTCCGCGTCCGTCTGCCGCTTGCGTTCCCACCATACCCAGGGCTCGCTCAGCGTGTTGTAGAGATAGCGGTAGAAATGGATGGGCACCTTGGGCAGAGGCACCACACTGAGTCCGTCCGGTTTGGGCCGGGGCGGACGCGCCGGCGGGGCAGACATTTCGAGATACGTGGTGACGAGCTGGATCTTTGGTTTTGACATGCGTGGCGGTCTTCCTTTCGCGCGCCAGTTTGACATTCAATCCGGGGATTCTGCAAGGTGGGCGTTCGAGGACGGGACACAACGAGAGGGAGAGCCGTCATGCTTTCAGTGCAAGAACGCCAGGACATTTTCAGCCGCGGCAAGAGCAGCATCCTGTGGGAGGGCGAACCCCTGCTGGGAAGCGTCTATGGCGAGGAGGAGATTGAGGCGGCGGTTGCGGCGATGCGCGACTCGATCGACATCAACAAGGGCTTCGGATTCACCTGCGAGACCATTCTCGCGTTCGAAGCTGCATTCGCCGCGTATACCGGTTCGAAGCACGCCATCGCGGTCAACAGCGCCGGCCCCGGCCTCGACATGGCCATGCGTTATCTCAACCTGGAACCGGGCGACGAGGTCATCGTCCCGGCGATCAATTTCATGGCCTCGCCCCTCGCCGTGATGGGCGCGGGCGGCCAGGTGGTCTGGGGCGAAGTCGATCCCATAACGCTTCAGCTCGATCCCGGCGATGTCGAGAAACGCATCACGCCGCGCACCCGCGCCATCTTCCCCGTGCACATGAACGGACTCGCGGCACCCATGGACAAATACGAGGCAATTGCACAGCGGCATCCGCACCCGAAGTATGGGCCGCCGCTCGTCATTGGCGATGCCGCGCGCGCCTGCGGCGGCGAATATCAAGGCGAGAAACTCGGCAAGGCCGGCTTCTGCACGGTCTTCTCCTTCCACACGATGAAGAACATGGTCACCCTCGGCGAAGGCGGCATGATCACCACGGACAACGACGACTTCGCCGCGTATTGCCGCTCCACCCGCTTCTACGGCATCGACACGGAGGTGTGGGGCACCTCGAACGTCATGACGAAAGTGCAGGCGGCCGTCGGGCTCGTGCAACTGGCCAAACTCGACCGCATGATCGATGCGCGCCGTCGGCTGGCCAAGCGCCGGGACAGCATGCTCGACGGCGTGCCCTGCGTGGCGCTCCCGTATGAGCCGCCGGACTGCAAGCACAGCTACTATCTCTACACGTGCCTCGTGTGCGCGGAGTGGGCGGGCGAGAAGCGCGATGCGCTGATGAAGGCGATGGAACAGGACTTCGGCATCCGCTGCCTTATCGCGAATCCCCCGGTTTACGAGAGCCGCAAGCTCATGCGCGAACACACCCCGGGCCAGTCCCTGCCGCTCTCGGAACAGATTGGCAAGCGCATCGTGTGCGTGCCCATCCACCCCGCCATGTCCGATCAGGACAACGAGTACATCTCCGCCGCCTTCATCGAATGCGTCGAGCGCCTCCGCCA